>CAZSTJ010000047.1:6613-17288 GCA_964609805.1 uncultured Geobacter sp. | reverse complement strand
TTTCTGATCTCATCGAAACGGCTGCGCAGGGCTACGATTGTCGGGGTAACCTCAAGTGTCGAAAGCCATTTGTGGAACTGGCCGATCTCCTGGTTGATGATCTCTTCAGCCTTCTCGGCCTCAAGGCTGCGCTGGGCCAGGTTGGCCTGGACGATCTCCTGCAGATCGTCAACGGTAAACAGGAACGCTCCGTCAACATCGTCGACTTTCTGGTCGATATCGCGCGGTACGGCAATGTCGATAAAGAACATGGGACGGAATTTGCGGCGCTTGACGACCTCTTCAACATCTTTGGGGCCAATGATGATGTGAGGCGCGCCGGTTGAAGAAAGCACGATGTCGGCACGATGCAGATGCTGGAAAAGTTCCTCGAAGCGCACCGCTTCACCGGCGAATTCCTCTGCCAAGTTTGCGGCCCGCTCAAAGGTGCGGTTGGTGACCATGACGCCTTTTGCGCCGCAATTCATGAAATGTTTGGCGGCCAGTTCGCACATCTCCCCCGCTCCGACAAGCATGACGGTTTTGTCGGATAGGTCCCCCAGGACCTTTTTGGCCAGTTCTACCGCAGCAAAGGCAACCGAAACCGCGGATGATGCGATCTTGGTCTCGGTCCGAACCCGCTTGGCGACAGAAAAAGCCTTGTGAAGGAAGCGATTGAGGATAATGCCTGACGACTTGTATTCGGCGGCATAGCCGTAGGAGGTTTTGATCTGCCCCAGGATCTGCGGTTCTCCGACCACCATGGAGTCGAGGCTCGATGCGACGCGGAATACATGGCGGATGGCTGCTTCAGAATGGTGGCTGTAGAGGTGCTGATCCAGCTCCTCGAAAGGAATCCGGTGGTAGTCAGCCATAAAGCGACGGATGCGTGCAATACCGCCGGCGATGTCACGGGTTGTGGCATAAATTTCAACCCGGTTGCAGGTTGAAACAATTACCCCCTCGATAATACCCTCAAGTGAGACCAGCTCCTTGAGTGGCTTTTCGATCAGGTTGGGTGAAAAAGCTACCCGCTCTCGTATTTCCACGCTGGCGGTCTTGTGGGAGAGACCGACGACAATGATATTCATTCGTGTGTGTTATCCCCGAGGTATCTCAATAAAAAGGCAGTCAGGCTACCAGACGATGCTGTGCTTCATGCCGAAAAAAGTAACCAGAAGAACGATAAAACCGAGAATCGAAAGGATGGAGGCGCGTTTGCCGCGCCAGCCGATAACCAGTCGACCGTGGAGCAGGGCTGCATAGATCAGCCAGGTTATCAGTGACCAGGTTTGCTTCGGGTCCCAGATCCAGTAGCTCCCCATTGCTTTCTCTGCCCATATGGAGCCGGAGATGATGGCGATCGAAAGCAGGGGAAAACCGATGGCAAGGCAGCGGTAACTGATCTCGTCCATTGTCTCCAAGGGAGGTAGCTTCTGGAAAAGGCCGCCGAAATGCTTGGTCTTGAGAAAGTAGCGTTGGATAAGGTACATCACAGCAACACCGGCTGCAATGGTGAACGCTGCATAACTTATGAATGCCAGCAGGGCATGAATCCAGAACCAGTTGCTCTGCAGGATCGGAGGGAGTGGCTGTACCTGACCGTGGAGTGCTGCGGAAACCCCGAACATGAGTAATGCAATAGGGGTGACAAACGAGCCGAGGGTTGCGACTTGATAGCGCCGGTTGAAAAAGAGAAAGCCGCCAACAATGGCCAGGCTGAAGAATGACAGCGATTCCTGCATGTTGGTCAGGGGGAGATGGCGAACACTCACTGCCAGATGGATGGTAGAGAGTAGATGGGTGGTACACCCAGCTGCCAGGAGCCGGGTCGCCCATTTTGACAGTTGTGCAGAGGTGCGGAACAGACAGGTAAAGAACGCCCCGGTTGCACAGACATACAACCCGAAGGTCAGATAGAAAAAGAGGTGCGTCATGGCCTCATCCCTTGCAAGCGAATTCTTGCAACAACTCCTGAGCGCGAGCCCGCAAAATTTTAATATTGTAGTTGTACGGGCTGCCTGCAGTCAATAGCTTTTCGCGTTCTGCGGCAAGAGTTTCCAGCACAATCCCGTATTCATCTCCGATTACATCGGCGATGACATCCCTGACCATGGCGGCATACGCAGGACAGGTGCCGTTTGTGGATATTGAAATATTCAGGCTGCCGCGTCGAAGTTGCGCAGGAAAGGTAACATTGCCTTCAGCCGGTTCAGATGCGACGGATACGAGCAGGCCGTGTTGAAGGGCTTCTTCCGCAATCTTTCGGTTCAGGGTTGAATCATTGGTGGCTGCCACGACCAGAGACGTGTCGTGTAGATCGCAGCTCTTGTAAGCCCCTTGTCTCAGCTGGATTCTTCCGGCTACCGCAAGCCCTTCGATATCAGGCGCAATGTCAGGAGCAACCACCCGTACGACCGCGCCAGCCTCGACCATCGTTGTTATCTTTCGAGCGGCAACAGCTCCTGCCCCTACAACGAGGACATTCATACCTTGCATATCAATGTTCAGGGGGAGGAAGGACACCGGTTTTTCTCCAGGGAAAATTGAACGGAAATCAGCATACTCCGATCGCTTGCTCATGGCAACTAAACAGCCCGTCAAACCACATTGCTCTTGATTTTTTCGATGCCTGGTATATCATTCAAAACCTATTTCAATGCATAAAAGGAGAATTACGTATGGCCAGCGAAAATGTCATTGCATTTACCGACGCCAATTTTGAACAAGAGGTTTTGAAATCTGAAGTTCCTGTCCTTGTTGACTTCTGGGCGACCTGGTGCGCCCCCTGCAAGGCCATTGCCCCGCTCGTCGATGCCGTTGCAGATGAGTTTGTCGGTAAGGTCAAGGTCGGCAAGGTCAACGTTGATGAAAACCAGGCAACGCCTGCCAAGTACAACGTGCGGGGCATCCCTACCCTGATCATGTTCAAGGGGGGGGCGGTGGTTGATCAGATTGTCGGCCATGTACCGAAATCGCAGTTGGAAGCGCTGATCGCAAAAGCACTGTAACTTGATGAGAGGCTTCTCCCGGCTTCATCGTTTGTGTTCGGCATTTGTTCTGTCGGTGTGGCTGCTTATCATGACTGAAGGGGCTCAGGCTGCGCCGCGGATTGGCCAAGCTGCTCCTGAATTTAAGGTGGTCACGCTGGCAGGGCAATCAGTCACGCTGGAAAATTATCGCGGTAAGGTTCTTGCCGTCGATTTCTTTGCCACCTGGTGCAAGCCTTGCCAGGCATCAATCCCTCACCTGAACGAACTGAGCCGTAAATATGGCAAGCAGGGATTCCATGTCCTTGGAATGAGTGCCGATGAAGATGGAGATAAAGGGGTCAAGGTCTTTGCCGAGCGGCATGGGATTACGTACCCCGTTGCAGTGGCCGGTGAGACCGTTCTGGCTGATTTCGGTGTCAGGTCAGTTCCGATTATGTTTGTAATTGACAAAAAAGGAAGAATTGCAGAGGTGTTCAGGGGGTACGGTCCGGAAGTTGGACGTACCTCCGAACAGCTCATCAAGAAGCTTCTGGCTGAGAAATAGCCACCTACTTGCTGCCGGGATAATAAACCTTTATCAAGCATAACCCGCACGCCGGCGCCGTCACGCCGGCTTTTTTTCTGTCGCCGTTCTCCAACAGCCATCCGATATATTCCGGCGCAAAGCGCCCCCTGCCGATATCGGCAAGGGTTCCTGCCATTACCCGCACCATATTTTTCAGGAATCCCCCGCCCACAACATCAATAACGATCATATCGCCATCCAGGGTAACTGATACAGAATCGATCCGCCGACGGGTCGTTTTTGCCGTGCAGTTTGAAGCCCTGAATGCGGCAAAATCATGGTGACCGGCAAAATACCTTGCTGCTTCCTGCATGGCCGCTACGTTCAGCGGCTCCTTGATGTGCCATGAGTGCATCCTGCGCAATGGCGAGCGGATTCGGGACATCAGGATCGTGTAGCGATAGTGCTTGGCCAGTGCATCGCCGATGGGCTTGAAATCAAGGGGGACCTCAAAGGCGTCCAGCACTGCAATGTCATGGGGAAGGAACCGGTTGGTCCCGCTGATAAAGGCGTGCAGCGGGAGAGCTGTTGACGTCACAAAGGCCGCAGCCATGCCGCGGGCATGGACCCCCGCGTCGGTCCTGCCGGAGGAACGCAGGTCGACGCGCTCCTGCAGCAGTTGAAACAGGGCTTCTTCCATGACATGTTGCACGGCGATGCCGTTTGCCTGGCGCTGCCAGCCCGCGTATGCGGTGCCGTCATACTCGATAATGAGGCATACCTTTCGTATTGATGTCTCGTCGGTCACGGGGTCTGCTCTTTTCCGAGGGACTCCAGTTCCGGCGTGGTAAACCGGTACATCTGGCGGCAGAATTCACAATTCACTTCAGCCCCGTCACCATGCTCGATCATCTCGCGCAGATCCTCCGGTGGGAGCGACAGGAGGGCCCGCTCAACCTTGGACCGGTTGCAGCCGCATCTAAAGAAGATCTCCCTGGTTTCCAGCAAGGTATAGGGGATGTCCCCCATTACGTTTGACAGCAGGCTTTCGGGGCCTTGCTTGAGCAGTTCGGTGAGTGGCGGCAGTCCGGCGATATTTTGCATGACAGCCTCAATCTCGGCTTCATCTGCCTTCGGTAGCGCCTGGACGAGAAACCCTCCGCATTGTGACGGTTCGCCATTGTCATCAAGAGCGGCCCCAACCCCGACGGCGGAAGGAATCTGCTCCGATTCGGTGAGGTAGTAGGCGAGATCGGCCCCGACCTCACTGCTCTGCAGTTGGACCATTCCCTGATAAGGTACATGTCCGACGCCGATATCCCGGGAAACGGTCAGAAAACCGGCACGACCAATGATCCCCGGTACATTCCAGCGGTTATCAACCGGAGGGGCATCAGCCGCCGGATTGGCTACACAACCGCGGACGGCACCATCGGCGTCAGCCTCAACAATCAATTTACGCAACGGGCCGTTGCCCTCGAACTTGAGGGCGATCCGTTGGTCCGACTTGAGCAGTGATCCCATCAGCGCGCCACCCGCAAGGGCGCGGGCAAGGGCAATGCTGGCCGTTGGCGATGTCCCCTGCAGGGCGAGTATCGATCGGGACAGATCGGTTGTGCTGCACGTAAGGATTCGAATGCCGCCCTTTGAACTCAACGCCCGGACAATACGATCATTCATGGAGTATCCCCCCCCGTAGGATAAAAAAAAGCCGCATCTTGCGATGCGGCTTTTCTCGAAGCTGGTGAAAAAAGAATTACTTTGCAGCCGGAGCAGCAGCCGGAGCTTCTTCTTTTTTCTCTTCTTTTTTGGCTTTCTTAGCTTTTTTAGCTTTCTTAGCCGGTTTCTTCTCTTCTTTCTTCGGCTCTTCAGCTTTCTTCTCAGCAGCAGCCGGAGCAGCAGCCGGAGCAGCCGGCTTAGCGGCGTCAGCAGCGAAAACAACTGCGGAGAAGGAAACGGCTACGAGGGCGGCAACGATGGTGGAGAGAACTTTTTTCATTTGTACTACCTCCTGAAGAAATTGTTTGATTATGTTATAGCAGGTTGCATGCCAACTTATTGATGTGTGTATAAATAGCTTAAATTACACAAAATAAAAAAAATAATGTAACCAGGCAAACATTAATTTACCCGATAACGCCCACCTTGTACCTCATATGGGGTATGTGGCGGGTCGTGGAACTGGATCTGCTACCATCAGGGCACAGATAATGGAGAGCCAGCTCAGATAAAAGCTGGAGGTCACCATGGTATTGGTCAGGCTCCCGATAATAAAGGTTACGAGGAAACAAAAGACTACCGCACCGGACGCCGAACTCCGGGCATGCCAGGCGAACCGTGCTGTATGAAACAGAAAGAACAGCAGTATCGAGATTCCGGCGATTCCGTAATTGGCAAGTATGTTCATATACGTGCTGTGGGCATTATCATATTTGATCGGGATTTTCGGATATCCGTCCCGGCGCCATCGTTCCCTGAATCCGGTTGTTCCTGCCCCGAAGACGGGGTTCTCGTTGAAGAGTTGCCGAGATATCTTCCACATTTCAAATCGCTCTCCGACAGCCGAGTAGCTGTTCCCGGAATTGTATTGGGCAATATTGAAGCGGGCATTTATCAGTCGGTTCTGCAGGGTTGATGAATTCAAAATCACCAGCGCAATAAACAGGGTGATGAAACCGGCAAAAAGAGTGCTTGTCTTTACCAGATTATACAGGATGTAGCCGGCAAGGCCTGCAAAGGCAAGATAACCGGATCTGCCCGGTACGGCGAGCAACAGGTCGGCAATACAGATGGTCATACCCGTAAACCAGAGACATCGTTGTTTTAAATTCGGTGCCATGCGCGCAAGCCAGGAAAGCACACCTGCAGCAAACGCAAGCAGGAGGGAGTAGGCACCCGACAGGGTAAATCCGTGGAGACCGATGGCAATGCCATGCTCACGGAACGGCAGCAGATGAACGTACTGCAGCAGAGAAATCACCGCAGATAAGACCGTTCCCGCCATCAGGACAGCGATAAGTTTTTTTGTCACCTTTGGATATGACCGGAGGCAGTACACCACGGCCAGCACATCGATTACATACAGACAGTCTTTGAGGTAGGCGCCGTATTCAGCAGGCCCGGGGTGCGGCAGCCAGATGAGCGGCATCAGAAGCAGCAAGGCAGAGGCAAGCAATTCCCTGCTCTTCAGGAATGACAGGGAGGTGAGCGGCACAGTGCAGAATCCAGCACAGGCAACGGCAATCATGACGATTTCAGCAATATTGCGCGGGGCTTTTGCAACGGGCAGAAAAAATACCCACAGAAGCAGGGAGACCAACAGTACGTTGTAGGGGGCGGTGAAAAGATAATGCCGTAACGTATGGTTCATGCTGCTGCTAACCTTCATGGGGCGGAAAGTGGATACCCAGGACGTCCGGTCTCAAGCGCTTGAAGGCGTGGGAATATGAATCATTATCATCATACTGCGGTTTGAATTCGGGGACCAGTTCCTTTAACCCTGTCATGATGTTGTCGAGCCGGGAGTCCCGGGCGGAGAGCATCAGTGCATCCAATTCCGCTGAAACCTGTGCGAAGTCGTGGTTTACTGGGCCCAGCACCTTTATCTTGTGATGCGATGTCGGTTTTATGCCTTCACCGCTGATCAAGAGCTCTTCATACAGCTTTTCGCCGGGACGCAGGCCCGAATAGATGATTTCAATCTCCTCATGGGGAGTAAATCCGGAAAGCCTGATCAACTCCTCCGCCAGGTCAATGATTTTGACCGGCTCACCCATGTCGAGGAGAAATATCTCTCCCCCTTTGCCGATACAGCCGGCCTGAAGCACGAGCTGGGCGGCTTCGGGGATCGTCATAAAAAAACGGACCACGTCCGGATGGGTGATGGTTACCGGTCCACCTTTTTTGATCTGTTCCATGAAGAGCGGGATGACGCTCCCGTTGCTGCCGAGAACATTTCCGAAGCGTACCGTTGTAAAGGTTGTCCGGCTGTTCTGTGCCAGGGACTGGACGAAGATCTCGGCAGCCCGCTTGCTTGCCCCCATGATGTTGGTGGGGTTTACCGCCTTGTCGGTAGAGACCATGACAAAGTTGCTGACGCCGTATGAATGTGCCTTCTCGGCGAGATTCCGGGTTCCGGCGATATTGTTTGTGATGGCCTCGACCGGATTGTACTCCATCATGGGCACATGTTTGAATGCCGCCGCGTGAAATATGACTTCGGGCTTGAAGCTCTCGAATACGTAGTCGAGACGTTCCGGGTGACGGATATCGGCCAGGACCGGGATCAGCAGCAGTTCGGGAAACCTTTCTAGCAGGTCTTTCTCGATGTGGTAGAGAGGGGTTTCGGCGCTGTCGAGCAGGATCAGCTTGGCGGGCATGAATTTGGCGAGCTGACGGCAGATTTCACTGCCGATGCTACCGGCCGCCCCCGTAACCATGACCCGCTTGCCCCCCAGATAGTTGCGGATTTCGGACTCATCCAGACGGATCTGCTCGCGGCCCAGCAGATCCTCGATATTGATGTCCCGGATGTGCGACGTTGTGATGCGCCCGTCAATGAGCTCAGCCAGGGCGGGGAGAATCTTGAAGCGGATTTTACAATGCTCGCAGCTCTTGATGATCTGGCGGATCGTCTTGCCGGCAGCTGTGGGAATGGCGATGATCACGTCTTCTATCTGGAGATCCCTGATGCTGGTCTGCAGATCTGCGGTCGTGCCGATAACCGGGACACCCTGCACTCTCATCCCGTACTTCACGGCATCGTCATCAATAAATCCGACAACGTTGTACGGCGGATTTTTCTGCCGCCGGATCTCCTTCAGAAGCAGGTTTCCGGCATCACCGGCTCCGACAATCAATGTCCGCGGCCCGTTACCCGAGCGGCGCAGAAGCCCCGTTTCCCTCCAGGCCCGCCAGCCAAGCCTGCTGCCAGCCATGAAGGTAAAGAGGATGAAGCCGTCCAGAAAAAAGACCGAGCGGGGGATAGGGGTGAAGTGAGAGATGGTAAAAATGGCGATGACGGTCAGAACGGATGCAAGAACGACCCCTTTGAATATTTCAACGGCATCCTGGAGAGAGGCATAGCGCCAGAGGCTCTTATAGAAACCCATGATGATAAACAGTGCGGGTTTAACGAACAGGCCGACCAGCAGCCAATGGATGAAAAACGGAATCTCCTGATCAGGTATGCGGAAGTCGAAGCGCAGCAGGTAGGCGAGCGTAAGTGAACTGCACACGAGCAGCAGGTCGTAAAGAAACAGTATGATTCTGCGTCTCACAAGCATGGTCTTGTGTCGCTACCTTTCCGGATGAGACGTGCCAGTGTCATAAAGATGATCTTACTATCAATCAGGAGAGATTGTTCAGCCAGATACTTTTCATAATATCGCAATTTTATCGGAAGTATCTCTTCGATGTACGTTTTTTCAGGATCAGCGGCATTCCCCAGCAAGGAGTTCTCGTCGTGATATTCGATCGAGGCATAGTCGGTTATGCCGGGTGGAACGGACAAGACCAGCTCTCTCGTTTTCTCCGGATACAGGGCAACGTACCGCGGCACCTCGGGGCGAGGTCCCACAAGGCTCATGTCACCCATAACAACATTGAACAACTGGGGGAGCTCGTCCAGTTTGTATCGCCTCAGGAAGGTGCCGGCACCGGTAATTCGGGGATCGTTACCAACCGTTATCTGCCCGCCCGCCTGCTCTGAGTCCGGGCGCATGGTTCTGAACTTGAAGATGCGGAACGGTCTCCCGAATCGCCCGACCCGTTCCTGCCGGAAAAAGACCGGTCCTGGTGAATCCAGCTTGATACTACCTGCAATGACGGCAAATACCGGGAGCAATACTACTATTCCCGCTAAAGACAGCACAACATCAAAGGTACGTTTTGCTGCTGTCATGCAAGAATTTCCCTGACGGTGGCGATGACCCGTTCCTGGTCGTCGGCAGACATCCTGGTGTAGAGGGGAAGACTGACGGCACGTTCGTAGGCCGCGGCGGCGTGGGGGAAGTCGCCGGGCTTCAGGTTATATCGCTCGCTCCAGTAGGGATGGAGGTGAAGCGGGATGAAGTGCACGCTGCATCCAACCCCCCGTTCTGCCATCAGTTCTATGAAGCGGTTTCGGTCGACGGGGGCTGCGGCCGTAAGCCTGACCACGTAGAGATGCCAGGCATGTACCTCCCCGGCAGGGGCATGAGGGGGGAGCCGCAGCGGCAGCCCCGCCAGACCGCTGTCGTAACAAGCCGCCATGGCCGCCCGGCGATTCTGGAATGTCTCGGCTTTTTTCAACTGGTGGATTCCGAGCGATGCCGCAATGTCGGTCATGTTGTATTTGAATCCCGGTGCCACCACTTCATAATGCCAGGACGGTTTGGTCGAGGTGTACCGGTCAAAGGCGTCGCGGCTGATGCCGTGAAGCCGCATGACGCGGCACCTTTTTGCCAGGTCGGGGTTGCGGGTCACCACCATCCCTCCCTCGCCGGTGGTAATGGTCTTGGTTGCATAAAAGCTGAACACTGCGGCATCGCTCTCAAGGGTACCGATCAGCCGGCCTCCGCAGGTGGTCGGCAGTGCGTGGGCCGCGTCCTCGACGATCTTCAGCCCGTGCTTTCGGGCGATGGCTCCAAGTGCCGCCATGTCACAGGAAAGCCCGGCGAAATGAACCGGGATAATCGCCCTGGTCCTGGGGGTGATCGCGGCCTCGATCTGTGCGGGATCGATGTTGAACGTAGCGGGGTCTATATCGACAAACACGGGGTCGGCGCCCAGATAACGGATAACCTCGGCGGTTGCCGTGAAGGTATACGGGGTCGTGATGACCTCGTCTCCCGGTCCAATGCCGATGGCCTCAAGGGCCAGGTGCAGGCCGGCTGTCGCCGAGTTTACGGCGATGGCTTCAACCTCCGGCCCCAGAAAGGCCGCGAACTCATCCTCAAAGCGTTTCGTCTTCGGTCCGGTTGTCAGCCAGCCCGAACGGAGGGAATCCAGTACTTCGTTGATTTCGTCTTCACCGATTTCGGGAAGTGCAAAGGGTAAAAAATCAGACATTAGCTCACTCCGGTTTTTTCAGCCAGCAGAGGATGTGGGTCCTCAGGAAAGGGAATGCATTGCAAACGGTATAAAGAGACTCATGGAAACGGGAAACACGCCTGCTGACCGGGGGGGCAAGGGTGAGCCGCCACACGGTCATTTTTGC
>CAZSTJ010000047.1:0-6603 GCA_964609805.1 uncultured Geobacter sp. | reverse complement strand
TTGCTTCGGGGAAGAGCGCTGCCACCCGCTTCACCGGCACCCCCCGGACATCGGGATTCCGGGGATTGTCGTAGATGAAATCGTACCAGAGCACTCCCCCACCCGGCCGTGCTAACGCCCACATCCGTGCCGCCAGCCTGTTCTGGAACTCGTTGGACAGTATCGAGGTAAATACGGTCGACTGGAATACCACATCAAAGCTTTTATCAGGCAGGTCCAACTCGGCGGCATCTCCCATCAGCAGCCTCGTCGCTTCGGGAAGCCTGTGCCGGGCAGAGGTGTACCGATCCTGCAGCAGCTCATTGCCGACCAGATTCTCCGGCCGGAAGCCCAGCCGAATCAGCTCCAGCAGGTTGCCCCCGGAGCCGCATCCAATTTCCAGGAGGGTCGTGTCAGCGAGCGGCGGGAGCCCCGCATTCCGGATCCAGCGAATCAGGTGGCGCTCTTTCTCCTGTTCGCCCATATATACCGCAGGGTTCAGAAAACTGTAGACGGCCGAGGCCGTGCCGGCATCACGACGGGCGTATCGCTCGGCCAGCTGCTGCATGTCCGGATGACGTGGTGTCTCGTTTCTATCTGACGGTTCTGATGCCATTATTTGTACCTGTTTCAGTGCAATACTTCAAGAAATCGGCGCGCGAGAACCTTGTAGTCATGGTGCTCGCGCACATATGCCTGGCCACGTTCGCCCATTGCCCGCCGCTCTCCGGGAGTCAGCCCCATCAGCTTGATCACCGCGTCTGCGATGGCCCGGGGTGCTTCAGGCGGGACAGAGATACCGCAACCGCTTGCCGCAACCATATCATTGCCGGCCTTGATGGAAAACAGAACCGTGCAACCTGCCATCATATAATCCATCAGCTTGTTCGGGCTGATGCCGAAGCGGAACAGCGGCTCGCTCTTCAGACCGATATAGGCAACATCAAGCGCCTGCAGCAGGGTAGGTATCTGGTGCTTCGGGATCGGCGGGAACATCCGTACATTGTGGAGGCCCTCGTCACTGATCCGCTGCCGGAGTCGTTCCTTCTCGTGGCCGTCGCCCACCAGTAGGAAAGCCACCGGCTGCTCTTTCAACATCCCCGCCGCATCCAGCAGGGAATCCAGGGCATTGGGAAGGCCGTGGGCCCCGGTATAGCCGATCAGCAGCCGCCCGTTTTTCCGTTCTTGCTCCAGGTGCCGGGCAAGATCCTCGTTAACCGGTGCCGCTTCTCCCAGCCATTCCTCCGGCGAGATGCCGTTGGGGATGATGTGGAGCTTGCTCAGATCCAGGCCATGGGAGGCCATATGCTCATGGACATTGGGGAGCATGGATACGACGGCGTCGCTGTCACGGTACGCGGTGTCCTCAGCCCACTGGCAGAGCCGGATGAAGGGGTGACGGGGAGACATCCCCCCCAGCTCAATCGGTGAGAGGGGCCACAGGTCATGCACCTCGAAGATCAACTGCGCCCCCGACATCCGGGCCAGCCGTCTGGCCGCCCAGATGTCCAGCGGGTAGGTGCTGGAGGCGATGACCACATCAGGCCGGAATTCTTCGACCAGCCGTTTCGAGTCGGCCCAGACCTGCCGCAGAAAGGTCCAGATGTTCAGCACCCGTCCAACCCCGTTGCCCTGGTACGGGGGGGCGGGGTACCAGACGTATTCGATGCCGTCGATCCATTCGATTACCCGCGCCGTGAGCGCCGCACCATCGACAGTCGGCTGGGTGCTGCGGACATGGGAGTACGCGCACGCCACCATCCGGACCGCATGACCGCTCCGGACCCATTCCCGGGAGAGGTAATACGGGCGGTACTCCATACCGTGCCGGGGGGAACCGGCGTAATGATTCAGATACAGGATATTCATCTGCAGAGATCTTCGACGAGGCGCCGGACGATCCGCCGTGCCGCATCTCCTTCGCCATAGGGGGTGACCGGCTGGCCGGAACTGCCCAGGGCCGATGTGATGGCCAGCTCCAGCGATGCCGCATCGGTGGGGGGGGCCAGCCGGTTCCATCCCGCAGCCAGCAGTTCGACCCATTCGGTCTCGTCCCGCAGGGTGATGCACGGCACCTGATAAAAGAAGGCCTCTTTCTGAACACCGCCGGAGTCCGTCGCAATCGCCGCCGCGAATTTTTCCAGCTGAACCATATCCTGATACCCTACGGGGTCGATCAGATGTATCTGTCCGGCAAGGAGTTCAAGCAGCCCCGTTTTCTCCAGCACGCCGCGGGTGCGGGGATGGAGGGGCCAGACAACCGGCAGGCGTGCGGACGTTGCCTGTAAGGCCTCAACGATGGCCTGCAGTCGTTCCGGGTGATCGGTGTTCTCGGCCCGGTGGATCGTGGCCAGCAGATACCCCTGCGGTTGCAGCCCCAGACGGGAGAGCAGGCCGCACCCGGCTGAGACTTTGGCTCCATGATGGAGTGCCACATCGAACATGACATCCCCCACCGGGATGATCTGCCCGGGTGCGAACCCCTCCCGCTTCAGGTGTTCAGCCGCCACCGCCGTCGGGGTGAACAGCCAGCGCGAGATGCGATCGGTCATGATGCGGTTTATCTCTTCAGGCATTGCCATGTTGAACGAACGCAGGCCAGCCTCTACATGGGCGACCGGAATATGCAGTTTGACCGCGGCCAGTGCCCCAGCCAGCGTGGAGTTCGTATCGCCGTACACCAGCACCGCATCTGGCTTCTCCTTGACGAGCACCCGCTCGATCGCCTCCAGCATCCGGCCGGTCATTTCCCCGTGGAGACCGCCGCCGATCTCCAGGTGGTAATCCGGCTCGGGGATGCCCATTTCCTTGAAAAAGACCTCGGACATGTTGCTGTCGTAATGCTGCCCGGTATGCACAATGATCTCGCGGACCGGGTCGCCCCCCTGCCGGTTATGCTCGGCAAAGGCGTGGGAAACCACAGAGGCCTTGATGAATTGAGGTCGTGCCCCGATGACGGTCAGTACGGTTTTCACCCTAATGCTCCCCTGTCTTTCAGCAGTTCTCTATACATGGCGGCCATCCGGTCCATCTCGGTCCGGCGGGAGGCCTTTGCCTCGATAACGGCGCGATTCCGTCCTCCCATGACGCGGCGCAGGCCGGGATTGCCGGCCAGTTCCACTATGGCCTCGGTGAGCCTTCCGACGTCAGCAACCGGAACGATCCGGCCGCCGCTGTCATCGATCCACTGGCGATTAGCCGGGAGGTCCGAGACGATCACCGGCAGCCCGGCGGCCATAGATTCCAGCAGCGACATGGCGGTGGCATCGCTGCTCGGGACCGAGAGGGAAATGTCGGTCCGACCAAGGATCTCCACCAGCTCTGTTTCGTTCACCATACCATGGAAGGTCACCTGATCCGTAATCCCCAGGGTGGTCGCCAGGGAACGGAGCTCACCCTCTTGGCTGCCGCCCCCCAGCAGATGGAGGTGGACCGGGATATCCGGTGCCGTTCTGCGCAGGGCAGCAACCGCCTGAAGAATCCGGTCTATGTTGTAAATCTCTTCCCACGAGCGCATGCTGAGCAGGTTGAGTACGGTGCGGGGAGGTGCTTCAACCGGTTTGATCAGCTCCAGATCAACCCCCCATTGCACCTGTTCCAGCCTGCTGTGGGGCGCATACCTTCGGATCTCTGCCAGGGTGTCGAGGGAGTCGGCGGTTATCAGGGCCGCACCCGCCAGAGACCAACGGGTCAGCCAGCGCACCAGCCTGCTTCGTTTCGGCGACACCAGGATGTCCGAGCCCCAAGCGGTCTGAACCAGGGGACGGACCCCGCTTGCAGCGGCCCAGAAACCGAAGGAGGTGATGTAATGGCCATGGACGATGTCAGGCTGCAGCTCGCGAACGATCCGCCGTATCGAGACAATTCGGCTGAACCATCCGAGCACTCCCGAAGAATCTCCGATGGTGATGGCCCGGACACCGGGGTGGCTCCAGGGCCTGCGGGTAACCAGCGTCACCTCGAAGTCCCGTGCGGCAATCTCCTTCAGCCATCGCTGGGTATGGACACTCATGCCGTCGGCAAAGAAACAGATACGGATGTCAGTCATGACCGGTCCTGCCATTCTTGACGCCGACTCCGAAAAGGTGGGTCCTGAAAAGCCCCGTTGCGGCGACCGCCTTCATCCCCGTTTCCCCCACGATCCGCCGGGCCAGTTTCAAGAGTCCCATGTCGGTCGTCAATCCATACCAGGTAAATGAAATGCCGGGGAACAGGACTTCAGCCTCTTCCTTTGATACCGGTGCAAAGGCCGGATCATGACCGCGGGTGCGCCGGGCATCATACCAGAGCAGTATGCCGCCCGGGGCCAGTACCCGGGCCATTTCAGCGGCGATGTCGCGGCGCATTTCCGGGGAGACGATGGAGGAAAAGACCACATTCTGCATGACGGCACCGAACTGCCCGTCACGAAAAGGGAGCCGGTCGCCACTTGCCTGAACGACTTTCAAGCCATGCAGCGAGTGGGCAGACTGTGTCCTGTCCCATGAGAGGTCAATCCCGAACATACGACTCGTGGCGGCGCCCCAGCGTCCCAGGTTGAGCAGTTCGCCCCCGGTACCACACCCCACATCCAGGATGTCGATGCCGGCAAGGTCCAGCCCGAGATCCCGGGCCGCACGCCAGAACACCCGCTCCCGTTCCTGGGCGATGTGCAGTACCACCGGATTGGAAAAGCTCCAGAAGGAACTTTCCCCTCCGGAGGCATCGCGTTCCCGATAGCGCTGCTGTATGCGTCGGGTCTCCTCAGACATGGGCTCCACGTTCCTTTATCTGCCTGAAATATCCGGCAAGCCGGCGGGTTTGTTCACGGCGTTCGTAACAGGTTATGCTCGGGTCATCGGCAGGGAAACAGCCGTGATTCTCAACCGTCGTCATCTGCTCGAGCGCCTCTGCAATGCCCGAAATGTCGCTTTCGTCCCGGGATACCCCATGGCCGGTCTCGGCGAGGAGCCGGGCCGCCTCGCCGTCAGCGGGGCCAAGCAGCAGTATCGGCCTGCCTGCCCGCAGGTATTCGAACAGCTTGCCGGTAAGGACCCCCTTTGCCTTGATGCCGCCGCCGATCAGCAGTAGCAGTGCGTCGGCTCCCATAAGCTCACGGGGGACTTCCGAATGCCGGATATACGGGATCCGTTCGACGACGCCCGGGTAAGCAGACTCGAAGGCGTCGAACAACGGCTCGAACCGTGCGCCGATGTTGCCGATGAAGCGCAGGCAGAGTCTCCGGGCTCCGTCCGGACATTTTTCAAAATACCTTCGTGCCGCCTGGAGGACCCCTTCGGGGGATTGATGGGCGTACAATGTCCCCATATGCAAAAGAACGAACCGGTCTCCCGTGGTCTTTGATGGTGCTATCCCCATGAAATCGGCTTCGTCATAGCCGTTCGGCAGGAAATGAACCTTTTTGCCGGTACAGCTGCTCCCGAGGGCTGCCGCCATGTTCTCGGAGACAACGGTTATGCCGTCTGAATCGTCCAGCAGATGGCGCTCGAGACGGCGGTCGATTTTTTCCCGCCATGTTGGTGCACCGTATGCGGGATTGGTGGTCCAGAGATCTCTGAAGTCGGCAACCCAGGGGATCCGAAACCTCTTCTTCAATTTTGCGGCGACGACGTGGGAGGTTATCGGAGGTGAAGAGGAGAATATGATGTCGATTCCTTGTTGCTCGATCAGAGCCGCGGCACGCAGGTAGGCCTTTTTTCCCCATCCCCGCTTGTCATCCGGGACCTGCAGGGCCTGATACCCTCTGATGGCAATGTCGCGCCAGGCAGGCCGGGAATGGGTTCCCGGGGAGATGCCCGGACCTTCCGGTCTGGCGGGCCTCATACCCCGCACCGCACTGACGAGGTGTGTCAGCAACGGCGTATGCTGCAACCGGTGCACTTCCATACCGTTCGGGATTTCCGCCAGGAGGGAGGGGTCCGATACATAACCCGGTTCATCGGCACAGATAACCACCGGCGTTACGCCGAACTCAGGCAGGTACTTGGCAAACTTGAGCGCCCGCTGGACACCGGCACCCCCGAGGGGAGGGAAATAGTATGTGAGGAAGAGCACCTTCACGACAGACCTTTCACATAGCGCAGGAGCCAGGGCATACGCAGGGACCAGTGGCGGTATGAACAGGGAACGGCGCCAAATTTTTCCTTGAACTTTCTGACCCCGTCCAGACCGATGCTGGCGCCGAAATTTATGTGCTGAAAACCGTGTGCAGCGTAATGCCTGATCGCCATCCAGAGCAGATACTCCATGGGCGATGGCGAGAGTCTTCCGTCCTTCACCATTCCGGAGGCATAATAAAAGACATCCCGGTGCCCCTTGATGATATATGCCGCTGCCACATCGGTGCCGTCGTACTCTGCCAGCCAGATATCGGCGTTGCCGCTCTCCGAAAGTGATGCAAAGAAACAGCGCGGCAGATTCTCGCCGTCCACCTTCCAGCCGCTTTTCCCGCTTTCGTACAGGCTGTAGAAGCGGGAGACCGCTTCGTCGCTGCCGGAGAAACGATGCGGGACATACCCCTTTTTTTCCGAGCGGCGCAGGTCGCTGCGCAAATTGGATTTGAACCCTGAAAAAAGGGTGTCTTCATCGGTATCGAGACTCAGGATATGAGTCTCTGCCTGAACC
>CAZSTJ010000046.1:0-17475 GCA_964609805.1 uncultured Geobacter sp. | reverse complement strand
AACGGAGTCTGCTGGGAGCCATCCCCTACCAGAAAAACGATACGGTGCTGCACACCGACAGCCGGCTGCTGCCGTCGATCCCCGCGGCCCGCGCCAGCTGGAACTGCCTGCTCCCCCGTCGGCAGCAGGGGAGCGTGGTCCTGACCTACTGGATGAACCTGCTGCAGACCATCAGCGCACCGGTTGATTTCTGCGTAACCCTCAACAGCCCGGAAGCCATCGAACCGGACGCGATCATCCGACGCCTGGTCTACCACCATCCGGTCTATTCCACTGCTGCCTTCGAATCACAGAAACGCCGGGACGAGATCAGTGGGGTCAACCGCACCTCTTATTGCGGTGCCTACTGGGGATGGGGGTTCCATGAGGACGGCGTCAAGAGTGCCCTGGCGGTCTGTCGGCAGTTCGGGAAAGGGCTTTAGCCATGGAGAGCCGGATCTATACCGGTCAGGTTGGTCATCAGCGTCTGACCCCGATCGGCAACTCGTTCCGCTACAGTCTGTTCTTCCTGTATCTTGACCTGGCGGAGCTTGAATCCGTCTTTACGGGTCGCTGGCTCTGGTCAGTGGAGCGGCCGAACTGGGCCAGCTTCCGTCGGTCGGACCACTTTCGCCCCGAATCACTGCCGCTTGACTCTGCGGTGCGGGATGAGGCGGAGCGGCAACTGGGCAGACGGCCCCGGGGACCGATTCGATTGCTGACCCATCTGCGCTACCTGGGGTACTGCTTCAATCCGATCAGCATCTATTACTGCTTTGCCGAATACGGGCAGACACTTGATGCGTTCGTGGTGGAGATCCACAACACCCCCTGGGGGGAGGAATACCTGCGGGCCTTTGATGCCAGTTCAGACCAGCATGACGGTGAATGGTACCGATACCGGCTGGACAAGGAGTTCCACGTATCCCCCTTCATGCCGATGGATATCGCCTACGAGTGGCGCTTCACCCCCCCGGGGGAACGATTGGCGGTCCATATGACCAGTTCACGGCAGGGATCTGAGGTTTTCAACGCTTCACTCAATCTGCGGCGGCAGCCGTTGACGGGGGGCAATCTGGCTGCTGCCCTCATGCACTGGCCATTCATGACCGCCAAGGTCATCGCCGCCATCTACTGGCAGGCCCTGCGCCTGAAATGGAAAGGGGTGCCCTTCTGCCCGCACCCGGAACAGCTTGATGTCAGGAAAGGACGCTACAGCAGATGAATCAGAACGAACAGACCTGCACCTCCTGTCCCCAGACCGCGTCACCGGCTACCGGCATCATCAATAAACTGGCACGTCACCTGGTTGTAAAGAACCTGACGACGATCGAACAGGGGCACCTCACCCTTATCGACGGTGACGAACGCCGGGAATTCGGGCGACGAGGCGCTGAACTGACCGCCACGGTGCGCGTTCTGCACCCCGATTTTTACCGGCGGGTGGCCTTCGGCGGCACCATCGCAGCCGGAGAAAGCTACATGGATGGTCTCTGGAGCTGCGGTGAGCTGACCTCTCTGGTACGGATCATGGTGCTCAACCAAGCGGCCCAGCAACGGCTGGAAGGGGGGATGGCCCGGTTGGCCGTGCCGCTGCAGCGCATACTGCACCGCCTGAACGACAACAGCCGGAGCGGCAGCCGCAGGAACATCGCCGCCCACTACGATCTGGGTAACGATTTCTATCAACTGTTCCTCGACCCGACCATGGCCTATTCCTGCGGTATCTTCGAGCGCGACGACAGCAGCCTGGAGGAGGCCTCGCTGGCCAAGTTCGACCGTATCTGCCGTAAACTTGGCCTGACTGCGGGCATGCGGGTACTGGAGATCGGCACCGGCTGGGGCGGTTTTGCCATCCACGCCGCCCGAACCTACGGCTGTCACGTCACCACCACCACGATCTCGCGGCAGCAGCATGATCTGGCTGCCGAACGCATCGCGGCGGCGGGGTTGGAGGGGCACATCACCCTGCTGCAGCAGGATTACCGCGACCTGACCGGTCAGTACGACCGGCTGGTCTCCATTGAGATGATCGAGGCGGTCGGGCACCGCCACCTGCCGACCTATTTCCGTGCCTGCTCCGAGCGGCTGCTGCCGGACGGAGCCGCCCTGATCCAGGCTATCACCATGCCGGATCATCATTACGGGCGTTACCTGAACACACCCGACTTCATCAACCGCTACATCTTCCCCGGCAGCTGCTGCCCGTCGCTGCAGGCCATCATGGCAGCCGTCGCCCGTGCGACCGACCTGCGTCTGTCACACCTGGAAGACCTTTCCCCCCACTATGCCCGGACCCTGCGGGAATGGCGCCGCAACTTCCACGCCCACCTGGAACAGGTCAAAAGCCTGGGATATGAAGAACGTTTCATAAGGATGTGGGAGTATTATCTCTGCTACTGCGAAGGGGGTTTTGCAGAGCGCTTCACCGGCGACCTGCAGCTGCTGTTCTGCAAACCCGGATGCAGGCTTGAGCCGATTCTGCCGCCGCTGCACAGAATGGAGCAACCATGAGATTCTTGGTCATAGCATTCGCCCTGCTGCTCACAACCGGCTGCAGCTCTGCCCTGCCGCCGCTTACGACGGTCGAGAGGATCGACCTCAAACGCTTTATGGGATCGTGGTACGTCATCGCCTGTATCCCGACCTTCATCGAGACCGAGGCCTACAACGGTGTCGAGACCTACCGGCTCGAGCCGGACGGCAGCATCGACACGGTGTTCACCTTCAACAAGGGGGGCTTCGACGGCCCGCAAAAACGCTACAATCCCCGCGGCTTCATCATGGACACGGTCAACAACTCCACCTGGGGGATGCAGTTCATCTGGCCGATCAAGGCCGAATACCTGATCACCCACCTCACCCCTGACTACACACAAACGGTCATTGGACGTAACAAGCGAGACTATGTCTGGATCATGGCCCGCACCCCGCAGATCCCGGACGAGGACTACATGCGACTGGTAAAGGAACTGGAAGTGCAGGGTTACGACATTGGAAAGCTGCGCAAGGTGCCCCAGCGTTGGCCGAACGGCGGGAACCGCCCGTGAACGACCTGACCCGCAAGGCGATCAACGTGCTTCTGTTTCAGGGTGCCTGGTTCGCGGCGGTACTGGGTGCTGCCCGGGGGATGTTCTGGCTCGGGCCATTGAGCATGATCCCGGTACTGGCGATCCATCTGGCACTGCAGGATAACCGAAGGGGAGAAGTGAAACTGCTGCTGGCGGCAGGCCTGCTCGGTCTGCTCTTTGACACCGCATTCGTAGCGGGAGGGGTCTTCACGCCGCTGCAACATCTTTTCCCCCGCCCCATCAGCCCCCCATGGATGATCTGTCTCTGGATGAACTTTGCTGCCACTCTGAACGTCTCCATGGCCTGGCTGCGGGGACGCTACCTGCTGGCGGCACTCTTCGGGGCAGTCGGCGGTCCGCTGGCCTACTACAGCGGGGCCAGGCTGGGGGCAACGGAGGCGCTGCCGACTACAAACGGCATACTGCTGCTGGCATTGGGATGGGCGTTCATGACACCGCTGCTGGTCCGGTTGTCGCGCATCAACTGTGCCGCAAGATAAAAAAGAGCCCATGACGCGGCTAAACGTTATGGGCCCTGATTTCGCTTTACTTCAGCTTTTTCCTACCGGCAAGGAGATCCGATCACTTCTTGTGGCATTCGCCACACTTGGACGGCCCCTTGCCCATCTTCTCATGGCATCCCTTGCATGTTTTGTGAGCCCAATCCTTGCCGAGACCGGCAATCTTTCCACCTTTGTCGGTGTCATGACAGGCGGCACATCCCTTTTCCTGTTTGATTGCCTGATGCTTTGAGTGCGGGAAGTTCACATTTCCGTTCTTGGCGGGAAGAACAATCGTGTCTCCACAAAGTGCGGTTCCAGCTGAAAAGATGACGAGTGTAAGGCCGAGGATCAATTTTTTCATTGTAATACCTCCATTTAGTTTAAAGGATGTAACACTATAAAATTTTGCTTTTGTCGAGTCAACCAAAGATAATCGCAACTAAATTCGGGGGGCAGTCAATCCGCTCCGAATGCTCTATTTCAGAGTCAAGACATACGATGCCAGTGCTTCTATCTGCTCCTGACTGAACACCTTGCCGTAGGCAGGCATGCCTCCCGGGCGGCCGTTGCGGATGCTCTCGAGGACCGCTTCACGGCTCCTGCCGTACGTATACTCACTGCGCTGCAGCGACGGTCCCGAGCGGCTGCCTCTGCCGTTCCCGTTGTTGCCATGGCATACCCGGCAACTCTTGTTGAAGAGGGCAAAACCGGCGGCAAGCTGAGATTGTCCTGCCGGCGGCACACCAGCCGACTGAGCAGGGGGGGCTTTCTGTGCTACCGGTTCGGCCTGCTTCCCGCCACTACAGGCCGTCAAAACAAGAAACGCCAGCACTATCAAAAACTTGGCACAGCTCATTGACGTATCCTCCCTAATAGTTATTTCCGGTTGGCATCAAGATACACCAGAAGCCTGACCACCGCCAACTCTTTGGCCTTTGCCTCCACATCCACCGTCATCTCCCTCCCCAGCCAGCAATCGGGAATATCGGCCGGATCAATGTAGTCCGCATGGGGTTTGGGGTCACCACCTCCCCAGCCATTCTTGGGCGAGGAGATGTGGCAGTACTGTTCCCGGCCGGTCCGCTTCCAGGTTTCACCTGCCAGTTGAGTTGCCTCATCCACGGAGAGGCCGTCCGGATTGCAGCGGTGGTGGTGGACGTCATAGACCAGGGGAATGGCGAGTTCGTCGCAGACCGGCAGCAGATCACGCGGGGTGTAACTGATATCGTCGTTTTCCAGGGTCAGGCGGTTCCTCACCCCAGCCGGCAGTTGCGGAAAAACCTGGCAGAAGCGCGCCAGCGCAGCCCGTTTATCACCGTACACCCCGCCGGCGTGAATGTTGATCACTTCGGCCCCCACCATTTCAGCCAGTTCAGCCTGATATACCAGTTCACCGACGGAGTTTGCCACTACCGCCGGATGGGGTGACGAGATCACCACGAACTGATCCGGATGGAAGCTGAGACGGATGTCGGAGTCACGGGCAACATCCCGGCATACCTGCAGCATGGCACGGATGGCTGCACCATCCGGCAGATCCTCCAGGCGGTACCCCACCTCCGGATGGGTCATGCGGGGAAAGAGCGGCGACATGATACGGAAGGAGCCGATCTCGAGCCTGTTACAGACATTGAGGGCCGCCAGTAGGCTTGCGGCATTATGGAGACAAATACCGGACAGTTTGTGCAACTGTTCACTGCGCTCCAATGCCGACAGAGCCTTGGCGGTTGTGGTTCGAAAGGATACCGGTTCGTTTTTGAATAGACAGCAGAGACCAAAACGCATGGAGTGGGGTACCTAATAATAGAGTTCAGGAGAGGCTATAACCGCTCTACGCTTGCATTTATAACAGGTTGTGCTACTGTTTGTCCTGCGAAATCGGATCAGCACCCTGCCATGAATCACATAACATCTCAAATAGATCGAATGTTTATAAGTTTTTCTTCATATCGGAACGAGGAGGATACGATGTATTCAATGGATAATGTGGGCAGAAACACGATTGCAATGGTCCTGGCAGGCGGCAAGGGAGAACGGCTGAGCCCGCTGACCGTGCGGCGCGCCAAGCCGAGCGTCGCCTTCGGCGGCAAGTACAAGATCATCGATTTCGTCCTCTCCAACATGTTCAATTCCGGTATCAAGAAGGTCTATATCCTGACCCAGTACCGCGCCTTCTCGCTCAACAAGCATATCCGTGAGTCCTGGGGCAAATGGACCGGCCTTGGTGAATTTTACGTGGCCATCTCGCCGGAAACCAGCAGCGAGAGCGAGGAGTGGTTCAAGGGGACCGCCGACGCCATCCTGCAGTACCTGCGGTTCGTGGAGTCGTCCGACGCCGATTACGTGGCGATCTTCGGGGGCGACCATATCTACAAGATGGACATCACCCAGATGATCGATTTCCACCGCATGAACCGGGCCGACATAACCATCGCTGCCCTGGAGGTCCCCCAGGAGGAGGCCAGCCGCTTCGGCGTCTTCTCCGTTGATGACGACAACCGGGTTACCGCCTTCACCGAAAAACCGAAAAACCCGGAAACAATCCCGGGGCGCGACACCTGTTTCGCCTCCATGGGCAATTACATCTTCTCCACCAAGAAACTGATCGAGGTTCTGCTTGAAGGAAAGAAACACCATGAGGACCTGGATTTCGGCAAGCATGTCATCCCCATGATGCTGAAGGACAACGACCGCATCTTCGCCTACAACTTCAACGACAACATCATCCCCGGCATGCGGGCGGAGGAGCGCGGCTACTGGAAGGACGTGGGAACCCTCGATTCCTATTACGAGGCGAACATGGACCTGATCAACGTCTCACCCCAGCTGAACCTCTACAACTACAAATGGCCGGTATTGACCAACCAGGGGAACCTGCCGCCGGCCAAGACCGTCTTCGACGACGACAACCGCCGCGGGGTCAATATCGACTCCTACGTCTGCGCAGGCTGCATCACCAGCGGCAGCATCGTGCGGCGCTCCATCCTCGGTCCCCTGTGCAAGATCAACAGCTACAGCCTGGTGGAGGACTCCATCCTGTTCGAAAACGTCACCGTCGGACGGCACGTGAAGATCAAACGGGCCATCATCGACAAAGGAGTGGTTATTCCGGACGGCACCACCATCGGCTACGACCTGGAGGCAGACCGCGCCCTCGGCTACACCATCACCGAGTCCGGCATCGTCGTGGTACCCCGCAAGGACAAATAACTTACGACATCAGGAGAACTCCCCATGCCTGACAATCTGCTCATACCCTCCGTGGACCTGCGCATCGGCTCATTGGAGGAATACAACCGCCGTCAGAAGGAAAAGGCCGCCCAGCAACACCGCAAACCGAAACCGCGCCCCTGCATCACTATCACCCGAGAGTTCGGCTGCGAGGGGTACCCGGTGGCGGAACTTCTTCGGGAACTGATGATGCAGCGTACCGGTGACGAGTGGGTGTTGATCGACCGGGCCATTCTGGAAGAGGTTGCCCGGCGCCATAACATCTCCGAGGAGATCCTGCAGCACCTGGGAGAAAAGAATCACATCCTTGACGAGGTACTGGCCACCTTCTCCCATCGCTGGCAGAGTGAACAGGACCATTTCCAGCTCCTCTGCCGCCACATCATCTCACTGGCGGAGCAGGGAAACGTCATCATCATCGAGCTGGGGGGGAGCGTCATCACCCGCCATATCGAACAGTCATACCATTTTCGCCTTTACGCCCCCCTGGACTACAAGGTTCACTCCATCTCCCGACGCCTGGAGCTGGAGCCGGAAAAGGCCGAGGAGATGGTCAAGAAAGAGCAGAAGCAACGGGACCGGTTTCACCGGGATTTTCTCAATGAGGACGCACACGACCCAGGTAGCTACGACATGCTTTTCAACAACAGCCGGGTTACACCCCACCGCATTGCCCATACCATCGCCGACTTTGTCACCGCCGAAGCGACGGCCACTCCGATCAATAAACTGCATCATGCCTGAGCCACCCGATTCCGGCAACGGTACCATTCAGGCAAAACAACCTCCCTCACCCATCACCATGGGAGTCAGCGCCTGCCTGCTGGGAGAGGCGGTGCGCTACGACGGCGGTCACAAGCACGATCACTACATCACCGATACCCTGGGGCGTTTTTTCACCTTCGTACCGGTCTGCCCCGAGGTGGAATGCGGCATGTCCACCCCCCGGGAGCCCATGCGCCTGGAGGGGGACCCTGCCAACCCGCGCCTGATGACCCGCCAGACCCGTATCGACAAGACGAGCCAGATGCTGGACTTCTGCAGCCGAAAGGTGCGGGAGCTGGAGAGCGGCGGCCTCTGCGGCTTCATCTTCAAGAAGGATTCGCCCAGTTCAGGGCTCTACCGGGTCAAGGTCTACGATGAAAAGGGCATGCCGAAAAAGGTCGGCAGCGGACTGTTCGCCGCCGCCCTGGTCCGGCATTTTCCTCAGCTGCCGGTGGAGGAGGCCGAGCGCCTCAACGATCCCAACTTGCGCGAAAACTTCATCGAGCGGGTCTTTACCTATCGTCGCTGGCGGGAGTTCCTCGGCGGCAAACCGGGTCTGGGAAACCTGGTAGAGTTCCATGCGCGCCATAAGCTGCTGATCATGTCCCACAGCACACAACATTACCGTGACCTGGGAGCGTTGGTGGGGAACGGCAAGGGGATGAAACGGGAGGAACTGCTGCGACGTTACGAAGTGCTGCTCATGGAAGGGATGGCTCTGCAGGCGACCGCCAGGAAGCACACCAACGTGCTGATGCACATCATGGGCTATTTCAAGAAGGCGTTGAGCTCTGATGAAAAGTCTGAGCTTTTGGAAGTCATCGAACGGTACCACGACCGTCTGGTGCCGCTGCTGGTGCCGCTGACATTACTGCGGCATTACGTACGCATCTACGACCAATCCTACCTCAAACAGCAGCTGTACCTTGATCCGCACCCTGCGGAGCTGATGCTGCGCAATCACGTCTGATCGTTTTTTATCCACTAAGGAAACGAAGCATCACAAAGAAAAGCCTTCACCACAGAGGACACGGAGGCGCACGGAGGAAAACCGAGTAATCTGTTCTGTTTCGCTCAAACCCAAAAAGTTTTCATCACTCAATACAGACAAACATTCAACAACCTATTCAGATCCTCCCCAAGGTTTAAGATTCCAGGTTTTCCTCTGTGTACCTCTGTGCCTCCGTGGTGAAAAGCTCTTCGTCTCTTGTCATTCCCCCTTGAATACCGGTTTTCGCTTCTCCAGGAACGCCTGTTTCCCCTCCAGATAATCGGCGCTGTCATAGGCCCTGCGCCTGAGTCCCTGAATCCGCTCGAAGGTCTCGGGGCTGAGGGGGTGCGAGTTCCCCAGCAGCCGCAACTGCTCCTTGATGACTGCGATGGCCAGGGGAGAGTTCTCGGCGATCTGGGCCGCCATGGCATAGCTGAACGGCTCCAGCTCCTCCGTCGGCACCAGGTGGTTAAGGATACCGACATCCAGGGCCCGTTCGGCATTGATGGGACGGGCGGTAAAGAACATCTCGCGGGTCATGCGCGGCCCCACCACATTGATGAAGTGCAGGATGCCGGTGGAATTGTAGGGCACGCCGATCTTGGCGGGGGTAATGGCGAAGGCAGCACTGGGGCAGCCGATGGCGATGTCGCAGATGAAGGAAAGGTCGCAGGCGCCCCCCCAGACGCTCCCCTCGATCATGGCAATAACCGGTGCAGGAAAGAGTTGAATCGCCCGCAGAGCCTGCTCCAGCGGATCGTTATAAGAAAGCGGGTCACGTCCCGGCACCGGCAGTTCGCCGATATCGAAGCCGGAGGACCAGACCTTCACCCCGGCGGCGGCCCGGATCACGACCGCGCGGGCCTTACGCTTCTCAAAGAACTCCAGTGCCTCGATCAACTCGTTCAGGAGCTGATTGGAGAGGCTGTTCCGGGTCTCGGGATGGTTGAAGGTGATGGTGCCGATGTTGTCGCTGTGGGTGGTTATGAGTAATGACATGCAGGATCTCCTTGATGGTGGCAACTACCGGTATCAGTTATACACCCCACGAGTACGATTGCAAGGCACGCCCCGTATACAGGGCGGGGCCACAGCACAAAAGTCCGCCGCAACGGTCCTCCCCCCTTTTCTATTGAGTAGCTGCAAGGTTTGTGGTAAATTTACAAGCTATTTTGCCCAAAAATTCCAACCTGGAGACGTTGAATGTTCGGTTCCATTATCAAGAAGATCGTCGGCAGCAAGAATGAGCGTGAGCTCAAACGGATGTGGCCGATTGTCGCTAAGATCAACGGCCTGGAGTCCTCCATTGCCGCTCTCTCCGACGACCAGCTGCGCGGCAAGACCGCTGAATTCAAGGAGCGCCACGCCAAAGGCGAGTCCCTGGACGCCCTGCTCCCCGAAGCCTTCGCCGTTTGTCGCGAGGCGGGCAAACGCGTCCTCGGCATGCGCCACTTCGACGTACAGTTGATCGGCGGCATGACCCTGCACTCCGGCAGGATCGCCGAGATGAAGACCGGTGAAGGAAAGACGCTCGTCGCCACCCTCCCTGCCTACCTGAACGCCATCTCCGGCAAAGGAGTCCATGTCGTTACCGTTAACGATTACCTGGCAAAGCGTGACTCCGAATGGATGGGCCGGCTCTACGGCTTCCTGGGACTAACCGTCGGTGTGATCGTTCACGGCATCGAGGATGATGATCGCCGGATCAACTATGCCGCCGATATCACCTACGGCACCAACAACGAGTTCGGCTTCGACTACCTGCGCGACAACATGAAGTTCTCCCTGGACGACTATGTCCAGCGCGGCTTCAACTATGCCATCGTCGACGAGGTGGACTCCATCCTCATCGACGAGGCGCGTACCCCGCTGATCATCTCCGGTCCGACCGAGGATTCCACCGACAAGTACTACATCATCGACCGCATCATCCCCCGCCTGATAAAGGGAGAGATCATCGAGGTGGAGGCCAACACCCTCTCGGGCAAGCGCAAATCATACAGCGGTGACTACACCATTGACGAGAAGGCCAAGAGCGCTACCCTGACCGAGCAGGGGGTCCTCAAGGTGGAGGAACTGCTGGGGGTGGACAACCTCTACGACCCGCGCAACATCGAGTTCCTGCACCATACGCAGCAGGCACTGCGGGCCCACGCCATGTACAAACGCGACGTGGACTACGTGGTGAAGGATGGCGAGGTCATGATCGTCGACGAGTTCACCGGTCGTCTCATGCCGGGGCGCCGCTGGTCTGACGGCCTGCATCAGGCCATTGAGGCCAAGGAAGGGGTCACGATCGAGAACGAGAATCAGACCCTGGCGACCATCACCTTCCAGAACTATTTCCGTATGTATGCCAAACTCTCCGGCATGACCGGCACCGCCGACACCGAGGCAGAGGAGTTCCACAAGATCTACAAGCTGGAGGTCACGGTCATCCCGACCAACCGGCCGCTGCTGCGCCCCGACTTCCCGGATGTGATCTACAAGACCGAACGGGAGAAATTCAACGCCGTCATTGAGGACATCAAGGAGCACTACGAGATAGGGCAGCCCTGCCTGGTGGGCACCATCTCCATCGAAAAGTCCGAGGTCCTTTCGGAACTGCTCAAGAAGCAGGGGATCCCCCATACGGTCCTCAACGCCAAACAGCATGAGAAAGAGGCGGAGATCGTCTCCCAGGCAGGGCGCCTGAAAGCCATCACCATCGCCACCAACATGGCCGGCCGCGGCACCGACATCCTTCTGGGGGGTAACGGCGAGGCGTTGGCCAAACAGTGGCGCAAGGAAAACCCGGAGGCCACCGACGAGGAGTACGAGGCTGTGCTCCAGAGATACAAGGCCGAATGTGCCGCTGAGCACGACGAGGTCATCAAGCTGGGTGGCCTTCACATCCTCGGCACCGAGCGCCACGAATCACGCCGTATCGACAACCAGCTGCGCGGCCGTTCCGGTCGTCAGGGGGACCCCGGTTCATCCAAGTTCTACCTCTCGCTGGAGGATGACCTGCTGCGCATCTTCGGTTCCGAACGGGTTGCTAAGATCATGGATATCCTCAAGATCGAGGAGGGTGAGGCCATCACCCACAGCATGATCACCCGCTCCATCGAAAATGCCCAGAAGAAGGTCGAGGCCCACAACTTCGATATCCGCAAGCACCTGATCGAATACGACGACGTCATGAACAAGCAGCGTGAGGTTATCTACACCCAGCGCCGCGAGATCCTGGCCGGTCAGGACATCCGTGAGAGCTTCATGGAGATGCTGGACGAGACCATCGAA
The DNA here is from genome assembly GCA_964609805.1 of uncultured Geobacter sp. GTDB lineage: Bacteria > Desulfobacterota > Desulfuromonadia > Geobacterales > Pseudopelobacteraceae > CAIPTY01. The sequence goes on along the minus strand of CAZSTJ010000046.1, from coordinate 5,653 downwards.
GAGATCACCTCCGGCTACTGCATCGAAAAGACTCCGGCAGCAGAATGGGACCTGCAGGGGCTGACGGACACGGTCTACAAATGCTTCAACCTGCAGTTGGACCTCCCCCGCGAGGTGCTGGGAAGGCTCAACCCGACCAATTTCCGCGATACTCTCAAGGAGCAGGCCCACAGCATCTTCAAGGCCAAGGCCGAAGAAATGGGCGACGAGCTGATGGACCACCTGATCAAGGTCATGATGCTCCAGGCCATCGATACCCACTGGAAGGACCACCTCCTCAACATCGACCACCTCAAGGAGGGGATCGGCCTGCGCGGCTACGGCCAGAAGGACCCCAAGCAGGAGTACAAGAAAGAGGCTTACAACTGCTTCATGGAGATGATCATCCGTATCCGCGAAGAGGTTGTCGAACGCATCTACTGGGTGCAGATCGAAAAAGGCGGGGAAGAGATCGAAGAGCTTGAGGAAGAGCAGCGCAGCCGCAAGATGGTCTTCAATCTGGCCGGCGACGGGGAGCAGCATAACGAACCGGCCAAGAGTCAAAAGGTCGCCGGCCGCAACGATCCCTGCCCCTGCGGGAGCGGCAAGAAGTTCAAGAAGTGCTGCGGAAAATGATGCGCTAAATCAAAAGCATTACCACGGAGGACACGGAGAAAAGTCGGAGGTACACCGAGTAGACAAGGATTATTAAACGAATGTGAGCACCGTATTCTGCTGATACGCCTTGGCTTATATTGATTGTTTCTATCTCAGATTTTCCTCCGTGCCCTCTGGGTCCTCTGTGGTAAATTGCTTTAGAGGTTGACTATGGATATCAAAGGGTTTCAATTCTCCGCCGTCGAGGCGGCTATCAAGAAGCCGGGCAGAAAAGACCTGGCCCTGATCTACTCCGAGGTTCCGGCCCGGGCCTGCGCCGTATTTACTGTCAACGCGGTCAAGGCGGCGCCGGTGCTCCTCTCCATGGAGCGCATCAAGGATGGCACCGCCCAGGCACTGCTGGTTAACAGCGGCAACGCCAACGCCTGCACCGGCGACACGGGCATGGTCGTAGCAAAGGATACCACCCGGCTGGTGGCGGAAGGTCTCGGCATTGCCGACGAGGCGGTACAGGTCTCCTCCACCGGGGTCATCGGAGTGCAGATGCCGCTTGACCGAATCCAGAGCGCCATTCCCGCACTGATCGACGGCCTGTCGTCCGGCACCCTGGACGACATCGCCCAAGCGATCATGACCACCGATACCTTCCCCAAGATGGAGGCCCGGAGCGCACGGATCGGTGAGACCGAATACACCGTGGCCGGCATCGCCAAGGGAGCCGGCATGATCATGCCCAACATGGCCACCATGCTCTCCTTCATCATTACTGACGCCGCCGTGGAACCGGGCCTTCTGGACCGGGTCTTCCGCTCGGCCGTCGATTCCTCCTTCAACGCCATCACCGTGGACGGCGACATGTCCACCAACGATACCTGCCTGATCATGGCCAACGGCCAGGCGGGCAACCCGCTTATCACCGCCGGCACCCCCGAGGCACAGACCTTCGAATACCTCCTGCAGGATGTGCTCCTCTCCCTGGCAAAGCAGATCGTCAAGGACGGCGAAGGGGCCACCAAGTTTGTCGAGATCAGGATCACCGGTGCGAAAACCGCCGACGATGCCAAAAAGGCCGCCATGGCGGTAGCCAACTCCAGCCTGGTCAAGACCGCGTTCTTCGGACAGGATGCCAACTGGGGACGGATCTTCGCCGCAGTCGGCTACTCGGGCGTGACCGTGGACCAGTCACGCCTGTCGCTCCATTTCAACGACGTCTGCATGGCACGGAACGGTATCTTTGCCGGCGGAGACGCAGAATCACGCGGTACCGAAGTCCTCAAACTGAAGGAGTTCACCGTGACCGTCGATCTGGGTCTCGGCAGCGGCAACGCCACGGTCTACACCTCCGATCTGTCCCATGAATATGTCAGCATCAATGCCGACTACCGCACCTGAACGGGTACGCTTCTGCAGCGAGGCTTCAACGTGTCGGTAACCCGAATCTATACATTTCTGATATTCATGATCCTGCTCCAGGCCGCCCCGTTACGGGCGGCCGACGAACTGCTGGATTTCGGCCGGGCGACCACCATCGACTTCATGCTGGAGCGGGCCGTGGCACAGGGGTTCATCGGCGGCGGTGTTGCCCTGGTCGGCTCAAGCCGGGGGATCACCTACACAGCTTCCCGGGGCAAAGCGGGCATCTCACCCGATGCCCCGCCGCTCAACGAACGAACCCTTTTCGACATCGCATCCCTCACCAAGGTGGTTGCCACTGCACCGGCAATCATGAAACTGCTGGAGGAGGGTCGCATCTCCCTGTTGGACCCGCTTACCCGCTGGTTTCCTGAATTCGAGGGGACCGGGCGGGAGGATATCACCATCCTCAACCTGCTCACCCACACCTCCGGCCTGAACGACGTGGCCATTGGTCCCAACGATCCACTTGCTACCGCCATCCACAAGGCGGCCCTCCAGAAGAGCGGCCGACTCCCCGGCGGGCGATTCTACTACGCCGACATCAACTACATCCTCCTCTCGGAGTTGGTGCGTCGGGTCTCCTGGCTGCCCCTTGACCGCTACTGCCTGGAAAACTTTTATGGACCGCTCGGCATGGGGGACACCATGTTCCTCCCGCCACGCGAACTGGCAGCCAGTATCGCCCCCACCCTGGGCACCGCCAACCAGCTGCAGGTCGGTGTGGTGCAGGACGAAAACGCCCGCTACCTGGGAGGAGTTGCCGGCCATGCCGGCCTGTTTAGCAGCGCATCGGACCTTTCCAGGTTCGCCATGATGATCCTCAACAACGGCCGTATCTACGGTCGACGAGTTCTCAGTGAACGGGCCCTGGAACAGATGACCGCCCCCTACTTCTTCAGCAGCGGCCGGGTCGTCCGCGGTCTGGGGTGGGACATCCATTCCCCCTACTCATCACCCCGGGGCAGCTACTTTTCAAACATGTCCTTCGGCCATACCGGTTACAGCGGCACCTCCATCTGGATCGACCCGCAGCAGGATCTGTTCGTCATCCTTCTGACCGTGCGCTATAACTACCGGGACACCCGCCACATCAACCGTCTGCGCAGTGACATTTCCACCATTGCGGCATCGGTATTCTCCTCTCGTGAAATCCCCCCGGAACCCGCGGAAAATATGTAACCGCGCCGAACCGCTTAAAACTTGACACCGTTAGCGGCGATATGGTAGGTATTGCGAGATTTTTTCTGCCATTATGAACCTTTCACTCTCAGGAGGGACACATGAGCATCAAGATACTCCTTGCCGATGACAGCGTCACCATACAAAAGGTGGTCGGCATCATATTCGGGGGTGAAGAATATTCCCTCACCGTGGTCGATAATGGCAAGGCCGCCGTTGACAAGGCACGCGAGCTCAGTCCCGATGTACTTCTCATCGATGCCCTGATGCCCGGCATGTCGGGTTATGAAGTCTGCGAAGCTATCCGCGCCACCCCTGCCCTCGCAACCAAGCCGATTCTGCTTCTCACCGGTTCCTTCGAGCCGTTTGACGAAGATAAAGCCAAAACCTGCGGCGCCGATGACTTCCTCTCCAAACCGTTCGAATCCCAGCAGATCGTGGCAAAGGTAAAGGAACTCTTTGAAAAGGGTTCCACCGCTGCTCCCGCTCCGGCAGCAGAGCCCGAGCCGGTTGTTGCGCCCGCCTTTGCTGAAGCAGCAGAACCTGCTGCCGCACCCGCCGCGGAAGCCCCGGCTGCCGACGACATATGGGGAGCCTTCACCGCCCCCGAAGAACCGGCTGCTGAACCGGCTTCGGCAGGTGACGGTACCGGTTCCCAGTGGATCCCTGTTGAAGAAGAGACCTTCGAGTTCCAGGACAATACCGCCCCTGCTGAAGAGCAGACAATGGCCATCGCCGAGCCGGAGGCCGATATTGCGCAGAGCATGTTCGGCGATGTAGAATTCGAGGAGCCTTCCGCCGCACCGGCAGTCGTTGCAGCACCGGTTGAAGAACCTGCCGTTGCCGCTTTCGAGGAAACAGTGGAATTCGAAGTATCCGAGCCGGAGCAGGCAGTTGCAGAGCCGGTGGCAGCAGTTCCTGTCGCCGCACCGGTCATCGAGGCACCGGCAGCTGCCGCGTCCCCGGTCGAGATGAACGAAGAGCAACTCCGCGCCGCCATCATGGGGGCATCACGCGAAGTAATCGAGCGTATCGTGTGGGAAGTCGTGCCCGACCTTGCCGAGGTAATGATCCGCGAGGCCATCGAGAAGATCAAACGGGGCGAGTAGTCCCTCAGTTTCATACACATGTTGAAATGGGGATGCCACGCATCCCCATTTCTGTTTCAGGAGGAAGATGATGATCAGGAAAGCAATCGCTAAGGTAGTTGAACGGGAGGACCTCACCGAAGGTGAGATGATCGAGGTCATGAATCAGATCATGTCGGGAGAGTGCACCCCGGCCCAGATCGGTGCCTTCATCACCGCACTCCGTATGAAGGGTGAAACGGTGGACGAGATCACCGGCGCCGCCCGGGTCATGCGGGAACGGGCCACCCCGATCCGCGTCGGCAAGGGTGTGGTGGACATCGACCGGGACGACATCAACATCGATCAGGAGACCATCCTGGATGTGGTCGGCACCGGCGGCGACGGCACCAATACCTTCAACGTCTCCACCACCGTCACCTTTGTGGTATCGGCCTGCGGGGTGAAGGTAGCCAAGCACGGCAACCGTTCCGTCTCATCACTCTGCGGCAGCGCAGATGTGCTTGAAAAACTGGGGGTCAATCTGGATGTAAAGCCGGAGGTCGTCGAGCGCTGTATCGAAGAGATCGGCGTCGGTTTCCTCTTCGCCCCTGCCCTGCACGGCGCCATGAAACACGCCATCGGCCCGCGCCGCGAGATCGGCATCCGCACTATTTTCAACATCCTCGGCCCGCTGACCAACCCTGCCGGTGCAGACTGCCAGGTCATGGGGGTCTATCAGCCTGATCTGGTGGAGAAGCTCGCCGGCGTGCTACACCGCCTCGGATGCAGGCACGGTTTTGTCGTCAACGGCTGTGACGGCATGGACGAGATCACCCTTACCGGCGAAACCCTGGTGGCAGAGGTCACCCGTGAGGGGGTCAAGCTGGGGAGAATCATCCCGGAACAGTTCGGCCTGACCCGCTGCACCATGGCAGACCTCAAGGGTGGTGATGCGGCAGCCAATGCCGAGATCGTGAAATCCGTACTCAGGGGAGAGCGGGGACCGCGTCGGGAGATCGTTCTGCTCAATGCCGCCTACGCCCTGGCAGCCGCCGGAAAGGCTGCTGTGCCGGTCGAAGGAATTGCCCTGGCAGAAGAGGCCATCGACTCCGGCCGCGCCCTGCAGCAGATGGAACGGCTGGCACAATTGACCAGCGAAGCGTCATAACCTATCAGAAGGAACGACCATGCCTGCTGACACCCCTGATATCCTGAAAAAGATTGTTGCCTGCAAAGTTGAAGAGGTTGCTGCCGCCAGGAAGGCAGCCCCGGTAGAGGAGCTAAAGGCCCGCATCGGCGACCTGGAGGACACCCCGCGCGGTTTTGAGCGGCACCTGCGGGAGGCTGCGGCCTCGGACTGGACCGCCGTTATTGCCGAAGTGAAGAAAGGC
>CAZSTJ010000045.1:0-17589 GCA_964609805.1 uncultured Geobacter sp. | reverse complement strand
AGTCGCACTTGGAGCCGTCGGAGATGAACATCTCCTCGGTCTTGAGGGAGACGCCCAGCGGCTTGTAGGATTTCTCGATGATGGCGTTGATCAGCCAGTCGTAGCCCTGCTCCGGGCCGTAGCCGGCGAACTTGTCGGTGGTGGCCAGATCGTCCACGGCGTCGTGGAAGGCCTTGAGCACGGCCGGTGCCAGCGGGCGGGTGACATCGCCGATCCCCAGGCGGATGACCTTGGCGTCAGGGTTGGCGGCGGTGAATTCGCGCACGCGGCGGCCGATCTCGGGGAACAGGTAGCCGGCTTTGAGTTTGAGGTAGTTGTCGTTGATCTTTGCCATCTTCGGTGAATCTCCTTATCGTTTTTTATAAAGGAAATGCCGCAGGTCGCGGCAAATCTGATTTTATACAAAGCGGCCTCACGCAAAGGCGCAAAGCTCGCTAAGAACATCCAAACCACTTCTCATTGGTTACTGCAATTCGTGAGGTGCAACCAAAAACAAGACCGGTTACATAAGAACTAGCCGTTATCGATGTTAAGTCTTAAACCCCAAAACGGTTTAAAGACGTTCTTTGCGCCTTTGCGCCTTTGCGTGAGACCGCAGTTAAGCCTATTTCAGCCCTAATACATCCTGCATGTCGTACAGGCCGGGTGCCTTGCCGACCACCCACTTGGCCGCACGGACCGAGCCGCGGGAGAACATGTCCCGCGTCATGGCGCGGTGGGAGATCTCGATGCGCTCACCCTGGCCGATGAAGTAGACCGTGTGCTCGCCGATGATGTCGCCGCCGCGGACGGTCTGCATGCCGATCTCTTCCTTGGTGCGCTCGCCGCAGATCCCCTCGCGGTGATAGTTGGCGACCTTGTTGTAGTCGCGCCCCAGCGCTTCGGCCACGACTTCTCCCATCCGCACGGCGGTTCCTGACGGTGAGTCTTTTTTCTTGTTGTGGTGCAGTTCGACGATCTCCACATCGAAGTCGTCACCCAGGGTCTTGGCCACATCCTTCAACACCTTGAAGCAGACGTTGACCCCCACGCTCATGTTGGGGGCCAGAACCGCCGGGATGTTGCGGGAGAGCTCGACCGCCAGGGCCCGCTCCTCGGGGGTGAAGCCGGTGGAACCGATGACGATGGACTTCCCCTTGAGGGAGCAGACCTCCAGGTTCTTCAGCGACACCTTGGGGGTGGTGAAGTCGATCAGGACGTCGCACCCTTCGACCACCTTGTTCAGGTCGTCGGAGATGAGGACATCCAGCTTGCCGCAGCCGGCGATAAGGCCGGCATCCTGGCCGACCAGTTCATGCCCGGGACGCTCCAGGGCGCCGGAGATGGTGCAACCGGCTTCCTTTGCTGCAACGATGATGCGCTGGCCCATCCGTCCGGCCGCGCCGCAAACCGCTATCTTGATCATAATAAAACCCCTTGAAACACGGAGCAACTGAGCAACTGAGGAAAAACCAACATCAGAGAACGCTTTAACAGGTCTAAACCTGAAGCACGTCACGATTTTGGTTACTGCCTTTCTCCGTTGCTCCGTTGCTCTGTGTTATTAGATAAGCTTGTATTCTCTGAGTATCGCTTCCAGCTTCGCCTTGTTCCCTGCGCTCATCTCGCAGAGCGGCAGGCGTACCTCGTCGGAGCATTTGCCCATCAGCCCCAGCGCCGTCTTGACCGGGATCGGGTTGCTCTCGATGAACATGGCGTTGCCGATCTTCAGCGTATCCAGGTGCAGCTGGCGGGCCTTGGCCAGGTCGCCGGCGAAGAAGGCGTCGGTCAGGTCGCCCACGGCCTTGGGCATGATGTTGGCCAGGACCGAGATGACACCCACGGCGCCGCAGGCCATCATCGGGAAGGTGATGAAATCGTCGCCGGAGAAGACGTCGATCTGGCTGCCGCAGAGCGCCATGATCTCGGATGCCTGCTGCAGGGAGCCGGTGGCCTCCTTGATGGCGACGATGTTCCGGTGCGGAGCCAGGCGTGCCACGGTCTCCGGCAGCATGTTGACACCGGTGCGGCCCGGTACGTTGTAGAGGATCTGCGGGATCTCCACCGCATCGGCGATGGCCGTGTAGTGGCGGTAGAGCCCTTCCTGGGTCGGTTTGTTGTAGTAGGGGGTCACCAGCAGAACGCCGGCTACACCCAGGTCCTTGGCCTTCTGGGTCAGTTCGATGGCCTCGGCGGTGGAGTTGGAGCCGGTGCCGGCGATGACCGGAACGCGCCCTTTTGCCTGCTCGAAGACGATCCGGATCACGTCCATGTGCTCTTCGTAGTCCAGGGTGGACGACTCGCCGGTGGTGCCGCAGGCGACGATGGCGTCGGTGCCGTTGTCGATCTGGAAATCAACCAGCTCGCGCAGTTTCTGCTCATCTACCTTGCCGTTGTTGAATGGTGTGACGATTGCGACGATGCTTCCTTTGAACATGTGCTGCCTCCTGTATGTGGAAATACTGAAAAATTCTGAAAAACCGGTCTCACGCAAAGCCCGCCAAGACGCTAAGGAATTCGAGAGCTATTGGTACAATCATCGGCTAAACAATCAAGATTTTGATTCTAACTCCAAGAATGAATTTCTTTGCGCCCTTTGCACCTTTGCGTGAGGATAGCCGTCGGTTTACTTCTCCTGCCAGACCGCGGTTCCTTTTTTGTTGATGTAACCCTGCTTCCGCTCGATCTTCACCTTGGCCAGGCCGTTCTTGAAGTTGTCGGCATCGTTGAAGCGCGGCTCGATGACCAGCTTGCCACTCCGGTCGATGAAGCCCCACTTGCTCTCCACCTTGACCCGGGCCAGCCCTTCGTGGAAGTCGTCCACGTCCTTGTAGCGCGGCTCGACGACCAGTTTACCACTTCTGTCAACGAAGCCCCAGCGGTCGTCCAGCCGGACCTTGGCCATCCCCTCGCGGAAATTGCCGGCGTCCTCAAAGCGGGGGGCGATGACCTCCCTGCCGGAGTGGTCGATGAAGGCCCACTGCTTGTTCCCCCTCACCCGGGCCAGCCCTTCGGAGAAGTCGTCGGCGTCGTCATAGCGGGGTGCCGTGACCTTGCCGTTCTGGTCCAGGAAGCCCCACTTGCCGTCCACCTCGACCCGGGCAAAACCTTCGGTGAATGCGCCCCGCACCTTCTTGTACTGGGGGGCGATGACCACCTTGCCCGTGGCGTCGATGAAACCGTTCCGGCCGTCCTGCTCGATCTCGAACAGGGTCCTTCCCCCCTTGGCGGCGGAGGGCTTTTTGTCTGCTGCATGAGCTGCAAGCGGCAGGGTGAGGGCAATCGCCAGTGCGATCGCTGCTGCAGGTTTGCGCGTCATATGGTCCTCCTGTTTCGGGGGGGATTCTGGCCAATCTACTTAAAAACATTAATAACACGGAGGACACGGAGTAAGATCTGAGAGACAGTACGAATAAGGATCACTCATGATCAATTTCCCTTGCTCTCCGTGTCAGTAGGAGCGGCATGTTACCGCGAATATCGCGTCTGCAAGACGCTCCTACGTTGATCTATTTAATTACGACCGTAATTCCAGCTGTTCGTATTCAAATCAGTAACAGGCGAAAAATGTCGTATAGGCACCGGCCCGGGCGATCCCGGCTCCGGTTATAGCCTTGTCCAACATGTTGCGGTCATGTCCGGGGGAATCCCGCCACCCCTCGAACTGGCCGGTTGGGGTCGGGTAGTTCCACCCCACGTTCTCGACACAGCCGGAGGCACCCTGCCTCTGGGCTGCCCGGAAGCGGGCCTTGAAGCCATCGTGGCTGAGTCGCCCCGCCCGTTTCATGGCCCGGCTGTGGTCAAGGGCCAGCCGGGTCAACCCCGGCCGCATGACCAGCGGTCCCAGTTCACGTTCCGCACGGTAGCTGTTGATCAGCCCCAGCAGATCGTCATCGAAACGGTCGGCCCGGGAGGTGCCGGCGAAGCCCAGCAGCAGGATCGCTACGGCGGCGCCTGTAAGGCGCATCAAAGCAAGGTGACTCATAGGTGAATTCCCCTCCGGGAGACAGCCCCGGATGCCGGAGAAAAAAGTGGATATTTATAGCACAGCGCGAAGGGAAAGGTCAATAAATATGGACGGTTCGGGGGACATATCCGGGATATGACACTGTGCATCTCAAAAAAATCGTTCGCTCTCACGAAGGCACCAAGACACAAAGAAAATCGTCCAGAAAGATTCGGAAACCGCACATACCATCTACGAGGCATTCGCCTTCCTTCGTGACTTTGTGAGCTTTGTGCGAGCACGCTTTTGTAACGTTACAGATGCCGGAAGATCTCCGTGTGCCGCTCGATCCGGTTCGGGGTCGGCAGGTCGGATTTGTAGGCCACGAACGGCACCCCGGCGCCCCGGGCCGCCAGCATATCCACCTCGCTGTCCCCCACAAAGAGCGCCTCCTCCGGCTGCAGACCGTAATGGTCCAGCACCTTCAGCAGCGGCTCCGGGTGCGGCTTGGGATTGGTCACCCGGGCGGCGGTCATGACGCAGGTGAAGAACCCCTGCAGGCCGAAGTCCTCGATGATCATATCCATTGAGGAGGCCCGGTTGGTGCAGACCGCCAGGGAATACTCCCTCTTGAGCCGCTGCAGGGTCTCCACCAGCCCCTCCTCCACCCGCATGAACGGCGCCAGTTCCTTGTAGCGGATGGTTTTGGCGAACTCCCACGCCTCGTCCTTGCGCACATCGCTCCCGAAGAAGTGTTCCATGACATTGTCGAAGGAGTAGGTGTGCAGCACATCCCGCGCCGCCAGATCGGTACGGTCCAGGTGCGGGCGCCCCAGGTACTCCATGACCCGGTTGTAGAAGATATAGTTGGAATCCAGGGTGTCCAGCAGGACCCCGTCGCAGTCGTAGATGACCAGTTTATAGCGGTTTGTGGTGGTGCTCATTCTTCCGGTTCCGTTCTCCCCTGATTGCTCAGATAGGCGTCCCACTCCATGGGGAGCAGGTACTTCTTCTTGGTGTTGCACTCCTTGCAGCAGGGGACCACGTTGTTGCGGGATCCTTTACCCCCCCGGGTGATGGGGATGATGTGGTCCATAGTCAGCTCTTCGGCGGGAAAGCTGCCGCCGCACCAGTGGCACACCCCATGGGCAAGCTTGGTCTGCCACCAGCGGCTCCGCCGCAGTTCCCGGGATTTGTCCCGCTCGCGCTTGATCTCCTGCTCGCTGAGTTCGATAATGAATGGGGCCAGAATATACCTCCATCACCGGCCGTGCCGGTAACAACCAAATTTTACAAGGATGAACGGGATGAACAGGATGAAAACCAAAACCGATTGTGGGTTAAGACCTTGAGTCTTATCTCGTTTATCCTGTCCATCCCTGTAATAACGAGCTTATGACTTTAATGCCGTAATGTCACGACCGTGGCCCCGTCCCGCCCCTCATGCGCCTCTCCCGGCCTGAAGGTATCCACCAGCGGATGCCGCGCCAGCTGTTCCCGCACCGCATCCCGCAGGCGGCCGGTGCCGAGGCCGTGGATGACCCGCAGCTCCCGCAGGCCGCCCAGGGCGGCCCGGCTGAGGAACGCCTCCAGCTCTTCCAGCGCCTCGTCCACCCGCAGGCCGATGAGCTTCAGCTCGTGCCGTTCATCCACGGGGGCATCGATCTTCCAGGTTCCCTTTGCAGGCGGCTGCTGCTTCTTCTCGGCGGCCCTGGACGGCGGGGCGAAGAGGTCGTTCAGCGCCACGTCCAGTTCCATGCGGCCGGCCTGGACCCTCGCCTTCCCCTGGCGGTCCAGCAGCTGCACCACCGTGCCGGTATGGCCGAGGGAGCGGACATGGACCCGGTCGCCCACCGCCACCTGCTGCAGCGCCACCAGCCGCTCCTCCTCCGGCTTCGGTTTCAGCTGTTCTGCCAGTTCCTGCTCATTGCGGCGCAGCTTGTCGATGACCTCGGTGCGCCGCTCCCGCTTGTACTCCTCCAGCAGTTCGTTCATCCGTTTGCGGCCGGCGGAGATCAGCTCCTTCGCCTCGTTCCACCCCTTCTCCCGCGCCTCGCGGCGGGCCTGCTCGATGCCGGCGGCACGGCGGTCCAGCTCCCGGAGGGTCTCCTGCACCTGTTCCTCCCGTCCGGCCAGCTCCCGGCGGGCGCTCTCCAGCTCTTCACGTTTCCGGTGCAGCTCGGCCAGCAGGGTAGTGAAATCGGCCCCGGCGGTGCCGAGCATCTCCCGGGCAAAGGCGATCACCCCTTCGGGGAGGCCGAAGCGGCGGGCGATCTCGATGGCGTGGGAGTGCCCCGGCTCGCCGCAGATGAGGCGATAGAGCGGGGTGTAGGTGGCGGCATCGTACTCCATGCCGGCGTTGACCATCCCGGGGGTGCGGTGGACATAGCCGATGATGTCGGAGAGGTGGGTGGTGGCGATGACGGACGCCCCCCGCCCCTGCAGCTCCTTGAGGACACCGCAGGCGATGGCCGCCCCCTGCTGGGGCTCGGTGCCGGCGCCCAGTTCATCCAGCAGCACCAGGGTCCGGGGCCCGGCCTGACCGAGGATGGTGCTGATCCGGGCGATGTGGGCCGAAAAGGTAGAGAGGCTCTCCTCGATGGACTGTTCGTCGCCGATGTCAACCAGCAGCGTATCCAGCAGGGGAAAGGTAGAACGGGCACCGTTGGCCGGCACCGGCAGACCGCAGAGTGCCATGAGGGTCAACACCCCGGCGGTCTTCAGCGCGATGGTCTTGCCCCCCGCGTTGGGCCCCGTGATCACCATGACCGAGCCGGTCTCACCATCCCCCAGCTCCAGGTCCAGCGCCTCTACCCGCGGCAGGGTCCCCTGTTCCCGCAGCATCAGCAGCAGCGGATGGCGGGCCTCTGCCAGACGCAGGAGGCCGGTGTCGTTCAGCCGGGCCATCTCCAGACCGTACTGGTCGGCGTAACACGCCACGGCATTGATCCGGTCCAGTTCCACCAGGGTGCCGAAGCAGGCCGCCAGATCCGGAGTATCCTCGCGGATCCAGGCGGTCAGCTGACGCAGGATGCGGATCTCCTCCGCCTTTTCCTCGGCGGTCAGGTTCTCCAGTTCATTAACGAAGGGGATGATCTCCAGCGGCTCCATGAAGGCGGTCTCGCCGGAGGAGGAGACGTCGTGCACGACCCCCTTGACCATCCCCTTGGAGTCCATCCGCACCGGGATGACCCACCTGCCGGAACGCTGGGTGATGAAGTCGTCCTGGAGGAAGATCTCTATGTTGTTGTCCCGGACGATCTCCTCGATCTTCTTCCGGATGCGGGCCGCCAGCCCCCGCTTGGCGCGGCGGATGTCCCGCAGCTGGGGTGAGGCGCTGTCCATGATGGAGCCGTCGCCGTCGATGGAGGCGGCCAGCGGTTCCAGGATGTCGGAGAAGGGGCGCAGTTGCGGTTCCAGCCCCTTGAGCCGCGGGATATCCTCCCGGGGGGCCATCTGCCGGCTGCAGTCACGGAAGTTCTGCAGCACCGGGATGAATTCCAGCAGGGCAATGGGAGGAAGGATGGCGCCGACGGGCCGGGCCTCGTCCAGCAGGGGGCGGATATCTCCGAATGAGGAGAGGTTGAGGCTGATCCCGAGGCGCCCCAGGGCACGCAGCTCCTCAACCTGACCGGAAAAGGCGCTGATCGGTTCTGCTGCGGAGAGCGGCATGGTCCCCAGCACGGCCAGGCGGCCGGCTTCACTGCGGCAGCCGCCGGCAATGGCACTCAGTATCTTGTCGAATTCGAGTCGTTTCAGGATGTCTCTGCTGATCATGGTTCCTTCGTTGTTGTCCGCCTGCGGCGGCGGTCCTTCTGTTTGCGCAGGCGTTCGATCCGTTTCATTTCCGGGGTCTTCACCCCCTGTTGCTCCTCCAGCCGTTCGATCAGCTCCCGCCGGGCCAGGAAGCGGTTGATGGACTGGCTTCGCTCCCGGGAGGCGCTGACGCTGATGCCGGTAGGCCTGTGCACGATCTGGACGCAGGTGGAGGTCTTGTTGACATGCTGGCCGCCGTTGCCGGAGGAGCGGACAAAGGTCTCCGCCAGGTCTTCCTCCCGCACCCCCAGCTCCTGCATCTTCCGCTTCAGCCAGCGGTTCTTCTCCTCGCTGACGGCAAAATCAGGGGTCACGGGTGCATCCCTTCGCGCCAGCTGTAGGCCTTTACCTGGGCCAGCCGCAGGTCGTCCCGCGTGATGCCGAGCCCGACCAGCCGCTCCAGGGCCGGGGCGAACTCCAGCCGCTCGATCATCTCGGTGGCCTCCAGCAGTGTCCCCAGGTCTCCCGTCCGGGAGATCAGGGCATCCCGTACATCCTCCGACAGGGCGACACTGGCCACCACCTCGTCCATGGAGATCCGGTAGATCACCTCCAGCAGGGAGAGGATACCGACCATGAAGGCCTTCTCCGCCAGATGCTGCTGCTCATGCCGGGCGGGCAGGCAGAGTGCCAGCTGCTCCATGAGCGCCCCCCGGACTGCCGCCATATCCACCAGGGGGTTCTCCGGTCCCCGGAGGTCGTCGGAGGCGAACAGGGCCAGCTGCACCCAGCGCCTGATCTGCTGGCGCCCCAGCACCACCACGGCGTGGCGGACGGTGTGAATCTTCTCCCGCAGCCCCAGCAGCACCGAATTCATCAGCAGCAGCAGTTTGTAGGTCAGCCCCGGGCTGCTGCGGAATGCCTGTTCGATCAGGTCCAGCTCGGCGTCCTCGTTCAGGAGGTACATGAGTTTCAGCAGGACCGCGCCGGCATCGTCGAAGCGCCGCTTTTCCATCAGCACCGGCTCGGAGAAATAATACCCCTGGAAGAGTTCGAACCCCAGATCAAGACAGCGCCGGTATTCGGCCCGGCTCTGTACCTTTTCCGCCAGGAGGCACACCGGGTAGGCCCGCAGGTGGTGGACCATCTCCTCCAGCCCGGCATCCGGCACCTGCTGGACATCGAGCTTGACGATATCGACGATCCGGTACAACTCCTCGAATGCCGGGGAATAGAGATGATCATCCAGGGCCAGGGTAAAACCACCCGCCTTCAGCTCCCGGCAGCGCTGCACCACGTCGGGGGTCGGGGAGAGGGTCTCCAGCAGTTCCAGCACCACCCGTTCCCGGGGGAGGATCTCCAGCACGTCACTCATCAGCAGGTTGAAGTCCAGGTTGATGAAACCGCGGTGGGGGCCGAGGATCGACTCGATACCGGAGAGGGTCGTGACGATGACCTGGGCGGTTGCCTGGGAGGCGTCCCCCACGTCCGCGAATCCCCAGGCGGCATCGGAGCGGAAGAGGAGTTCGAACCCCTTGATCTCCTCCCCCCGGTCCAGGATCGGCTGGCGCCCTATCAGGTAATGTTCATGCGACATTTCAGGTCCCATCTTTGGATCGCGGCCATGGTCTTGCCGTCGCTGATGCGGCCGTCGGCCACCATCTTCAGCGCCTCGGCAAAGGGGAGCCGGACCGCTTCGATCTCCTCGTCCGCTTCGGGGGTCGCCTCTCCCTCGGCCAGGCCGACCGCGGCAAAGAGGTGGATGACTTCATCGAAAACACCGGGCGATGACTGGATGATCCCCAGGGGGATCAGTTCCCGCGCCGCGATGCCGGTCTCTTCGCCCAGCTCCCGCCCGGCGCACGCAATCGGCGGTTCCCCCGGATCGAGCCGGCCGGCCGGGATCTCCAGCAGATACGCCCCCAGCGCCGGGCGCAGCTGGCGGATCAGGGTCACGCTGCCGTCGTCATGCACCGGCAGCACGCCGGCGCCGCCGGGATGGCGGATGATCTGGAAGGTGTGGCTGCCGTTCCGGCCGATCCGCACGTCCATTTGTTCAATATCGACGACAAGTCCGGAGAATACGATGCGGTGATTGGAGGAATCCATAGAAAATCTGTCCTCATGCGAAGGTATCGTCACTATAGCAACAGCGACCGCCTTTTCCAATGACAATTCGGCCGGTCATGACGGTTGCCGTGCAATTCCGGAACGTGCTATACAGGTCAGGTCGGCACCATTTCCACTGCCTGCGGGCGGTCCCCATGAAAGGCACACTGTGCGCGTTCCGTTCCTCCAGCGATTCTGGGTCACCTTCTCCTGCTTTGTCGTCGGCTTCTACGCCTCCACCATCAACCGGCTCGTCTTCAAGGGGGCCGAAAACATCCCCGCAACCGGCGGCGTCCTGGTGGCATCCAACCATACCTCGGCCTGCGAGACCATCTTCCTCCCCTGGGCGGTGATCCGCCACCATCCGTTCCAGATGATCTGGGCCCCCGCCAAGGAGGAGCTGTTCGAGAAGCCGTTCCAGCGTTTCCTCTATTCCTCCTGGGGCGCCTTCCCGGTGCGCCGCAAACGGGATCTCAAGGCCAACCGGACCATCAATGAGCTGCTTAAGGACCAGAAGGTGATGCTCTTCCCCGAAGGGACCCGCCACAAGGACGGCAGGCTCGGGCACGGCAACCGGGGGGTCGGCAAGATCATCTACGACACCCGCCCGGCCGTCATCCCCACCGCCCTGATCGGCCTCAACCGCTGGAAGTTCCCCTGTTTCGGCCGGCCGGCATGCGTGGTGTTCGGCCCGCCGCTGGATTTCAGCGATCTGTTCCAGCGGGAGGACAGCAAGGAGACCCACATCCTGATCGTGGAGCGGGTCATGACGGCTATCGCCGATCTGCTCCGCCGGGAGGGTGCCTATGTCGGCGAAGCCTGAGCAGCGGGTGGAGATCTTCTGCGACGGCGCCTGCAGCGGCAATCCCGGCCCCGGCGGCTACGGCGCCATCCTCCGCTACGCCGGCAGGGAGAAGGAGATCAGCGGCGCGGCCCCCGATACCACCAACAACCGGATGGAGTTGACCGCCGTCATCCAGGCGCTGCGCCAGCTGACGCGCCCCTGCCTGGTGAGCGTAACGACCGACTCACAGTATGTCGTGAAGGGGATGACCGAGTGGATCGCCGGTTGGCAGCGCAAGGGGTGGGTCAACAGCAAGAAGGAGCCGGTGATGAACCGTGATCTGTGGGAGGAGTTGCTGGCGGCGGCAGGGCCACACCGGGTCGACTGGATCTGGGTCAAGGGGCATGCCGGACACGAGGAAAACGAGCGCTGTGACCAGTTGGCCCGGGAGGCGCTGCTGCGGCTCTAGCAGCGGCTACTTGCCGGCAGGGGTCTCATCCAGCAGCGAAAAACCGTAGCGGGGATTCATGAAGGCGTGGGTGTTGGGGTACTTGGAGAAGAGCCACCCTTTGAAGATAACCATCCCGTTCTCGGTGATCCTGATCTTGGCAGCGGGATTGGTCGGTTCGTTCGATGAGGAGGTAAGAAGCGCCCCCTCCATGATAAAGGCCGGCAGGAACGCCTCCACCTCCAGTGTCATGCCCGACGAGGGTAACGCAAGCTTGCCGCCGACCGGGACGGTGTAGGTCTTCTGGGTGACATTGGTCTTGTCGACAACGGCGATCCTGACCGTTTTCCACCTTTTGGCAACTTCCGGCGGGACAACGACCTTTGCCTCTTTTCTGTGTGACTCGGGACGGGAATGGGCGGATTCAACGTTGGGCTGGAGTGCGGGGGGGGATTCTTTTTTCTGGCATCCTGGCGCGGAGAGCAGGAGCAGCAGGACAAACGGCACTGTTTGTGGACGTACATCAATTTTCAAGGATAGTACCCAATTCAGGCGATAAGTGGCGGAGAGACAGGGATTCGAACCCTGGATACCGGTTTCCCAGTATACTCGCTTAGCAGGCGAGCGCCTTCGACCTACTCGGCCATCTCTCCATAACTTATCACACCCCGGCACGCTGCCGGGCCCGTCGATTTACTTCCCTTTTTTCAGATCAATCAGTATCAGCTTGGCAATCGCCTTGAGCGTTTCAAAAACCCCTTCGCCGGTGGTGGCGCAGGCCTCGTATTCGGGTACATTGGTCGGATTCAATTCGGCACGCATCTCCTCCACCGTCATGGCACTGGGGAGATCGCGTTTGTTATACTGAACCACGTACGGCAGTTTGTCCAGATCGTATCCCTGCTCCTTCAGGTTGAAGCGCAGGTTATCCAGGGATTCGATATTGGCATCGTAGCGTTCTTCCTGGGAATCGGCCACGAACACAACACCGTCAACCCCCTTCAGGATCAGCTTGCGGGAGGCATCGTAGAACACCTGTCCCGGAACGGTATAGAGGTGGAAACGGGTCTTGAAACCGCGGATCTCACCGAGCGCCAGCGGTAGAAAGTCAAAAAACAGGGTTCTCTCGGTCTCGGTTGCCAGGCTGATCATCTTGCCTTTGGCATCAGGCGCGGTCTTCTGGTAGACGTACTGCAGGTTGGTGGTCTTCCCGCAGAGCCCCGGCCCGTAATATACTATTTTGCAATTTATTTCGCGCGAGGCGTAGTTGATAAATGACATCGTTTGCGTACCCCGTTAATGGCTAGCTGAACAGATTATCAATGTCGTCGTCGGTAATCTCAGCGAAGGGGAAATCGGATGTACCCTTCTTCTCCTTGTCCTCGGCCTTTTTCATCAGTTTTTCAAAGATGGCCGAGAGTTCATCCGATGATTTTTTAACACGCAAGCGAACCAGTCCCAGCGAAGAACGGCTGTCGAAGAGCACCACCAGAATGACGCGCCCGCCGACGATGGAGATGTGGAGGTTGTCCTTCTCACCTTCATGGAAGAGGATCGAGAACTCTTTCTCTCCGATCAGCTTGGCGAGGCCGCCGGTGGCCGCAATATTGCCCGCGGTCAGCGAGGCAAGAGAGGTGGTGTCGAAACGCTCCGTATCGCCCACGCCGGAGATGAGCTGACCGTTTTTATCGACCAGGAAGATCACCTTGGCGTTGGCATCCTGCAGGAGCCGTTCGATCACGGCGGTTATTTCCTGAAACTCTTCCTCGTACATGACCATCTGTGGATTGGACATGTTACTCTCCTCGCCCTGGCACCGGTAAAAAGCGCCGTTAAATTAAGGGGAACTGTTGCATCGAGCGTTTATACCAGAATTAATCCGCCGTTTCAAGCCTTATTAACGCAGGAATTTGACTGTTTTCCCCGGTCACACCATTTTGCCCGGCCGGCCCGGCAAGTAAATATTCTTGAGTTTATCGCCCTGTTCGGGTAGGCTTTAATGATTACAAACGCGCCGGAAATGCGCAGAAACGAACGAACAGGAGCCGTATGAGCACTGAATTCATCCCCAAGTGGATTGCCTGGGAAACCACCCAGAAATGCAACCTGAAATGCGTCCATTGCCGCTGTTCCTCGGACCTTACCTCCTCCGAGGGTGATTTCACTACCGATGAAGGCAAAAAACTCCTCAAGGAGATTGCCGACTTTTCCAAACCGGTCGTTGTCCTCTCCGGCGGCGAACCGCTGATGCGCCCCGACATCTTCGAACTTGCCGGGTACGGCACCTCCCTGGGGCTGCGCATGTGCATGGCCAGCAACGGCGCCCTGGTGACCGACGAGATCTGTCAGAAGATGAAAGCCGCCGACATCAAGATGGTCTCCCTGTCGCTTGACGGCTCCTGTCCCGAGGTGCACGACAATTTCCGCCAATGCCCCGGTTCCTTCGAAGGGGTGGTCCGGGCAGCCGAGATCTTCCGTCGCAACGGCCAGAAGTTCCTGATCAACTCATCCTTCACCAAGCGTAACCAGCATGACATCGCCGCCACCTTCAAACTGGCCAAGTCCCTGGGTGCCACCGCCTGGTACATGTTCATGATCGTCCCCACCGGCCGCGGCGAGGAGATCATGAACGAACTGATCTCCAAAGAGGATTACGAAGAGATCCTCGACTGGCACTACCAGCAGGAGAAGGAGGAAGACGATATCCTCATGCGGCCGACCTGTGCCCCCCACTACTACCGGATCGTACCCCAGAAGGCCAAGGCCGAAGGGACTAAATTCGAGCGCCGCTCACTCACCTTCTCCACCGGCGGCGGCAAGGGGTGCATCGCCGCCCAGACCATCTGCCTGATTGACTGCTACGGCAACCTGAAGCCCTGCTCCTACTTCCACCGCACCGCCGGCAACGTCAAGCAGACCCCCTTCAAGGAGCTCTGGGAGAATTCGGAAATCTTCAAGGACCTGCGCAATTTCAAGGCCTACAAGGGAAAATGCGGCGAATGCGAATACCTGAACGTCTGCGGCGGTTGCCGCGCCCGTGCCGATGCCGTCCACGGCGACTACATGGAAGAGGAACCGTTCTGCAACTATGTGCCGATCCGGACCCAGCGCCGGAAGGCAGAAGAAAATAAATAGTTGACAGAGAAAATGGGATTGGGGTATATAACCGGTTCTGTTTCACGCCCAGGTAGCTCAGTCGGTAGAGCAGAGGATTGAAAATCCTCGTGTCGGCGGTTCGATTCCGTCCCTGGGCACCACTTACATATTCAGAAATACAAGCATAAATAAGAAGGCTTCCGATTTCGACCGGAAGCCTTTTTGTTTGTCTGTGTAATTTTGGTGTAATTGGGTCAAACCTTTTAAGCAGCAACATCAAACCTCTCTTCAAACCTGTCCATTTCCTTTCCAACAAAGATTTTCGGGGGTCTTTTTGGGGATAGAATAACGAACACTATCATAGCAGCGCCAAAATGTGTCCGTACGGATATATTTATTGACAATCAGCCTGCAAATAGCAAATTATGTCCGTACGGAAATATTTGTCGGTAATCAGCTTACCAACAAGATATTATGTCCGTACGGATATATTTATTAATACTCAGCCTGCCGACGGCACGATATGTCCGTACGGACAAAGAGGTATGTATGAAAAACACCGACAACCCTAATAACACATACGGCAAAGTGACAACCGCCGAAGACATCGGCCGCATCATCCGCGCAAAGCGAAAGGAAACCGGCGTCCGCCAGGACATGGCCGCAGGTATGTCGGAAGTCGGCACAAAGTTCCTCTCACAACTCGAAAGCGGCAAGGAGACGGCCGAACTGGGCAAGACCCTTCGTGTGCTCCGGAAACTGGGGCTGAATGTCTACATCTTCCCACGCTCGGCAGACCCGATAAAAGGCTGATACGATGACAAATCAACTTATCGTGTATATCAACACCACAAAAGCAGGCATACTTGAGCGTGATGGCCGATTGTTGACGTTCTCATACAGCCCCGACTATCTCGATTTGCCCGGCGCTTCACCGATATCCCGGCTCTTACCCCTTAGCCAGACCGTATACGGGGACGATGCTACCAGAGCTTTTTTCTCTAATCTCCTGCCTGAAGGTGCCGTCCTGACCCAGGTCGCCCGCCAGGTCGGCATATCGAAGGATAATGTGTTCGGTCTACTGGGAGCTATCGGCGGCGACTGCGCCGGCGCCATCTCGGTCAGGGACTCCGATAGCATACCTGAGTTGGCCGGTGGCTATCGGCCTGTCTCCGAACAGGAGCTCTCAGATGATCTGGAGAGATTGCCAAGCCATCCATTCCTGGCCGGCGAGGAGGGTGTCAGGCTTTCGCTGGCCGGAGCTCAGAACAAACTGCCGGTCTTTTTCAATGAGGGAAACTACTACATCCCGGAAGGCACCAGCCCATCCTCTCACATATTGAAGACTGCCATAGAGCAGCTTGACAATACAGTCCTCAACGAAACGTTCTGCATGACGCTTGCCGCCAGAGTCGGGTTGCCGGTTCCCCCGGCACAGGCTGTCACCATTGGCAACAAACACGTCTTCATGGTCGAGCGCTACGACCGCAAACGGATCGCTTCCGGCGATACAGTTCGCCTGCACCAGGAGGATTTCTGCCAGGCGCTCAGCATTCCACCGGAGTTGAAATACGAAAAAGAGGGCGGACCAGGGTTCAGCGATTGCTTCCAACTGGTTGAGGATTGGAGCTCAGAGCCGTTGCTCGACGCCAGCAACCTGCTCAACTGGGCAATTTACAACTTCATCATCGGCAACGCCGACGCCCATGGTAAGAACGTCTCGTTCCTTTACAATGAAGGGCTCGTCAGGCTGGCGCCGTTTTACGACCTCATCAGCACCGCGGTTTACCGGCGCCTGGACAACAAGTTCGCCATGATGATGGGGGGCCAGCGCGACGCACGCTATCTCCCGCCAGAGACCCTTGTCAAATTCGCGGCTGAGATCGGGATAGACATACGTATTGTGAAGTCCGCATTTGTTAAGATGATGGACAGCATAGCGGCTCAATCGATACAACTGTTCGATGAATATCGCGGCACGTTCGGAGACCTGGTAATTTTTGGCGACATCGCCAGGGTCATCGATTATCGCATTACCAAGGGTAGAGAGCTGGCCCAGTGAGTTACAGATTACCACGAACCGTGGCGAAGCCCGCCGTAACAGGGAGAGTCCGTGAAAAGAAAGCGTTGAGGAAAAAACTGTGACTACAGCTGTCAATCAGAAACTGCAAAACCAGCTAATTGACAAAGACAATCACGATGGCTCAGAAAATTGAAAATCCTCGTGTCGGCGGTTCGATTCCGTCCCTGGGCACCACTGACATACTAAAGCACGTACGACACCCCGTACGTGCTTTTTTTATTTCCCATCCCCATCCATTCCACTGCATTCCGTGCCACCCACCCATCCTCATACGGTCATGCTTTGTCATTCAAATCTTTATTATTTCTTGATGTCTTACAGGGTCATTTTGACACCATCTTGAGACACACTCCACTACAGTATGTATCAGGAGGTGTGCCATGAAAGCCTATCTGTACGACACCGAGACCGGCATCTACGAAGGTGAAACTTACGAGGAACCTGATATGCTTCAGTATGAGGAGGGCATCACCAGTGTGCCGCCCCCCGACTATGGGCATGGTCAAGTAGCGGTCTTTGACCGGGTGCAACAGATCTGGGCCGTCGTGCCGACCACTATCGCACGGCAGTTGCTCAAGCTATCTCAGGATGAATCCAGGGAGCAAGCGCCATGAACCACCACGAATGGCTGCAGACCGGTCTTTTTTTCGTAGTGCTGTTGGCCCTGATCAAGCCGCTGGGGAGTTTCATGGCTCAGGTGTTCCAGGGGAAGCGCACCTTTCTGTCACCCGTTCTGGCCCCCTGTGAACGGTTGATCTATCGCATCAGCGGCGTAAAGCCGGAAGACGAGATGGGGTGGCTGCGCTACGCCGGGTCCATGCTCCTTTTCAACCTGGCTCTGCTTGTCTCGCTCTTCATCCTGCTGATGACCCAGCATCTGCTGCCGCTCAACCCGCAAAAGATCCCGCCTTTCACGTGGCAACTGGCGCTCAACACCGCGGTCAGTTTCACGACCAACACCAACTGGCAGGCCTATGCGGGTGAGCAGGCGGCCAGCTACTTCACCCAGATGGCGGGACTGGCGGTGCATAACTTCGTTTCCGCAGCCACCGGCATCGCCATCGCCATCGCCGTGATCCGCGGCTTCGTACGGCGCAGGACCACACTGCTGGGCAACTTTTGGGTCGATCTGACCCGCTGTACCCTCTACATCCTGTTGCCGATCTCCATCATCGGCGCTCTCCTGCTGGTTTCCCAGGGGACGATCCAGAACTTCAGCGAGTACAAAACCGTGCCGCTGGTTCAGTCCACCAATTACGACAAGCCCAAGCTGGATGATAAAGGCACTCCTCTCAAGGACGCCGCCGATAAGCCGGTCACCGAGAACGTGATCGTCAAGGAGGTCACCATACCCATGGGTCCGGTGGCCTCACAGGAAGCGATCAAGG
>CAZSTJ010000044.1:0-17744 GCA_964609805.1 uncultured Geobacter sp. | reverse complement strand
TGCCGGCACAGTTTCCTGGCGTAGAGCATTTCCACACCGTTCGTATCGCCCAGCCGTCCGGCCTGTACTACTCCACCGAGAATCTGCGTGCGTTGATGGATCTGTGGGAAAAATACGGATCCGGTGTAACCAATTTCCATGGCTCCACCGGCGACCTGATCTTTCTCGGTACCCGCACCGAGAACCTTGAGCCGCTGTTCTGGGATCTGACCCATGATCTGAATCAGGATCTGGGCGGTTCCGGCTCCAACCTGCGTACGCCCGCCTGCTGCCTTGGCGAGTCCCGCTGTGAATGGGCCTGCTATGATGCGCAGGAAGCCTGCAACAGTCTGACCCAGCGGTATCAGGACGAGATCCATCGCCCGGCTTTCCCGTATAAGTTCAAGTTTAAATTCTCCGCCTGCCCCAACGACTGCGTCGCCGCTATTGCCCGTTCCGACTTTGCTGTTATCGGAACCTGGAAAGACAACATCCGTATTGATCAGGCCGCAGTGCAGAAATACATCGCCAACGATGCGCAGTATCCCGCCAATGCCGGTGCGCACAAGGGCGGCAAGTGGGGCAAGTTTGACATCGAAAAAGAGGTCATCGCTCTATGCCCAACCCAGTGTATGTGGATGGAAGGCGGCGAGTTGAAGATTGATAACGCTGAGTGTACCCGCTGCATGCATTGCATCAACGTCATGCCCCGTGCTTTGCGCCCTGGCGTTGAGAAAGGCGCATCCATCTGCATCGGCGCAAAAGCCCCGATTCTTGATGGCGCACAGTTCGCAACCCTTGTTGTTCCCTTTGTCGAAGTCAGCGCAGAAAATGATTTTGAAGGGCTTGTCGACATGATCGAGAAGGTCTGGGATTGGTGGATGGAAGTTGGTAAGAATCGCGAGCGTGTGGGTGAGACCATGCAGCGTATCGGCCTGCCGACCTTCCTCAAGGTTATGGAAATCGAGGCTCTGCCCCAGCATGTGAAGGAACCGCGTTCCAACCCCTATGTCTTCTGGAGCGAAGAGGAAGTACCTGGTGGCTGGGAGCGTGACGTTGTTGAGTTCAGAAAACGCCACGCTGCGTAAATTACCGTCGTCTACTCTTAACGGAAACTTATACGAGGAGATAATATAATGGGTTACGATCCGAAAAATCCAATGGAAGGTCGGATTACCGACTTGGGACCGAGATATTATGGCGATTTTCTGCCGCCGGTCATCAAAGAGAATAAAGGCAAATGGCTCTATCATGAGATCCTGGAGCCCGGTGTGCTTGTACACGTTTCCGAAACCGGCGCCAAGGTGTTTACCGTTCGCTGCGGTTCTCCCCGTCTGGCTACTGTCAACTATATTCGGGACATCTGTGATATCGCCGATAAGCATTGCGGTGGACACCTCCGTTTCACCACCCGGAACAACATCGAGTTCATGGTGGATGCAGAGGAAAAAGTTGAGCCGCTGAAGGCTACCATCAAAAGCTATGGCAACAAGTTCCCGATCGGCGGAACAGGCGCCTGCGTCACCAATATTGTTCATACCCAGGGGTGGGTGCACTGCCACACTCCGGCAACCGACGCCTCTGGTCCGGTTAAGTGCGTCATGGATGATCTGTTCGAGTATTTTGGCTCCATGACCCTGCCTGCACAGGTGCGCATCGCCCTGGCCTGCTGCCTGAATATGTGCGGTGCTGTTCATGCATCGGACATCGCCATCCTCGGTATCCATCGTAAACCGCCGATGATCGACAACGATCGTATCAGCGGTGTCTGCGAGATCCCGCTGGCGATCGCTTCCTGTCCGTTGGGTGCTGTTAAGCCTGCCAAGGCTACCAACTCCGCCGGTGAGGAAGTAAAAAGCGTCACCGTCAACGCCGAGCGTTGCATGTTCTGCGGTAACTGCTACACCATGTGCCCGGCTATGCCGCTGGCCGATCCGGAAGGTGACGGTATCGCGATTCTGGTTGGTGGAAAGGTCTCCAACTCAAAATCAGCACCGAAATTCTCCAAACTGGTAGTTCCCTTCCTGCCGAACACCACCCCGCGCTGGCCTGAGACCGTCGCCTGTGTTCGTCAGATCCTGGAAGCCTATGCCAAAGATGCCAAGAAATACGAGCGTGTTGGCGAGTGGGCGGAACGGATCGGCTGGGAGAAGTTCTTTGAAAAGACCGGCCTACCGTTTACCGAGAAATCGATCGACGATTACCGTCTGGCTTATGACACCTGGCGCACAACCACCCAGTTCAAGTTCACTAGTCATACTGCCGCATATACCAAGTAATCGCTTGAACCCATTGATCGGCCTTGCCTCAGCAGGGCCGATCAAGTATGTATTTCATCCCTCTTTAGGAGCGCATCATGGCACTGAGCATAGACGAACTGAAAAAAGCCATCATTGAGAAGGCTAGCAAATCACCCAAACCTCAGTTGTACATCAAGGACTTTTATGCATGTGACCCGGATGCAAAACCGATGGCCATAAAAAAAGTCGCGAATGCACTGGTAACCGAGGGCGAGTTGATGTTTTGGTCTTCTGGATCTACCACCATGTATGCTCGTCCGGATCGAATCCAGAACGAGGAAAAATAAGCTTTTCGCACGATAGACCGATTGTTTGCGAGCAGAGATCCTGAAGGATCTCTGCTTTTTTATTGGGTTGCAGGTTGTGAGCCGATTGATGGCCATTTCGCGGATACTATCTTACGACGAAACCGACTCCACAAATCGGATTGCCAAGGAATTGATCGCGGAGGGTTGTCCGTCCGGCACGGTGGTCCGCGCTGAGAAGCAGTCCGGCGGCCGTGGCCAATACGGCAGAGTGTTCAGTTCACCATCAGGAGGACTTTACTTTTCTCTTGTCCTGCGCCCAGACCTGCCACCCGAATTCCTACCCCTTGTCACCTTGGCCACCGGACTTGCCTGTCGTGAAGTTATTGCTGCAGAGACTGGATTGGCGACCATGATCAAATGGCCCAATGATCTGTATCTTGCAGATCGTAAAGTTGCCGGCATTCTCTGCGAAAGTGTTCCTGAACTGCATTCTTCATCCTTGCCGCCATCAGCCTGGGTCATAATTGGCGTAGGCCTGAATGTGAACAGTGGTCTCGATGATTTTTCACCAGCGTTGCATTCGATTATCACCACACTCAGCGTCTGTTCCGGCAAGACGTATGATCTCAACTCCTTTTTGGTACAACTTGTAGAAGCCATCAGCGAAAAAGCTGGCCTGTTGCAGGTTGATCGTTCCAGGGTGCTAGCGCAGTGGCAGGAACATGATTACCTCCTTGATCGAAAAGTGATGTATACGGCTGGCTCAGTCAGCCTTGCAGGGACTGGTCATGGAATTGGGCCTGAAGGCGGGTATCGCCTTCGCGATGCCTCGGGAATTGTCCACTCCATCAAGAGTGGTCAACTCAAGCCGCACGACCAGACGGTAGAAACACCAACTCCTTGAGATTGTATATTTCACTCTCATTTTTTCCTGTACTGCTTTCACCCTTGGTTCGCTCTATTTCACAGCTCGATTAAAACTACAGCAATGGAAAATCCCAAATTCTCAGCTCTTGTTGTCTCCGAAGACAACCAGGGACAGTATCGGCTGGCGACTCAACAGCGTAGCGTCGAAGATCTGCCCCAAGGTGAAGTGCTGATTCAGGTTGCGTATTCTTCACTTAATTACAAGGATGCACTTTCCGCCAGTGGCAACAAGGGAGTAACTAAAAAATACCCTCACACGCCAGGCATTGACGCCTCAGGGGTAGTTGTTCACTCCACATCTCCCGATTGGAGGCGTGGCGATCAAGTCATCTGCACCGGCTACGATCTCGGCATGAACACAGCCGGTGGGTTCGGGCAGTATATCAGGGTGCCTGGAAGTTGGGTAGTCAGGCTGCCAGAGAACCTGACCCTCTTTGAGTCAATGCAGTTGGGAACCGCTGGTTTTACAGCGGGTCTCTGTGTATTGGGATTGCAGAAAAACGATATTACCCCGAGTTCGGGTCCGATTCTTGTCACTGGCGCGACTGGCGGGGTTGGCAGCATTGCCATTGTACTCTTGCATTCTCTCGGTTATGAGACCATTGCTGTCACCGGTAAGATGAACGAGGCCGAATATCTTCAGTCCTTGGGTGCATCGCAGGTACTTGATCGACAGACGGTTTTGCTCGAGCAGAAAAAACAACTGCTCCCTCCTCGATGGGCAGGGGTGATAGACACTGTTGGCGGCTTGATCCTCTCTGCAGCGATCAAGGCTACAGATTTTGATGGTGTGGTCACCAGTTGCGGTAACGCCGCCTCAGGAGACCTGCCGCTCAATGTGTATCCGTTTATTCTTCGTGGCGTGCATTTACTTGGGATTTATTCCGCCAACTGTCCCATGGTAAAGCGGCTGATCATATGGAACAAACTTGCTGGCGAGTGGAAAATGAACAATCTTGATCGGATAACCCGTTGCCTTTCATTACGTCAGCTGGAGGTTGAGATTCAGGCCATGCTGGCAGGCTGCTCTAAGGGTCGTTGCGTGATCGATATGAGGCTTGAGGTATGACCACGGCATTGGCACAGCAAGTCCTGACCATGGAAGCGGAAGGCATTCTCGCGGTGCGGGATGGTCTTGGGCCGGAATTCGAACAGGCGGTCGATATACTTGCCGCCTGCCCCGGTCGTGTTGTTGTTACCGGGATCGGAAAATCGGGAATTATCGGCCAGAAGATCGCAGCCACCCTCAACTCGACCGGTTCGGCGTCTTTTTTCCTCCATCCCGTGGAGGCTATGCACGGCGATCTTGGCATGGTCTCTTCCGCCGACGTAGTTTTGGCCCTCTCGTATTCTGGCGAGACGGTTGAACTCAACCGGTTGTTGCATTACTTCAGGGAGCGGGCGATTCCGGTGATTGCTATTTGCGGCAGAAGCGACTCAACCCTGGCACACCAGGCAAACGTCACCTTAAAGGTAGCCGTCCTGAGAGAGGCGTGTCCGCTCGGGCTTGCACCAACTACTTCGACCACGGCAACGCTGGCCATGGGCGATGCCCTGGCCGTGGCCCTGCTGACCAGGAAGGGGTTTCAGGCAAGGGATTTCAGAAAGAATCATCCGGGGGGGAGTCTGGGGGAGCGCCTCAAGGTTGCTGTTCAGGAGGTGATGCTCACTGGCGATAAGGTGCCTGCGGTCCCAATCCAGGCCAGCATGACGGAGACCGTCGCCGAACTGAACGGAAAAAACCTTGGGGCCGTGTTCATCCTCGACAGCGAGGAAAAGTTGCTTGGCATTGTGACGGATGGCGATCTCAGGCGATTGATATCATCTCGAAAAAGTTTGCAGGAGATACACTTGGCTGAAGTAATGACGCCCGACCCCATCGCCATATCCCCATCCCTGATGGCTGCCGATGCATTGAGCCTGCTGCAGCAGCACGAAATCACAGTGCTGGCGGTGGTCGACGAGCAAGGGAGGCTGCAGGGCATCCTGCACCTGCATGACCTCCTGGG
The DNA here is from genome assembly GCA_964609805.1 of uncultured Geobacter sp. Taxonomy (GTDB): domain Bacteria; phylum Desulfobacterota; class Desulfuromonadia; order Geobacterales; family Pseudopelobacteraceae; genus CAIPTY01. Next base: position 12,281 of record CAZSTJ010000044.1, on the reverse strand, counting down.
AAAAGGAGAGTTCAGGTTCCTGATCTGAGAGCCTGCATGGCTGGCTGGTCAAGGCAGATCGCGCTGCTACGCCTTGACCATGAACGCAGATGATGCTGCAGTCGGGGGGTTATTTGCCCGTGTATACCGACCACTTTCCAGTTTCCTCATCAACCATATAATTGAGTTCAAGTTTTGAGGAACTGCCTTGGCTGCGTTCAATGCAGGTAATGGTGAAAATGGATTTGTTGTCCACTTTTTTCAGGAAGACAGCCTTGGGTTGCACCAGTTTGGAGCCGGAAAAGGTGGGGTAGTTGGCGCGAAATATCTCTTCGAAGTGTGATTCCAGCCAGGCGATCTTTTCGTTTTTGGCTATCTGATCCAAATTCTTGTCTATCTGCTCGGTAACCTTCTGCATCACCGTCTTGACCGCCGGGTCGTTGGCGTGACTGCTTGCGCGAATCAGCTTTTGAATATCACGGTTATGCTCGACAACCTTCGGTAGGTCTTTTTTCCCTTCAGCGAGTAACACCTTGTCTTGCAATTGCGCAATTTTGACCATGAGCAGGGTCTTCTCGATCTTGGCAATAGACTCGTTCAGCGATTCTCCAATATTGCCGGGTTCCTGGGCCAAGAGTTCCAGAGCATTCTGATATTCCTTAATTGCCACATCCCAATTCTTGTTTTGGTAGGCTTCGCGTGCCACGGAGAGTGTGCTGTACAGTCGGGCGTTGACTAGCAGTTGATGAAGATCCTGCCGCTCCTTGGTAGTGACCACGTCGGGGTTGGCTGTTATTGCCTGCTGCGCCTGTTGGAGAAAGGCTATTGTTTCCTGCCATTGTGACTGACTGAATGCTTTTTTTGATTGATCAAATTCATGGCGAAAGGCAGCTGCAGTCAATCGATGGGTGATGTCACTGGCTGAGCCAAGGTTCGTCAATTCTCCGGAAAGAGCCAATGCTGTCCTGTAGGCGTCCGCGGCGGCGCGCCAGTCTTTCGCCTGTTCCGCCTTTTCGGCAGCGCCAAGGGCGTTCCGTAATTCCACCGACTTGATATAATTAGTGATCAGCGCTTTCTGTGTCTCAAGGTCGTGCTTGGATGCATGTTGCAGCGCTTTGCGGTAGATCGCAAGGGCTTCATCGAGTTTGTTCTGACTGACCAGGGCTTGGGCCTGGTCGGTGAGCGCAGTCAGTTCTCCCAATGCCTCCACCGTGCGGACCGGGAGGTACTGACCCTCATGCAGTACGCGTCCTTTCAGTCCCTCTTGAAGGACGGGAGCCGCGATGGCGGTCTCGATTTCCTGATTCAATTTGTCCTTGCGGAAACGCAAAACCGTCAAATCGGCTAAACTGTCTTTTGCGGTTTCCAGAAGTTGTAGGGCGGTGTCGAATTGTCGTTTCTCAGAGAGCAATTTACTTTGCAGCAGGTTGGCCTGACTCCGGCTGATAACGTTTTGATCCTTGAGATAGAGAGAGATGGCGCCGATGCAAAGTCCCAGTAAAACAATGGCGAGGAGGACAGGCTTGAACGGGAAGGAAAAAGTGGGCCATGCTCTTTTTCCCTTCAACCTGGGTGGGGCCAACTCCGATTGTTTTGCAGCGGGTTTCGATTTGGTTTCAATTTGGTTGATATCTTGCTTGGGAGGAGGGGTCTTGCCCTGGGGGGCAAGCAGATAGGCCTGTTGCATGCGTTCCCGTAGCGAGGCAGCCCCGGGGGCATCGGCGGCGATGGCCATAAGGTTGTCGACCACCTCCATGGCCTCGCCAAATTTACCTAAATCTTCCAGTTGTTCAGCGAGTTTGAACAACTGATCGGTCTTGCGAAGAACTTTGCTTATTTCCTGCTGCATGGCATCAAGGTCAGGGATGTCGACCTTGTCCAGCATTTCAATCAATCGTTTGTTGGCGGTAAAAACCTTGTTCTGGGCGAGCAGATCACGGATCTGTTGCAGGTCTTCCTCGGTAACCGGACGTTCCGGTTCAAGGAAATCATCACTCTCAAGGCCCAGGGAGGCAAAAGTGTCATCGGCCAGTGTGTCGAATTCTTCCCCTGATTCGACAATGTCGGCAATGCTGAGTGAGTCCAGCGGCAATTTGTCCTTATTGGCAGTGTACCAGTCGGCGGCGTCCTGATTGAAGGGGGCGTCCAGGTTGAATACGTTGCCACAGATCATCTCACCGATGAGCAGGACCAGATCGGGCATGGAAGGATTCTTCTGCCAGTGATCCGCTATGCGGATGGCAGCAGGATCAATATCCGGGTGGAAGATCGGCGTCAGGGGTTTGGCGATCGGAGCAAAGTGGGGATATCCAAAAGGCAGGCTGATGCGGACTCTGTGCGCGTCACCGATATCGACAGTTCCGCTATCATTTTTGATAAAGCCCCGAAGCCGGTACTCCAATTCGTACTTGTCCGGCGGTTGCCCTTCCACCTTGATGATCGAGATGTTGGGGTATAATTCTATTAGCTCTTTAAGCTGCGCGTAATCTTCAGCCAGCTGCTGAGAACCCATGGTCATGAGAATGTCCCGTATTATTGCCTGCTATTAGCAGGCTCAATCACCCGTCACGCCATCGGACGGACCGTAATCCGGTTTGGAATCGTTGATATTGACGCCGGATTTTCCCAGTCTTGAGCCTGATGAATAAACTGCGTCAATGTTGCTTAGCTGGTCATATAGTGAATAAACGCCCTGTACCGTTCCCAGAGGAAGTGGATACACCACCTTGATGCATAGTGTCCCGAAACAGGTTCTATTGTAAGGCATTTAAATTTATGAAACAAGTCGCAACGTCGAGGCCAAAAAAAAAAGTTCGCAAAGTTACTTGATAACAATTCGTTGAGCGAATGAGTCATAATAAGGTAGAGTATATATATTCGTCCCATTCGCCGACAGGAGATTGATGGATTCGTTCAAAGCCCCGTTTGAGATCCGGCACGCCAGGAATTGTCCCCTGTATAGCCAGGAGGACTGCTTTATCCTCACGGACAAGGCCGTGGAGTTGCCCCTGGGGCGCTCTGCCTGCCTGATCCTGGTGCGTGAACTCACCGGTCTGTTGTTCGCCCTCTTACCCCTGGCCGCATCTGATTTTGCCAAGGAACGGGAAACGGTCTTCACCTGTGGCGGGTGTTCCGGGCTGATCAAGTTCCAGTTGACTGACAAGCCGATGGCCGACAGCATGCGGACCCAGGCTGCCGTCATCCCGGTTAACGACGCCTCTGTGATCAGCGGCAGGATTGAGGCAATCGTGCCGGCGGAGTTGCTTCAGGTCTTTCACATGCACCAGAAAACGGGTCGGCTGATCATGAATTTTGGCGACAGGTCGGCGCGGGTGACGTTTCGGGAAGGCGGGTTGCTGGCGGCTCGGTTTGACGACCTGGACAATCAGGAGGCAGTTTACGCCATGCTCATGGAAAAGAAGGGCGACTTTCATTTCCTCCCCGGTCTGCCGGAGGCCTTGATGACGGCACGGGAGATCGGCGACTTTATGATGATTCTGATGGAAGGACTTCGCCGCCTGGATGAGGGCGAATAGCGGCAGCGGCGATTACGGGCCGTCCGTTCCCTTGAACGGGGGCAGGGCGGTGATGCTGAGAAAGTCATCCACATGATAGCGGGCCTGCAGAGCCCTGTTCCGAAACGCGATCAAATCCACGCCGACCGCGGCGCAGTGTTCCCGGTCGATCTCTGAATCACCGATATAAATTGTCTCCTCTGGCTTGACCCCGAACCGTTCCAGGATCATTATCAGCCCGTCCGGCGCAGGTTTCGGCCGCGCTGCGGTCAGGGCCGTGACCACCATGTCGAACCAGGGGCGCAGGCCATAGGTGTCGAGGATGGTTTCCATGGTGTCGGTCCTATTGGTGGAAATGGCAGTATGGTAGCGTGGTTTGATGAGGCTGAGAAAATCCACCAGATCCGGCTCCATCAGCATGTACTGCAGGTACGGCGTGTAGTCCAGGGTGCTGCGAAAGGCGTTCACCAAGTCCTTGGCGATGTGTGGGTGGTTGCGGAAAATGTGCGCCACCGAGTTGTTGACGTTGTGGATATGGACGTAGTTGAGTTCGTCCTCGTCCATGGGGGGGCAGTCGAAGGCCTGGAGCAGGTGGTTGTAATAGGCGCGGTTGGCCTCCTTGGAACTGAACATGACTCCGTCACAGTCGAACACCACCAGTTTCAGCATGTTGTTTCCCGCCGCAGTCTGGTTCACGGGCTAGTCCCTCCTACTTCCCGGGTGAGTTGCCGGAAAAAGGCTTCCATAAAGGTGTGCCGATGTTCGGCCATCTGGCGGCCGACCGGGGTCAGCATCTGATCGCGTACCTTGGACATCTTCACATAAAATTCGCGATAGGCTGTGTCCTCCACGGAGTAAGCGCTGGTTTGCGCGGGGTCGATCTCCGGGTTGTGCAGACGGGCGCCGATCTGGCCGGCAAAGAGAAAGGCGCGGCCGATGCCGATGGCGCCGATGGAATCGAGTTTGTCGGCGTCGAACAGGATCTTGGCCTCCAGCGACGCGGGTTCGATGCCGCCGCGATAGCGATGGGCACGAATACAGTGGCAGATAGCCTGGATGTCCTCCTCACCGTAGCCGAGCTTGCGCAGTAGCGGTGGGGCCAGATCGGCGCCGTGCTGGGCATGGCAGATGACGCCCCTGCTCTGGCTTTCCTCGTGGCGGCCGATGTCATGCAGCAGGGCCGCAGGGGCAAGGATATCAAGGCGTGCGCTCATCCGTCGTCCCATGGCCAGCGCGGTCTGCAGCACCCGTTCGCTGTGGTCGGGGCCGTGGGAACCGCCCTCGGTCAGACAGAAATCGGCGCTGATTCGTCGCAGGCGATCGAGCAGTTCAGGGTCAAACGGAGACGCAGGCATTCCCATGGCGACCACCCTGCGGCTTACTCGCCGAAAAACTCACGCATCAGCCAGCGGATGCCGAGCAACAGCAATTCCTCGTCATCGCCAGTCAAGCCTTTGAGCTGAGCCGGGGTCAACGGGTCGGCCAGGGTGAGGCGGCCCTCGTTCAACGCGCTGCGGAATTGATCCAGATCGTAAAGCGCGAGCATATACTGATCCAACTGATGCCGCGTGGGCCGGAAGGTGCGGTTTCGCACCCGTGGGTGCTGCAGCAGCTCCAACAGGGCGTCGTTGTACTGGTTGTAAGGTTCCAGCCCCTGGTCGCGGAGATAGTCGCCAGCCGCCTGCTCGGCTTCCTCGCCAAATCCAAGGCAGTGCGGCTCCCGGATCAGGACCAGCGATTCAGCCGGCCTCCCCTCGACCGTACGCGCGGCGCCACGGCCAATGGGATAGGCCCGGCAGCTGCCTGGCCGATCGGTATAGACGGTGCAGCCTGCCGCATCGACAAAAACGCAGCTGGCGCGGCCGTCGTCGACCATGGTCAGGTAGCAGTTTGGAAACACCTGCTGTTCGTCCCATTCCACGATCACATACTGGGCAAGAAATTTCCCGGACGAAATTTCGAGATGGCGTTTGAGCCGAAGGACGTCGTAAGGCGTCAGGGCCAGGTCCAGTTCCCGGCAGCACTCGGTGAAGCAGGCTACCCCAGGATGGCAGGCAAAGCGCAGAAGCCGCGTTGCCTCGATCGGCGCAAACTGTTCCGGCAACTGTCCCGGGCTCACAGGTTTTTGTCTCCCTGGATGGCCAGCAGCGGACTGGCGACAAAGATGGAGGAGAACGAACCCACGAACATACCCATGAGCAGAGCGAATGAGAAATCGTGCAGGGTCGCCCCACCGAAGAGAAAGAGCGAGGTCACGGTGAAGAGCACCGTGAGCACGGTGATGATTGATCGGGCCAGCGTTTGGTTGATGCTGTCGTTGATGACCTGATGGAAGCTGAGCCCGTCATCCTTGTGCATGTTCTCGCGGATGCGGTCAAAGATGACCACCGTGTCGTTGAGGGAAAACCCGGCCAGGGTGAGCAGGGCAGTGATGATCAGGAGGGTAATCTCCTTATCCATCAACCAGCAGATGCCAAGCACGGCCAGGACGTCATGGAAGGTGGCTGCCGTGGCCGCGACGCTGAAACGGAAGTCGAAGCGCAGGGCCAGATACAGCACCACGCCCAGCATGGAGAGTATCACGGAAAGTATGGCCTTGCTACGGAGGTCGGCGGAGACTGAGGCGCCGATCTCGGATTTACTCTCCAGCGAGAAGGATACCCCACTCTGGGATTTGTCAAGCGCGCCGGTGATTTTGTCGCTCAGGTCGCCAACCTTTTCCTCCGACTTCTTGATTTTGACGATGAGCTGGTTTTCGCCGGTCACCTGTTGCAGATCGACCCCGGCAAAGCCGCCGCTTTCCAGTGCGCCACGGACATCGGAGAGATTGAACGGCTTGTCGGTCGTGTACTGCAGCAGGGTGCCTCCGGTGAAATCGACGCCCATGTTGGCTTTGCCGCGCATGATCTGAACAAAGGCGACCAGCCCCAGCAGCACAAAGACGGCGGAGACGGCAAAGGCTATCTTGCGCACGCCCATGAAATCGAAATTCGATTTACGCATCAGGCGGAAGAAACGGATCTCCTTGATCAGCTTCAAACTGAACAGGGTGTCGAACAGCAGCCGGGAGCCGAAGAGCACGGCGAACAGGTTGAAAAGAATACCGAGCGTCAGGGTGATGGCAAACCCCTTGATGGGCCCGGTGCCAAACAGGAAGAGCACCAGGGCAGTGATCAGGGTGGTAACCTGGGAGTCGACGATCGACCAGAAGGCCTTGCTGAATCCGGCCTCGGCGCCGGCTCGCACCGATTTGCCGAGCGCGAATTCATCGCGCATGCGTTCGTAGATGAGGACGTTGGCGTCCACCGCCATGCCGATGGAGAGGATGATGCCGGCGATGCCGGGCAGGGTGAGGGTGGCCCCGAACATGGCCAAACCGACGAACAGCAGCAGGATGTTCAGCACCAGCGACAGGTTGGCGATGATGCCGGAGAGCCGGTAATAGATGATCATGAAGGCCACGACCAGCACGGTGCCGAGCAGGCCAGCGGTGAGCCCCTTGTTGATGGAATCCTGGCCCAGGCTGGCACCGACGGTCAGGTTCTGGATGATGTCCACCGGCGCGGGCAGGGCGCCGACCCGGAGAACGATGGCCAGGTCGGTGGCTTCCTCGTGGCTGAAGCTGCCAGAAATCTGGGCGCTGCCGCCAAGGATCTTTTCACGGATGACCGGGGCGGAGCGGACGTTTTCATCCAGCACGATAGCCAGCCGCCGGCCGACGCTCTTTTCGGTGATATTGGCAAAAACCTTGCCGCCGTGGCCGGTCAGATCCAGACTGACATAGGGCTCGTTGAAGGTGCCGCCAATGCGGACCTGGGCGTTCTTGACCATCTCGCCGGTCATCAGGATAGGCGTCTCCAGGGCCAGGGGCGTCTTGATCTCACGCTTGGTCTGCTTGTCGATCTCTTTCTCAAAATAGACCTCGGTCCCCTGCGGCAGGCGGCCCTGCAGCGCCAGGTTGAGCTGTTTGCGGCTCTCGCCCTCTTTCCACTGACCTGCGCGCACGGCCTCGTCGATCAGCTGCGGCAGATTGAGGCCGGGTGTTTCGGCCACCAGTTTGAACTCCAGCTGCGCGGTCTGGCCGATCAGGCTCATGGCCCGCTTGGGATCCTTGACGCCGGGCAACTGGACGACGATCTGATTTTCGCCCTGGCGCAGGACGATGGGTTCGGCAACGCCGAACTGGTCAATGCGGTTGCGGATGATCTCCAGCGACTGATTGACTGCGTTCTTGCGGATGTAGTCAATCTCCTCCTGCTTGAGTTGCAGGGTCACCCGGGGAAAGCTGCCGGCCTCGGCCTGCACCTGGGTTTCCAGGTTGGGGAAGTTGTCTTTCAGGATCTGCTTGACCGCGTCGATGGCGCCGGTGTTGGGCAGGGTGAAGAGAATGTTTTTGGCGGAACTTGAATCCATCCGCACCGCGTTGATGCCCTTTTCCGCCAGGGCTGATTTGAAATCCGAGGCCGCGAGATCAAGGGAATTGTCCGCCGCCTTGTCCAGATCGACCTGAAGGACGATATGCATGCCGCCCTGGAGATCAAGGCCGAGCTTCAGGCCTGCGGGGGCCATGTATTTTTTCCACCAGTCCGGGAGGTTTGGATTGAGCGACGGCAGCAGGGCCACGCCGCAGAAGAGGATGAGGAGAAATACAAGGCCGATTTTCAGTTTCAAGCTGGAGTTCATTGCATCTTCCCTGGGCCTGCGAGAGGGGGTTGAATGGAGAATGTACGCATAAAATGGACCGATTATACGTCTTCGCCCGCCTTCACGCAATGGGGTGATGCCGAATTCGGCGGAAAAAGGCGGTGTTTCGGGGTGGAAATCAGGAGAAAAGCGAGGGACGCGTGGTCTGGAATTCAGATCTTCCGGTTGATGGCAGCGGCCATGCAGGCGGCGCCAAAGCCATTGTCGATGTTGACCACCGCCAGCCCCGGCGAGCAGCTGGTGAGCATGCCGAGCAGGGCGGAAAAACCGCCCGCTCCCGCGCCGTAGCCCACACTGGTCGGTACGCCGATGACCGGCGCCCTCGTCATGCCGGCTACCACCGAGGGCAGGGCGCCCTCCATGCCGGCCACCACGATGATCACCCGGGCCTGTTGCAGCAGCGCCGAATGGGCGAGGATGCGGTGGATGCCGGCCACTCCGGCGTCATGGACGGTCTCCACCGGGTGGCCGAACCACTGCAGGGAAACCCGGGCCTCTTCCGCCACTGGCAGATCAGAGGTGCCCGCAGTGACGATGACCACCAGACCGGCGGCCTGATCTTTGGGAATATGCCGGTCGTTGCCGCTGAGGATGCGGGCCGCGGGATGATAGGCGAGCCCGGGGAGCATGGCCTGAACGGCCTCGGCCTTTTCCGGCGAAACCCGGGTGGCCAGAGCCACCGAATCGGAGTGGAGCAGGGCGGTCAGGATCTCGACCAGCTGTTCGGTCGATTTGTTTTCGCCAAACACCACCTCGGGCAGTCCGGTGCGGAGGGCGCGGTGGTGGTCAAGCCGGGCCGAATCGAGCAGTTCCATCGGCAGGCGACGGAGTTGCTCCAGAGCGGAAGCAATGTCAATCCGGCCCTCCCGGATCTGGTGCAGCAGCGCTGTCAGGGTCTGTTCATTCATCGCGTATCTTTAAAAAGTGGCAGTACATGTACCATGCGCCACAGGCGGCGTAAACAGTTTACGCCGCAGGCGCGTTCTGTTAGATTGGCGGCCCGAATCCATTGCTCACAGCTTTGCGACACAGCGGAGGTATACCCCATGACCAGCGACCAACTGCCACGCTTTCTCCAGGCGCTCCTGCGGCCGGAGTGCTACGACCATCCAGCGCCCGAGCTTCGCCTGGTGCAGACCCACATCTCGCTTGTCATCCTGGCCGGCGACTTTGTCTATAAGTTCAAAAAACCGGTCAACTTCGGATTTCTTGATTTTTCCGACCTGGAGAAGCGTCGGATCTGCTGCGGCCAGGAGGTGCTGCTCAACCGTCGCCTCTGCCCGGACATCTACCTCGGCGTGGTCGAAGTGACCAAAGAGCCCGACGGCTGGGCGCTCAACGGCAGGGGCCCGGTGGTCGAATATGGCGTCCGCATGCGGCGGATGCCGGAAGACCGAATGATGAGCAACCTGATCAAGGCAGGGGTGCTCAATGCCGGGCATATCGACGCCTTGGTCGGGGTGTTGGCTGACTTTTACCGACAGGCCGAGACGGGCGAATCGATCCGGCGCTTTGGCACGGCCGATGCGGTCGCGGTCAACGTGCTGGAGAATTTCGAGCAGACGCAGGCGTTCATCGGTCAGGGTGCGCTCAGTCAGGAACAGTTCGATGCGATCTCCACCTCTGCCCGCGCCACGCTCGCCCGGCCGGAGTTGTTTCAGCGGCGGATCGACGGCGGCTGGATTCGCGACTGTCACGGCGACCTCTACTCGGCCAACATCTGCCTGGCCGACCGGGTCTACGTCTACGACTGCATCGAGTTCAACGAGCGGTTCCGGTTTGGCGACGTCGCCTCCGATGTCGCCTTTTTGGCCATGGATCTGGATTTCCACGGCCTGGAGGAATTGTCGCAGTATTTCATCGACCGTTTCGTCCAGGCCACCGGCGATGACGGCCTGCCCGGGATGTTGCCGTTCTACGCTTGCTACCGCGCCTATGTGCGGGGCAAGATCGGGCTGTTCACGGCCGCCGATGCGGCCGTTGATGCGGCGGTGCGGGCCGAGTGCCTGGCCGGCGCTGGCAGGTATTTCCAGCTGGCGCATCGATATGCGACGGTGTGAGCCAGGATCCGCTGGCCGGAGCACACCATGAAAACCCTGCTGGTCTTTTTCGGCATGATCGCTTCGGGAAAATCGACCCTGGGCCAGGCATGGGCCAAGCGATGTCAGGCGACGTACTACAACACCGACCGCGTTCGCAAGGAACTGATCGGTCTGGAGCCCACGGATCGGCGGCCCGATCCGGTCGGTCAGGGTATTTACGCCTCCGAGTGGACAGAAAAAACCTATGCGGCCATGCTTGATCGGGCCAGAGCCGACTTTGCCAACGGCGAGGAAACGGTGGTGCTCGATGGTTCCTACGGCCGGCGGCACGATCGGGACCATGTGCGGCATCTGGCGAAAGCGGCGACAGCGCGTTGTGTCTTTGTCTGGTGTACCTGCTCGGATACCGAGGTTGAGAGGCGGCTTGCGTTGCGGGCTCGGGACAGGGGGGCGGTTTCCGATGGGCGCTGGGAGGTTTATCTCCATCAGAAACAGGTGTTTGAACGGCCGAATCCAGGGCAAGAGGCGGATTGCCTGGTGGTCAACACCGAACGGGAGGTTGGGGAACTGTTGCAGGTTTTGGCGGGCGAACTCGGCGGCTGACCAACTGCCTCGGTCGGTTGGTCCCACCTGCCCTTCTAGTCCTGACCTGGGTCTCCGTTCCGAGGCGCAGGTGCGGCTTTGTCGCCCACGGCCTGCTGTTTGGCTTCGCGTTCAGCGGGCGCTGTGGTCATGAAATCCGGCAACCACTTGCGCATGCCCGTGGTCGGCGGGTTGCCCGATTCAAGCTTGTCCAGCAGGGCTTTTGCCTGGGGCGCGACGGAAGACTCCGGGTGCATGGCGAGGATGTATTTCAGCCGGTGCTGGGCCTCGGCGTACTTTTCCATGCGGACGTAGAAATCGGCGACAAAGTATTCGTGGTTGGCAATAAATTCTTTGGCTTCCTGGAGGCGCACCCTGGCCTCCTTGGAGTAGGGCGACTGAGGGTAGGCCTGGATCAGGCGGTTGAAGGATTTGATGGCATCCTGTACCCCGGAGCTGTCGCGATCGATGCGGTCGCTGCGCATGAAGTCGCACATGCCGATCTGAAAGAGGACATAGGGCATGGCCTCGTTGGTAGGGTGCCGTTCTTCGAATGCTTTGTATTGGATTTTGGCTTCCGGGTACTGCTTGTTGTAGTAATGGGCGTCGGCCGTCTTGAGTTCGGCCAGCATGGCCTGGGCACTGAACGGATGTTCGTCGAGGATCGCCTTGAAGGACTTGATGGCGGTGCTGTAGTCGCCAACATCGTAGGCATCCATCCCTTGAACGATCAGGGTTTCAGGCGGCAGCGACTTGGGGTCCTCATCCTCGCCGAAGCGAAAGGCGCTGAACATGCCGTCAAAGGCGGAGCAGCCAGCAAGCAGGCTGGCGGTCAACACCAATACAGGCAACAGGCCGATTCGGGCGCTCCTGTTGGATTGTTTACTCTGCTGCTCCATGGCTGGCCTCACAGTTCACTGCAATTGAGTGGTTGGTCCGGCGCCTGGTTGCCGAGATAATGTTCGGCCGACAACTCGGCGACCGCGCCTTCGCCGGCCGCGTTGATGATCTGCCGCGAACGTTTGCTGCGGATGTCCCCGGCGGCAAAGACACCGGGGATATTGGTCGCCATCTCCCCGTCGGTGAGGACAAAGCCGTCCGCGTCGGTCTGGAGCTGGTCAAGCGGCAGGATGTCTTTATTGGGAGCGATGCCGATGAGGACGAAGATGCCGGTCACCTTGAGGGTGGATTCGTCGCCGTTGTGATGGCCGAGCAGGAGTTCCTCGACCCCGCTCTTGCCGCCCCGGATTTCCTTGACCTGGGTGTTCCAGAGAAAATCGATCTTCTGGTTGCAGAAGGCTTTTTCCTGCAGAATTTTGGTCGCCCGCAGTTCGCCCCGGCGATGAATCACGGTCACCTTGGCAGCAAATTTGGTCAGGTGCAGGGCATCCTGGATAGCGGTGTTGCCGCCGCCGACGACCGCAATCTCCTGATTCCGGTAAAACGGGCCATCGCAGGT
>CAZSTJ010000043.1:0-18394 GCA_964609805.1 uncultured Geobacter sp. | reverse complement strand
GTTGGGGGACGATCTGGCGGTCGTAGGTCTCGACGGCGAGGGGCGGCCGACCGTCTACCCGGCCGGTACCGGCGTGGCGCTCTGGCAGATAGCTCTGGAACAGTTGGGGATCGACTCCTTATCTATCGAACCGTGTGACCCCAATCGCCGGCTGTATCTTCCCACGGGCGGGATTGAAAAGCCCTCTTATCTTCTCGATGCTCTATACCAATTGGATGTCCGGGTCGTCCGTGAGGTGGAACTTGCGGATATAGCCGGGACTGCCCGCTTCGGCAGGATAGGAACCATGGTCTACAACAGCCGCATTGCCGATGCACTTTGCAGCCGGATCGATTACTTCCGTTTGGCCGGGGCGCTGGCCCAGAACGTGAAGTTCCGCCAACTGCACCGCCCGCGGGGGAGTTGGCGCGCCGACGCCCTGGCTGATGCAATTATCGCAGACTGTTCATCGCGACGGGATGCTGGCCGATGACCTATCTGTACCGCCTTTACAACCTGACCCTGGAGGTGCCGTTCCCCTGTCCGATCCTGACTCCCGCTCCTGCGGCTGCCGTTCCCGATGTGCGGGTGCTGGAAGGGGATGTGCCGGGATTTCTGGAGCAGCCCCAGGTAGAAGGCCCCACCTGGCAGGCGGCGCCCGGTCAGTTCATCTTCCGCGGGGGGCTGCAGTCGGGACGTTTCCTGGTGGAGGGGGGGGAGCGGATCACGCTCTATCGCAACCCCACGGCCAGGGATGCAAAATTGTGCGCCCACCTGCTGGCGAGCGTGATGGCTGCGCTGCTCCGGCAGCGGGGGCTGCTGGTCCTCCACGCCAATGTGGCGCTGACGCCGGAGGGGGCGGTCGCGCTGACCGGCACGTCAGGGGCGGGCAAATCCACCACCCAGGCGGCATTGCTGGAACGGGGCTGCCGTATGCTGACGGACGACATTACCGTCCTTGATACGGACCGCGAGGGACGGATCATCGCCCTGCCGGGAGTGCCCAAGATGAACCTCTGCGCGGATGCCGCCACGAAGCTGGGGCACGATGTGGCAAACCTGCCGCGCAACCCGCTGCGGGGCGCCAAGGTGCTGGTGCCGGTGGCCCCGGAGGATACGCTGGCTGAACAGTTGCCGCTGCGGGCGATTTATCATCTCATTGCGCCGGCAGGTGATCGGATGGCCGTTACCCGTCTCGAAGGTGCCGGCAAGTTTGCGGCACTGCAGGAGTGCATCTACGGGCCGCTGTTTCCGGAAGAGCATCATGGCCTGTTTTCTCTGGTGTCCGAGGTGGTGCGGCAGGTTGAACTGGTCCAGATCACGCGGCCGGTCGACCGCTGGAGCCTGGACGAGGTGGTGGAGGCGATCCTGCATGGCTGACATCTACTGGCTGGCATCCTACCCGAAGTCAGGCAACACCTGGATGCGCATGCTGCTGACCAATTACCTGCGCAACGGGAACGAGCCGGCCGATATCAACAAGGCCAAGTACGGCACTATTGCCAGTTCACGGATCTGGTTCGACGAATGGGCCGGTGTGGAGGCTTCGGCGCTGGACGATGCCGTCATCGAGCGGCTGCGCCCCGGGGTATACCGCTGCATGGCCCGGGAAGAGCAGCAGAATCTCTACATGAAGGTCCACGACGCCTGGGGGAGGACCGACCGCGGCGAGGGGATTTTTCCTGCCGATGTCACCGGCGGCGTGGTCTACATCGTCCGCAATCCGCTGGATATGGCCGCCTCCTGTGCCCATCACTGGGGGCTGACAGTGGATCTGGCGGTGGAGGTGCTCTGCGATCCGGACTATACCCTGGCCCGCACGTTGGGAGGAATGACTGACCAGCTCCAGCAAAAAATGGGGTCATGGAGCGGCCATGTGCGGAGCTGGCTGGACGAGTCCGGCCTTCGCTGCTGCCCGGTGCGCTATGAGGACCTGCGGAGTGATCCGGAGGGAAGCTTCGGTGCGGTGGTGCGTTTTTGCGGCCTGCCGTGGGACGGGGAGCGGGTTCGGAAGGCGGTAGCCTTTTCCGATTTCAACGAATTGCAGGGGCAGGAAAAGGCTAAAGATTTTCGGGAGCGTTCGCCCCGTTCGCCGGGACTCTTCTTCCGTAGCGGCCGGGTCGGCGGCTGGCGGGACGAACTGGCGCCGGAACTGGTGCGACGGCTGATGGAGGCCCATGGCGAGACCATGCGCCGTTTTGGTTACCTGGACGACAACAATCAGCCTGTGTGACGGGCTCTGGAGGATAGGGATGAGCATTGAGATGACAACGACAGTCGTTCGCAGCGAGGGGATGATGACTGCCCCGGTGGATAACGAGATCGTCATCCTTAACATGAAGGGGAATAACTATATTTCGCTGAATACGATTGGCCGCCGGATCTGGGAACTGACGGAAGCGCCGGTAACGGTTGCCGACCTCTGCCGGAAGCTGGAGCAGGAATTTAACGGAACCCCGGAGCAGATTGCGGCCGATGTACTCCCCTTCCTGATAGAGCTGGAGAAGGAAGGCCTGGTGCGTGTCGCCGGCTGACGCCATCCGCAAGGTCCGTTCCCGGAGCTGGCGGGAGCTGGGTCTTTTCTGCGAGGCATTTCTCCTGCTGGGGGTGGCGCGGGCCGCGATCCTGTTGATGCCGTTTCAGAGCATTACCGCCCGTCTGAGGCTGAATCAGTATGAGGGAAATGCGGAGCCGGGAGGGGGGAACCACCCCGCGGCGATGAAGATATCCTGGGCCGTCAAGGCGGCAGCCCGGCGGACACCCTGGGAAAGCGCCTGTCTGGCCCAGGGGCTGACCGGGATGGTCATGCTGGGCCGGCGCGGCGCGGCTGGCGTCCTCTATCTCGGAATCAGCCGGGAGCCCAACGGCCCGGATGCCATGAAGGCCCACGCCTGGCTGCGCTGCGGAACGGACCTGGTGACGGGGGACGGTCATGAAGAGTATACGGCGGTTTCCTCGTTCCGGAGAGATTAGAAGATGCAGTCGTCATATGGTGTACAGCAGGAGGAAGTGTGCTGTTTTCACGTATAAATCGGGCGTTCTGGGGGTTCTACGGCAGCCGCGTCTGGGACAGCGTACAGACACCGCTGAAGAAACGGATGATCGAAACTGCTGTTGCGATCATCCGGGAGCGACGGAAATCCGACGGCGATTTGGTGCTTGACGCCGGCTGCGGCACGGGAAACTATGCGCTGGCCCTGGCGGGGGAAGGGTTCCGGGTCACCGGCATCGACTACTCGACAGGGATGCTGGAGTGCGCCCGTTCCAAGGCGGGAGGGGAACTGGCCGCCCGGCTCTCCTTCGAGCAGATGGACATGAACCGCCGCCTTGATTTTCCTGATGCCTCCTACGACCACATCATCAGTATGACCTCCCTCTGGGCGACCGCCGATCCCCGCTTTACCCTGACGGAATTCAGCCGGATCCTGAAGCCGGGGGGGACTCTGGCGGTCATGCAGATTCCCGCGCCGGTCAACAACCTGCGGCAGATGATCAGGAACCGCTTCAAGTACCTGGTGAAGAAAACTCCCCTGACGATGGCGCTGGTTGCCTTCAAGGCGCTGCTGGAACGGACCGGCGCAACACGCTACTGGACCCAGGAGGAACTGCTGGCCCTGATCCTCGGCAACAGGGAGCTTGCTGTTTCCTATGTGGATCCGGGGCCGCCGTTCTTCATCGTTGCAACCAAAAAATAAGCCCTCCGGCAGATTGGCTCCCCTCTCTCTATGATCACCAAGGCCTTCAACGAACTGTACCGCTGCATCCCGCTCATGGGGCAGGGGCTTGCCCTGGTCTGGCAGGCTGCCCGGGGGTGGACCGTGGCCTGGGGCGTACTGTTGACCCTGCAGGGATTGGTGCCGGCCGGGCTGGTCTATCTCATCCGCGTAGTGGTAAACCGCCTCTCCGCCTGCCTGACCGGGCCCACCGGGGTGGAACTCTCTTCGGATTTGTGGCTGCCGGCCGGGCTGATCGGCCTCCTCTGGGTGGCCGGTGTCCTCCTGGGAAGTCTCATCTCCTGGGTACGGACCGCCCAGGCGGAGCTGGTGCAGGACAGCATCCACAACCTGATCCACCGCAAGGCCCTCTCCCTCGATGTTGCCTTTTACGAAAATCCCGAATCCTACGATCTGCTGTATCGCGCCCGTGTCGATGCCATCTCCCAGCCAGTGATCCTGCTGGAGAGCCTGGGGACGCTCCTCCAGAACAGCCTGACCCTGCTGGTGCTGGCCGGTATGCTGGCCGTGTACGCACCGTGGCTTCCGCTGCTGCTGATCGGCAGTGCCCTGCCGGGGCTGTGGGCTATGGGGCGTCACGTGCTGCGGGAACATCGCTGGCGGGTTGCCAATACGGCCAATGAGCGGCGGACCCGTTATTTCGACTGGATCCTGACGGAACGGGGGAGTGCCGCCGAGATGCGGCTGTTCGAGGTCGGTGAGCATCACCGGAGCTCCTTCCAGCGGCTGCGCGAAAAGCTGCGTACAGGACGCCTTGCTCTGGCCCGTGATGAAATGAGGGCCGAGCTTGCAGCAGGAAGCATTGCCTGGCTGGGGGGGCTGGCCGGCATGGGGTGGATGCTGCTGCGGGCGGTACGGGGCGCGGCCCGACTGGGTGATCTGGTACTTTGCTATCAGGCCTTCCAGCAGGGGCAGAAACTGCTCCGGTCGCTGATGGAGAGCGCCGGCCGCATCTACCGCAGCGCCCTGTTTCTGGAAAACCTCTTCCTGTTCCTGGAGCAGTCCCCGCAACTGGTGAAGCCGGCCGCACCGAAACCGGTGCCGGTGACGCTGGTCGAGGGGATTCGCTTCGACGGCATCACCTTCCGTTATCCAGGCAGCGAGCGGGATGCGCTGACCGGCTTCTCTCTTGCCCTGCCGACCGGCAGGACCACCGCCATCGTCGGCCATAACGGCGCCGGCAAGAGTACCCTGATCAAGCTGCTCTGCCGTTTCTACGACCCGCAGCAGGGGGCGATCCAGTTGGACGGGACCGACCTGCGGGAACTTGATCCGGCAGAACTGCGGCAGCGGATCACGGTGTTGTTCCAGGAGCCGGTGCGCTACCATACCACCGCCGCCGAGAACATCGCCATGGGGGATCTGACGGCGCTGGGCGACCCGGAGCGAATTCGCGCCGCTGCCGTTGCTGCCGGAGCAGATCTTCCAATCGACCGGCTGCCCCGGGGATACGACAGCGTGCTGGGGAAATGGTTCGGCGGCGCGGAGCTGAGCGTCGGCGAATGGCAGCGGCTGGCCCTGGCCCGCGCCTTCCTGCGGGATGCGGCGATCATCGCCCTGGACGAACCGACCAGTGCCATGGACTCCTGGGCGGAGGCCGACTGGCTAGCCCGGTTCCGGGAGCTGACGGAGGGGCGCACGGCACTGATGATTACCCACCGGTTTACCACCGCCATGCATGCTGATATGATCCATGTACTGGAGAACGGGCGTATTACCGAGTCCGGAACCCACGCGGAGCTGGTGGCGGCAGGCGGGCATTATGCCCGGTCGTGGCAGGTGCAGATGAAAGAGATCGGTCGCGGGGAGTAAACCTATTGTACAATTTCCCCCTCATCCGGTCTGCGGCCACCTTCTCCCCCGGGGAGAAGGGATGGTGAATCAATTGATGAAAGTTCCCTATGACTACTAACAACAGTAAACATCGAACAGTCGTCTGGCATGCCGGGCAGGTGTCACCGGCAGAACGGTCCCGCCACCTGAAACAGCGGCCGGTCACTGTGTGGCTGACCGGTCTGAGCGGTGCCGGCAAGTCAACGGTAGCCTGCGCATTGGAACGGCGGCTGCTGGATCTGGGGCGTACCTCCTACGTACTGGACGGGGATAACGTCCGCCATGGACTGAACAGCGACCTGGGGTTTTCTCCCGTGGACCGGGCCGAAAATATCAGAAGGATTGCCGAGGTCGCCCGGCTGATGAACGATGCCGGGCTGATCGTCATAACGGCCTTTATCTCACCCTATCGCCAGGACCGTGAACTGGCCAGAACCGTAGTCGGCCCGGCCGAGTTTCTCGAGGTGTACGTCAACACCCCGATCGAGGTCTGCGAGGAACGTGACCCGAAGGGGATGTATGGTAAGGCCAGGAAGGGTGAACTGCCGGGATTCACCGGCGTATCGGCCCCCTATGAAGAGCCGGAACAGCCGGCGCTCCGTATTGACACGTCGGGATGCGGGGTGGAGGAGTGTGTGGACCGGTTGCTGGGATTGCTGCGGGAGTTTCTGGTGTGAGACGTTGTTGAAACACAGAGCAACGGAGCAACTGAGTAACATCCGAGCTTTGATTGTGGAAAGCGTGTTTCTAAACCGTAACTAATGCAGGTGTGGAAGATGTATAGTTACAAATGTTTTTAAGGTGTAATTTCTCCGTTGCTTCGTTGCTCCGTGTTATTGATGGGTTGTGAATGGTTACATCAGCGCCTTGATCAGGGTGCGGATGCTGAGCAGACAGACCAGCGTCCCTACCAGGACCGTCAGCATCCGGGGAGGGACGCGGCGGCAGCTCCAGGCCGCCAGGGGTGAGGCCAGCAGGCCCCCGGCGATAAGCCCGGCGATGATGTTCCACTGGGGTGACTTGAGCAGCAGGATCAGGGTGGCGGACTCCACGACGGCAACGAAGAACTTGGCAAAATTGATGGAGCCGACCACGATGTGGGTCTTGACCCCCCGCAGCACCAGGGTCGAGGTGACCACCGGACCCCAGCCCCCCCCGCCGATGACGTCCACCAGGCCGCCGATGAAGCCGAGCGGGGCCAGGCGTGTTTCCCGGGGACGGATCTCCGGCTGGACCACCCCGGTGTAGAGGATGCGGCCTCCCATGGCCAGCAGCATGGCGGCGATGATCGGCCGCATGACCTTTACCGGCAGTGACGTGACTACGAAGGCGCCGATGAAGGCCCCCAGCATGCCGGCCAGGGCCAGCCGCTTGAAGATGCGGGTATCGACGTTGCCGAAACGGAAATGGGATAAGCCCGAGGCCAGGCGGTTGACCACCTCTGAGGTATGCACCGAGGCGCTGACCATGGCCGGGGGAATCCCCATGGTCAGCAGCACCGAGGAACAGGTGACGCTGTAGGCCATGCCGAGGCAGCTGCCGGCGGTCTGGGCCGCGAAGCCGATCAGGATGCTGGAGAGAAAGTGCGGGTCGTGGAGAAGATTGGTCATTACCAAGGTGTTATATCCTTTTTATCTGCAAAGCGGTACGGAAAAATCCTCTCCGTTGCCGCGACCGGCTGCCATGCCCCACCGGAAATCAATCAGGTGAACCCGATGAACGAGACAGTGTGTGCCTGAAATAATCCTCCCCCCGTTTCCGGACGAGATGTGCTACAGCCCCGAATTCCGGCTGCTGGCCGCCTGCTCGTGGCGCGCGCCGGAACGGTATGCCGACCGGCAGGCCGTGCTGATTGCCGGCCTCTGTGGTGAGGCGATCGACTGGTCCCGGTTTGCCCGTCTCGTAGATCAGCACGGGATTCAGTGCCTGGCCTACGAAAATCTGCGCCGGCATGGCGGGGAGGGTGGCCCGGACCACCTCCTGGCGTCCCTGAAGGAACAGAAGGTCCGCATTGCGGTTGCTTCCCTGCGTCAGGCTGCCGAGACCCTTGACCTGGCCCGGAAATTCTCCGGCCAGGGGGGGGAACTGCTGCCGCTGAAAGGCGCTCAGCTGTCGTCCCAACTCTACGGCGAACCGGGGATGAGGAATTCCTGCGATATCGATGTGCTGGTAAGGCGGGATCAGGTTGACCGGGCCTGTGAACTGCTGGAGGCGGAAGGGTACCGCTGCAGCCTCCTCGGCGGGGCTCTCACCCCCCGGCAGCGCGACTATCTCAAGACCCATTTTCACCATCTGGAATATTCCCATCCGGAGAGAGGGCTGTTTCTGGAGCTTCACTGGCGTTTCGGGTCGCTCTGGACCCCGGAGCAGATGGACGAGGTCTGGCGGCGGGCCGTAACCATCGACTGGATGGGCCACCGCACGGGAACCCCGGACAACGATAGCCTGCTGTTGTTCCTCTGTGACCATGGCGCGCGGCATGGCTTCTACTCGCTGAAATGGGTGGGCGACATTGCGCGGATGGTCGCGTGCCGCGATGAGGAGTCGTGGCAGGGGCTTCTCGAACGGGCAGAGGAGCTGGATCTCCTGCGGACCCTTGCCCATGCCGGGCTGCTGGTTCATTGGCTGTGCGGGGTGGACCTTCCGGCCGGACTGCGGATGCGCATTGTGAATGATCGTGCTGCCGTGGCAATCACGGAGGCGGTCTGCCGTCAGTATTTATCGTGTGATGCCGGCGGCATCTCATCGGGCAAGCCTGCGGGGAGCATGAAACTTGCCTGGCTGAAGCTGCGGCTGCGGCCGTCGATCCCGCTCTGGAGGAGCCTGAAACCGAAGATGGTGGCCGTTTTTGACTTCATGGATTTCCCGCTGCCGGATCGTCTCTTCTGGCTCTATTATCCGCTGCGTCCGGTCACCATTATCTGGCGGCATTTTTTTCGTTCAGGCGGAGGTAAGCGCCCCTGACGCCTGAAACCGGCTCGACTTGCTTCTTACATCGTTTTCATTTATATTTACTTGATTTTTTCTTAACTATTCCGATGGGTGCCCTTCCTTTCTCACCCATGTATTTTCAGGAGCCAATTAATCCGATGATCAACGAAGATTTTCTCACCCGGAGCAAGTATCAGGAAGTGAGCAGATGGTATATCAACCGCTATGTGGAGAGCGTCGCCCAGCGGCTGCCCCAGGGGGCGGCCATTCTGGATGCGGGGGCGGGGGAGAGCGTCTACAAGCGGCTCTTCAGTCACTGCGACTACAAGGCCATCGACCTGGCAGTGGGGGACAACCGCTGGAACTACGCCAACCTGGACTACATCGCCCCCCTCGACAAGATGCCGATACCGGACAACACCTTCGATGCCGTTCTCTGCACCCAGGTGCTCGAACACCTTGAGTGGCCGAGGGAGTGCGTCAGCGAGATGTTCCGTGTCCTCAAGCCGGGGGGGAAGCTCTATATCACCGTGCCGATGGCTCAGGACGAGCATCAGGTCCCCTACGATTTCTTCCGTTACACCTCCTACGGTCTCAAGTCCATCTGCAGCAATGCCGGTTTCCGGGAGGTCACCACGACCCCACTGGGCGGGTTTTGGGTCCGTTGGGCCCAGGAACTGCCCCGTGCCACCGCCTTCCTCCCTTCCACGGGGCTGAAGCAGCTGCGGCCCAATCCGGCCGGCATTGCCCTGTTGCCGATAAAGGCGCTGATCATGGCGGCCACCCCGCTTTTGAAGCTGACCTTCTTCTGGCTTGACCGCTTTGACGACAAGAAGACCGATCCCTATGGCTGGGCGTGCGAGGCGGTCAAATAGGGCTATGGTCCGGAGTGCCGCGCCGGGTTCGGGATCCGGGATCAATAACCAATGAAGCTTGTTGAGTCCATGACAGTTGTCAGAAAGAACAGACCGCCGTGTCCCTGAAAAAGAACGTCATAGCCAATTATATCGGCCAGGGGTGGACATCCCTGATGGGCATCGCCTTTGTGCCGGTGTACATCAGCTACCTGGGGATGGAGTCCTACGGGCTGATCGGGGTGTTCACCCTGCTGCAGGCCTGGCTCACGCTGCTGGATATGGGGATGACGCCGACCCTCAACCGGGAGATGGCCCGGTTCCAGGCGGGGGCCCACTCGGTGGAGTCCATCAGGGACCTGCTCCGGAGCCTCGAAGTGATTTGTCTGGCGATGGCGCTGCTGATCTGGGGGGGCATTGCGCTTTCTTCCGGCTGGCTGGCGGCGCACTGGCTGAAGGTGGAACAGCTGCCGTTGGACACCGTCGCCGGTGCCATCGGGATCATGGCGCTCATGGCCTCCCTGAAGTTTGTCGAAAATTTTTACCGCAGCGCGTTGATGGGGCTGCAGCGGCAGGTCTGGCTGAATATGGCCGGGTCGATACTGGCCACGCTCCGGTGGGCCGGTGCCGTGGGGGTGCTGGCCTGGGTGTCACCGGGTATCCGGGCATTTTTCCTCTGGCAGGCCTTTATCTCCATCCTGAACGTGCTGGCCTTCGTCGTGGCGATGTACCGCTCCCTCCCCCCCGCTTCCCGACCGGCACGTTTCTCTCCCGATCAGCTGCAGGCCATCTCCCGCTTTGCCGGCGGCATGATGATCCAGTCCCTGCTGGTGCTGCTGCTGATGCAGGTGGACAAGATCATCCTCTCCCGGCTGCTGACCCTGGAGATGTTCGGCTACTACACCCTCGCCGGAACCGTGGCGGCTGCCCTCTACCAGCTGACAACGCCGGTGACCCAGGCCTACTATCCCCGTTTCAGCGAGCTGGTGGTGCGTGAGGATTTGGGCGAGCTGAAACGGGTGTACCACCACGGGGCACAGCTGGTAAGTGTGATGCTGGTGCCGGCGGCGCTGGTGCTGGTGTTCTTCGGCGAGCGGATCCTGCAGATCTGGACCGGCAATGCGGTCGTAGCGCAGCAGGTGGCCCCGCTGCTGGCGCTGCTGGCGCTGGGAACCATGCTGAACGGTCTGATCCATATTCCCTACATGCTGGCCCTGGCCCACGGCTGGTCCGGGTTTGCCGTGCGGGTCAACAGCGTTGCGGTTACGGTGCTGGTACCGGCCATCGTCTGGGTGACCCCGCGTTATGGGGCCATCGGTGCGGCAGGTATCTGGGTGCTCCTCAACTGTGGCTATCTGCTGCTGGCGACCCGCTTCCTGTACGGCAGGCTGCTGAGCAGCGAGAGGCGGGCCTGGTTTCTGCAGGACCTGTTGTCGCCGATTCTGGCGGCATCAGCTGCGGCCTTGCTCCTCTGGTGGCTGTCCCCCGCATTTTCATCCCGGCTGCTGGAAACGGCCTGGCTTGTGGTGGTATCGTGCTGCACCCTGGCTGCCGCGGCCCTTGCCGCCCCGACGATCCGGGGTGGGCTGCTGATGACCGTGCAGAGGCGGTCCGGTGCCTGTTCGGTCATGCCATGAGCGATAGCAGAGGGATTCGGGAGCCAATGAGCGAACGCCTTACCATATCGGTGGCCATGGGTACCTACAACGGGGCAGTGTTCCTGAGGGAACAGCTGGAGAGTATCCTGGCCCAGACTCTGCACCCGGACGAACTGGTGGTCTGCGACGATGCGTCAACGGACGGGACGCTGGAGATTCTGCAGGAGTTCCGCGAGCGGGCTCCGTTCCCGGTAATAATAGTTGAAAATCAGCGAAATATCGGTTTTTTGAGAAACTTCGAACGTGCGATTGGTCGTTGCGCTGGTGATATTATCATGCTTGCAGACCAGGATGACGTGTGGCATGCAGATAAAATTCAAAGGTTTAGTGAAATATTCGCTATCCATCCCAAGTGTGGCTATGTTTTCTCCAATGCGGAGCTTATTGATGCTAGCGGAAACTTTATCGGCCAAGACCTCTGGCATACAATCCATTTTAATCCTAGTCGTCGCGCAAGGTTTGAAGATTCTTCTCGGCAACTGGAGGTGCTGCTGGAAGGCAGTAATTTTATTTACGGAACCACGCTGGCGTTCAGGGGAAAATTTCGTACCATGCTGCTTCCGATTGATTCAGCTTCGTTTGATTGTGCCCATGATACGTGGATATGTTTACTCCTTTCAACAATTGGGGCATACGGTGTATTAGTTGCTGAATGTTTGATCGATTACCGGCAGCACGGAAAACAGTTGGCTGGAGCAGGGCACGCACAGACTGTTAACGATGCTGTACGGAAAATTCGAGTTGATAAAGGTGCATATTATCTTGAGCTTGCAGAAACCTATGACCAAATTATTGCACGGTTGACCACGCATGAGAAAACCGGTGCAGATATTTCAATGTGCTTGAATGTACTAAGTAATAAAACCAGGCATTATAGAGCCCGCTCTCGGGGAGCCAGTTCATCCATTCTGATTAAATTTGGTATTGTGTTAAAGGAAATTGTTTTGGGTAACTATTTTAAATATGCTAGACCATTTAGGAATATTATTAAAGATCTGATCGCGTGATTAGGAGCAAGAGGTTTTCTGCTGATGAGCTTATACGAACTTAAAGTTGAGGGTTATTTTTCGAATGCTCGCAAAGAGATTCAACCCTTATTGCCGGAGCGAGCTGATCGGGTACTGGAGATCGGTTGTGGTGAGGCTGTAACTTTGGAATGGGTGTGTAATCAACTTAACTGTTCGTGGACGGGTGGTGTTGAATATTTTGCAGACGCTGCAGAAAAGGCGCGCACCAAAGTTGATTGGATTGCTCAAGGAAGTGTTGAAGAAATAGAACTTCCATTCGACGAGAACACGTTAGACCTGATACTTTGTTTGGATGTGCTTGAACATCTCTGGGATCCTTGGTCTGTAATTCGCCGTCTCAGCACTCTCTTGAAACCGGGAGGAAGCCTGATCGTTAGCATACCTAACGTAAAGCACCATAGTGTCATATTTCCCCTGCTTTTGCATGGCCGTTTTGATTATCGCACGGAGGGCGTGCTGGACAAAACCCATATTAGATTTTTTACAAGAGCCACAGCACTAGAGCTTATTGAGTCAAATGGGTTGGTTGTTGATACGGTATCTAATTCCGGTATATTTAAAGGAAGCAAATCTTACTTTGCTAATTTGCTAACTTTTAAATTATTTCAAGTTTTATTTGAAACCCAGTACTTAATAAAGGCAGTTAAACTTTAATATTATAATGAAAACACTTTTTATTAAAAAGCTGTCTACTCCATTTTGTATTGTAATTGTTAGTTTAATTATAATTACACAAAATCAATTGCCAGGAAAAGTTCTACCCCCATTAGTAGCTACAATTGCAACTATAGTACTGAGTATTTCTGGACGGATCAAGTTTGGGTATTTCAAAATTGTCTGGCCGCTAATCATGGTGCTGCTTTTAAAACTAATCGGCGCGATTAACCATGATATGTTCGATGTCCTACGGGATATTGGCTACGCGCTGACCCCAATTTCACTTATATTTATCGGCTATTGGATGGCAGATAATAAGGCTATGTGGCCACTGATCATGAAGATCATGATGACCTGCAGTGTGATTTTGGCAGTTATCCACTTAAGCAAATTTGTACAGAATCCAACACTGCTGTTCGCGGATCTGAAGACCGTGCGGACCGAAGCCGGCAGTACGGGTGCCCCAGTTGTCTTTGCGCTCGTACTGGGGCTTTTCCAGTCGAGGCTGGGGGTGGGAAATCTTTTCCCCCGGGCGCTCCCTGCGGTTGTGGCCACCCCCGTGCTGCTGGCATCTGTGATCCTCTCCTACTCGCGCACCGATTTTATGCTGGCCATCATCCTGATGCTGGCACTGGGAGGGGTCCTGGGGCGTCTCAAATTCCGCTCCATCCTTGTGGTGTCACTGATTGTCATGGCGACAGCTGCCCTCGTTGCCACGACCCCGGAAGACGAGATAAATACGTTCCGGGGGAAATTAAGGAGAAGCCTGACGGAGATCAACGTCGATGACTACGGTGACTTGAAAGATATCCAGTCCAACTGGCGGGGTTACGAGACGTTCCGGGCCGTGGAGACATATGCATCCGGCAGCCTGCTACAGCTGGCAGTCGGCCAGGGTGCCGGCGCCCTGGTTGACCTGGGCTTTGTTATGAAGTTGGATACCGAAACGTACCGGTATATCCCGATCCTCCACAACGGCTATGCCTATATATTGGTGAAGGCTGGGGCGCTCGGGATCATTTGTTACGGGTTCTTTTTCCTGAATGCGATTCGAGTTGCCCTCCGAAACGGCAGTTCCAGAGACCGTGAGCAGGTATTTCTCTCCCGTTTGCTGCTGGGGTGTGTTTTGAGCATGGTGCTGACCATGTATATTGTGGGAGGCATTGCAGAGATCCACGATGCCGAGTTTACCCTGTTGATGGGGTTCCTGATGCAGCGGTTAATGCAGAAACGAAGAAAAATTCGCGTCCGGGGGGAAGCCTTGAACAGCGTTCCCCGGCAGATCCCTGAGGCAGTCAACCCTGCCTGATACTTTACATGAGATGAGTTGCATGGTCAGGATGGCAGCGTGTCAGCAGCCAAAGTCTACATAATCCTCCTGAACTGGAACAGTTGGGGAGACACCCTCGAATGTCTGGAGAGTGTCTTGCGGAGCAGCTACGGCACCTATCAGGTGATTGTCTGCGACAATGACTCACGGGACGGTTCCATGGAGCGATTCCGGGCCTGGTCCGCCGGAGAACAGGCGGCACCGGCTCCGGCGGGCGAGCCGCTTCGCAGTCTGTCCTTCCCCCCTGTCAGCAAGCCGGTTGCCAGTGTGGAATATGAGCGTGCTGCGGCCGAAGCCGGGGGGGATGATCGTGCGGCCGACGCCAGAGTTGTTTTTATCCGCACCGGTGCAAACCTGGGCTTCGCGGGCGGGTGTAATGTCGGGCTGCGTTTTGCCCTGGCCAGGGATGATTTCGGGTATGCCTGGCTGCTGAACAACGATACGGTTGTTGAATCGGGGGCGCTCGCCGCCATGGTTGCAAAGATGGTGCAGTCTCCCGATGCAGGTATGTGCGGTTCCAAGCTGCTCTACTACGACCGCCCGGATACGGTCCAGACACTGGGCGGCTACCGTTTCAACCGTTGGCTGGCGATGCCGCGCCCCCTGGGGCAACAGCGCCATGGTGCGGAGTTCGTTGATGAAGCGGCGGCGGAGCGGGAGATGGGATATGTTGCCGGCGCATCAATGCTGGTCAGCAGGGAATTTATCCGGCAGATCGGCCTGATGGATGACCGGTATTTTCTTTTCTTTGAGGAGATGGACTGGGCGGTCAGGAGCCGCGGCCGGTTCAGACTGGTTTTCGCTCCTCGCAGCATCGTGTACCACAAGGAGGGTGCCTCGACCGGCACCAATTCGGGGGGAGGGGGAAACAGCCCCCTGTCGGAGTATTATTTCAACCGGAACCGGATCCGCTTCAGCATCCGTCATTACCCGCTGATGCTGCCGACCGTTATACTGGGTATCCTGGTCTCGCTGTTGAACCGGGTCCGCCGGGGGCAGCCGGAAAATGCCCGCATGATTGCCAAGGCCCTCTTCGGCCTTTAGATGGTAGTGAGCAAGGACAACGGAAACGTGAAAATAGCAGTCGACACCCATTTCATAACCAGCGGCCACGCCACCGGCAACCGCACCTACACAGCGGAACTGCTGCAGGCGTTGATTGCCCTGGATACGCCCCACGAATTCATCCTGTACGCCATTGAGGATCATCCCTATTACCGGCAGTTCGCCGGAAACCCGCGCGTCACGGTTCGTTATGTGCTCTCTCCAAAGGGCATAGTACGCAACTTTTTCTCTATTCCACGGGCTCTGTCAGAGGATAGGCCGGATGTCGCCCACCTGCTGTTCATCCATCCCCCCTTCTGTGCGGTACCGGTTGTGCTGACGGTCCACGATCTGTTCTATGTCCATCAAAAGGATGTGGGGCCGTACAACCGCATGATCGGAAAGCTGACGACCTGGAGCATTCCCCGTGCTGCCCGGGTGATTACCATCTCCGAGTATTCCCGTCAGGACATCCTTGCCCACACCGGGGTTGCCCCGGAGCATGTGGTCTCGATTCCACTCGGCACCGACAGCCGCTTTACCCCGACCCACGATCCGGCACCGGTACGGGCAAAACTGGGGATCGAGGGGGGGTATATCCTCTACGTCGGCCGGACGGAAGACCCCCGGAAGAACCTGGCCACCCTGATTGATGCCTATGCGGAGGCCCGCAGACGTGGGATCGGTGAGCGGCTCGTCATTGCCGGCAGACACGGTGCGGGGACTGAACAACTGTTCAGGAAGGTGGCGGAACTGGGGCTCGAGGAGTGGGTCCTGTTCCCCGGCATCGTTGCGGATGAGGACCTTGCGCCGCTGATCTGCGGTGCGGATATGTTCGTTTACGTGTCGTCCTTCGAAGGATTTGGCCTGCCGGTGCTGGAGGCCATGGGGTGTGGCATCCCGGTAATTACCTCATCCGGGACCTCACTGTCGGAGGTGGCCGGTGACGCCGCCCTGATGGTTCCCCCCGGCAGTGTCCCGGAACTGGTGGAAGCGCTGGTGCGTCTGAGGAACGATCAGGTGCTGCGGGATACCCTGAGGCAGCGGGGGTTAGAGCGGATATTGCGTTACACGTGGGAAACAACGGCGCGAGATACTCTTAATGTGTATTCGCGTGTTGTCGGAAAGTAGCTGCTCAGTGAGTAATTTTGATACAGGTGGATTATGCGTATAGCTATAATTGGATCGAGAGGTTACCCTTATGTGTATAGCGGGTACGAGACTTTTGTAAAGGAACTCGTAGAACGCTTAGTCCTCCAAGGCTATGAAATTACTGTCTATTGTCACAAAAACCTTTTTTCAAGTTTTCCGGAACAAGTTAACGGTGTGCATCTTGTTTATATTTCAACAATTGAGAAAAAGTCTCTCAGCCAGTTGTTACATTCAGCTCAATCTATTACTCATGCCTGTCTTAAAGAATTCGATATTATTCTGGTGGTTAACTCTGCAAACGGTCCTTTTGGCGTTATTACTAGGTTGTTTGGGAAGAAAACCGCTATCAATGTTGATGGGTTGGAGTGGCTCAGGCCAAAGTGGAAAGGGTTGGGAGCAAAATACTTTCGTTGGGCCTCTCGAATGGCCACTAGGTTGTATGATGTAATAATTACAGATTCAACCGAGATGCAGAGAGTTTATGAACGTGAATTTAATGCACAATCAACGGTTATTGCCTATGGTGCTAATATTCGTGAATCCCGAAATTCTCATTTGATAAACCAGTGGGGCTTGCAGTTACAGGGGTACTATCTGATTGTCGGCAGACTGATTCCTGATAATAATGCTGATATAATATTGCGGGAGTTTATAAACTCATCCTCATCTAAGAAATTGGTCATTGTTGGCGATGTCCCGTACAAGGACTCTTATGCACAATCCATAAAAGGGTTAGATGATCAAAGGATTGTTTTTACCGGTTATGTGAATGATCAGGATGTGCTGGCTGAATTGTATCATAACTGTTTTGTTTATTTTCACGGTCATGAGTTTGGCGGCACAAACCCCACTATGCTGAAGGCACTTGCTTATGGGTGCGCGATCTGTGCGCTTGATACAGTATTCAATCGTGAGATGTTGGACAATGAGGAGTACGGACAGTATTTTACGAAACAACATGGAAGCCTTGTGAATCTTATTCAAAGTATAGAGGCTGACCCAGAAAAACTTTTGGCCTATAAGAACAAATCGCGCACGCGAATCACTACTACTTACACATGGGAAAAAATTGTTAGTGAATATGATGCGTTATTTAAAAAAATGAGACCCGACTTACGTTAACATTCCAAAGTATTTTCACTGATTATAACTGAAGCATAATTATGTAATGTATATGCGAGAAAACATGCAACATACAGGCATTTCAATAAATCCACTTTTTAGGGAACAACACTGGCTATGCTGGGCAAAAGGTCTTGTAGACGTTGTTGCTCTTCAGATGTCGCTTTATCTAGGGTGGCACCTCCGTTTACTCCTGACTTACTGGATTCCGTTGGATATGTCACAACAGGATTACGGTAAACTGGCGGTCGGATTATTGCTGTTGCCTGTAGGATTGTGGTTAAATAGACTTTATCCCGGCTATGGATTAACAACCGTAGAACGCTTACGACGTCGCCTCCGAACCACGTTTATCTTCTTCTTGGTATTCATCACCTGGAACTTTGTAATGCATGAAAGTGGACGTTCTCGGGGTGTTCTGCTGATCACATTGTGTATTTCCCTCATACTCCCTCCTTTTTTTCAATTAATATTCCGTACCGTGCTGATTCGATTGAATCTCTGGGGGATGCCAGTCGTTGTGCTCGGTGCCGGCAAGACCGGAGAACATGTTGTCTCTACGCTCTTAAAAGATGCCGAACTCGGCTATAAACCGGTTGCGGTATTTGATGACAACAGTGACAAATGGGGTACTTTGGTTGGGGGGGTGCCTGTTGCTGGCAGCCTCAGTGTGGTTAATGACTTTGCAGGAAGAGTCAATTGTGCGCTGATTGCCATACCTGGTGCAGGCCGAGAGAGGGTTGTACAACTGGTTAGAAATTTGCCATTTTTTCATGTGTTGCTTGTGCCGGACCTCATTGGTTTACAAAGTCTTTGGGTTGAAACCCGAGATCTTGGTGGAGTTGTAGGACTTGAAATACAAAAAAAACTCCTGTTGCGTAGGCATTGGTATGTCAAGCGGATTATGGACTATCTTCTCGGCGTTCCGCTTTTTGTCATCAGTCTCCCAATTCTAGCGTCACTTGCCGTGTGGACAATGATTGCAAGTCCCGGGAATCCGTTTTATTGTCAAGTACGCGAAGGGCATGGTGGTAAAAAGTTCAAAGTTTGGAAGATGCGGACAATGTATCCT
>CAZSTJ010000042.1:18927-19220 GCA_964609805.1 uncultured Geobacter sp. | reverse complement strand
CCGCTACCGGGGGCAACTGCTGCCGCTGACGACCGAGGAGGCTCGCGATCCGGACCAACCGGTGCTGGACGGCTTTCTCCTCCTGCCCGAGGCGACTCCGGCCACCAGCGCCCGCCTGCGTATTTTGGTCAACGACCGGCCGGTACAGGATGGCATGATCCGGCACGCGGTCAACGAGGGCTTGCAGGGGTTTCTCATGAAGGGCTACCAGCCGGCGGGTGCACTCCTGCTGACCATTGCCCCGGATCAGGTGGACGTCAACGTCCACCCGGCCAAGCGGGAGATGCACTTCC
>CAZSTJ010000042.1:0-18917 GCA_964609805.1 uncultured Geobacter sp. | reverse complement strand
GTGCACCGGTTCTTGGTCGACCGGCTGCGCGCGGCGGTCAGCGGCTATCAGCAGAGTTTGCGGGCAAGCCTGTTCGCGCCGCCGCAACCGCAGGCACAACCGCTGGACGCGCCTGAAGACAGGGCTGGGACGGAGCGGCTCGAACCGTTCCCGTCAACCCTGCATCTTGCCGAACCCTCACCTCCGACTCCCCGGCGGTTGCCGAGCCTGGATGTTCGCCCCTCCGTTGCCCCACCAGTAACGCCTGTGTTTCGCGCCCCGGCAGTCGAGACCGCACCCACACCCGCGCCCACGTTTTCCATTGTCCCTGATTCCGGCAAGCAGTCCGCCGAACCCGGCGAGTTTGCCGGCCTCACCCTCATCGGCCAGTTGTTCTCGCTGTACCTGTTGTGCGAACGCGACGGCCAGTTCATCGTCATCGACCAGCACGCAGCCCATGAACGGCTGCTCTATGGCCAACTCCTTGAAGGCTACCGCGCGTCCCGCATTCCCCGGCAGACGCTGCTCTTTCCGGTCACAGTCGAGCTGACCCCGGCCCAGGCCGACACCTTTGCGCAGAGGGCTGGCGAGGTCGAGGCTCTGGGTCTGCAGGCCGAGCATTTTGGCGAAGCCACCTGGGTGATCAAGGCGGCGCCCGCCGTGGTCAGTCACATCGATCCTGGAACGCTGCTCCGTGAAATCCTCGATGGTTTACGCGGACCAATTACCCCAGATTCACAACGTCCCGTGCCCCGGGCCGTGGACGACCTGCTGGCCTCCATGGCCTGCAAGGCGGCGATCAAGGCCGGCAACCGGTTGCAACCGGTGGAGATGCTTAAGCTGCTTGAGCGCATGGGTGCAAGTGAGGTCTTCTCCCACTGTCCCCATGGCCGACCGGTGCTCAAGACCTTTTCCACCCAGGAGGTGGAACGGTGGTTCCACCGCCATGGCGGCTGAAGGACCATGAACAGGTCCGCAGCATCCCGCCGGCCGTCTCTCCGCCCGGTCGCCCGCCTTGCTCTTCTGATCGTGCTCCTGCTAGTGGTCGCTGGCTGCGACGAGGCTCCACCGACCTTTCAGGTCCGTGAACCCGCCCTGCAGGTGCGGACGATCAACGGCCATGCAGTACCCGCCTTTCCTACCCCGGAAGAACAACTTGCCTACACCCGTTCCTCCTTTACTGATCTGGACGAGGAACGGGCGGCCCTCGAGGCCGTGGCCCTGCTCTTTCCCGATGCGGAGCAGCAGGAGGGCGAAGCCGCGCTAGAACTGGCCTACCTGCAATTGGGGCCGGATTACCGTCTGGCCTCGACGGAGGCCAGGCAGGCGGCCATCGCGGCCTATCAGGCCATTATCAAGACCCATGGCCGGTTTCCAGCCATTGCCGCCCGGGCCCAGTGGTATGTGGGCTGGATTGCCTGCACCCTGCTGGATGAACGGCAGCGCGGTCTGGCCGCGTTTCGCGCCGTGGTCGAGCAGTATCCGCAGGTGGAGCGGACAACGGCTCCGGGCATGCCGCTGGTGTCGCTGGCCGAACCGTCGGCCGAGGCCGCATCGCCTGCCGGCGGCGAGGTGCGCACCTTCTGGGCGGATTTGGCCCTGCTCGCCATCGTGCGGTGTGCGGATGGAGAGCGAACGGCGCACGAGGCCATGCTCCAGTTGCGGCAACGCGACCCCCAGGGCCGCTGCACCGGGCTTGCTCTGCGCGAGTTGTTGCGACGCGCCCCGGCCGTGACCGAGACGATCGGCTTTGCCCATGAATATCTTCAAGGCAGTTCTGCGCATCCCTCCATCGAGGAGGATCTCCGCGCCCTGCTCCACGAAGATCAACCCGTCGCACCTCTTTCGCGGCAGGCAGACAACCGCCAATGACCGCGCTGCTGCGCCGATATCGCCACTCCTTCCACCTGCGGATCTTCCTGGCCATGGCGCTGGTGGTTTTCCTGTTCATTCCCGGCGCGGGCTACATCGGCTATCTTCAAGCCCGCAAGGCGATCGACGACCAGATGCGCCAGCACGCGGTCAGCACCGTCGGCCAGATCACCCGGCAGGTGGCCTCCTTCATCGCCCAGCACGCCAGCAATGTCCAGCTGATCAAGCTGCTGATCGAACATCACCTCATCGACCCGGCCAACGAACAGGCCCTGCTGCGGTATTTCCAGCTCTTCAAGCAGGGACATCCAGAGTTCGTCAATATCTATTATGGCGATCCCCAGGGGCGGTTTTGGATGGCGCCGCCGCAGACGCCCGAGGTCTTCGCCACCTATGACCCCCGCGTCCGCCCCTGGTACCGGGGGGCAATGCAGGCCCGGAACATCCACTGGACGGAAGTCTACCTCTTTGCCTCGGCGCGGCAACCGGGCATCACCGTCTCCGCGCCGGTCCTTGGCGAGAACGGCGCGGTGCGGGGCGTCTGCGCCATCGACCTCGACCTCTCGGCCTTCTCCCGTTTTCTCCAGGGCATCGACATCGGCCGGCAGGGATTCGCCTACATCTTCGACAAACGCACCGGCCACGTCATCGCCCATCCGAGTCTGGGCCAGCTGCCCTGGAACATGACCCACATCGATCTGATGCGCCGCTGCCGCGACGACCTGGCCAGCCGCAAGGCCAGCTCCGGCATGACCGGCTTCCAGGGGGAGCAGTTCTTCACCGTCTATGCTGATTTCCCGGGCAAGGACTGGACCGTGGGGGTGACCATCCTGGTCTCGGATTACATGCGGACCATCCGTACGGTGCAATGGACTACCGCCACCCTGGTCTTCATCGGCATAGTGCTTTCCGGTCTGCTGAGTTCCGTCCTGGCGATGACCGTCATCCGGCCGCTGCGAACCCTGCAGCAGGGCATCGAGCGGATCAGCCGAGGCGATCTCGATCACAAGGTGGACATCAACGACCCGGACATGGTCAGCTCGCTGGCCGCCTCGTTCAACCGTATGGCCTTGTCCCTGCGCGAGTCGCTGGCCGAACTGAAGGCCACCTATGCCGAACTGGCGGAGAAGGAGAAGCTGGCAGTGGTCGGGCGGATGACCGCCGGCATCGCTCATGAGATCAAGAATCCGCTCGGCGTGATCCACGGCTCGGCCCAGATTGTGGTCAACCCCGACCGGCCCTGGGAGATGCGCGAGCGGGCGGCCCGGTTTATCATTGACGAGGTGGCCCGCCTGGACGCCACCTTGAAGGCATTTCTCACCTTTGCCCGGCCTGCCAACCCCTCGTTTCGCCCGACCAATCTTCTGTTGCTGCTGGAAGAGACCCTCTCGGCCACCGAGGAGCGCTACCGGACCGAGGGCTACACCATTGTCCGCGACTTCCCGGCTACCGTGCCGGCCATCAGCGCCGATGGCGACCAGTTGCGCCAAGTGGTCTGGAATGTGGCCTTCAACGCCATCAAGGCCATGCCCGGCGGCGGCCTGATCACCTTCCGGGTGCGGGTGGAGGAAGGGTTGCCGCCCGAGACGGATGACGCCGCCGGCGCGATCGATTTCCCCGCCGAGGCGCGGCAATGGGTCGTGGTCACGGTGGAGGACACCGGCTGCGGCATGGCCGAGGAGCAGATGGCCCATATCTTCGACCCCTTTGTCAGCTACCGCGGCGACGGTACCGGGCTGGGCCTGTCCATTGTCCACCAGATTGTCCGGCTGCACCGGGGCCAAATCCGCATCCGCAGCCGGGTGGGCGAGGGCACGGTGTTTGCGATCTTTTTTCCCTGTGAGGCTGAGGGAGACCCGCCATGTTGAGCAACATCCTGATCGTCGAGGACGAGACCCGCATGCGCCAGGTGGTGGCCATGATGCTCAGCGATCTCGACCTGCAGATCTTCGAGGCCATTGACGGAATCGAGGCCATGGCCGTCTTCGAGCGAGAGACCATCCATTTGATCCTCACCGACCTCAAGCTGCCGCGCATGACCGGCATGGAGGTGCTGGACCAGGTCAAACAGCGGTCTCCGGAAACGCCGGTGATCATCATGACCGCGTTTGGCTCCATCGACAACGCCATCGAGGCCATCCGCCACGGGGCCTTTGACTACGTCACCAAGCCGTTCAAGGAAGAGCGGTTGCGCTCCTGTGTGCTCAAGGCGCTGCAGATCAGCCGCCTGACCAGCGAGGTGCGCTATCTCCGCGAGGAGGTCGAGGGGCGCTACGCCTTTGACAACATCGTTGGCCGCTCGCCGCGAATCTGCGAGATCATGCGGCTGGCCGGCGAGGTGTCCCGCACCGACACCACGGTCCTGCTCACCGGCGAGTCCGGGACCGGCAAGGAATTGCTCAGCCGCGCCATCCACATTAACAGCCCCAGGGCCAGCGGGCCTTTCCTGCCGGTCAACTGCGCCGCCATTCCCTCGGGACTGCTCGAGGCGGAACTGTTCGGGTATGAGCGCGGGGCCTTCACCGGCGCGGTCCAGCGCAAGAAGGGGCGGTTCGAGCTGGCCTCGGGCGGCACCATCTTTCTTGACGAGATCAGCGACATGGAGCTGGGCATCCAGGCCAAGCTGCTGCGGGTGATCGAGTCGCGGCAGTTCGAGCGGCTTGGCGGCGACAAGTCCATCCGCGCGGACGTGCGCATCATCGCCGCCACCAACCGGGACCTGGCGCGGATGGTGGAGGAGGGGCAGTTCCGCGAGGATCTCTATTACCGCATCAACGTCTTTCCCATCCGCCTGCCGCCGCTGCGCGAGCGCAGGGAGGACATCGACCCGCTCTGTGATTTTTTTCTCAGCGAATTCAGCCGGGCCTTTGGCCGCAAGGCGCCCACCCTCGCGGCCAAAGCGCTGGACAAACTGCGCGAGCATCGCTGGAAGGGCAATGTGCGCGAGTTGCGCAACGTGCTTGAGCGGGCCATGATCCTGGCCGGCGACGAGCAGATCGCCAGCCGCCACATCATCCTCGACGAGGCCCAGGAGGCCAACGACGGGCCGGCGGATCTCCAGCAGACACTGGTCCAGGCCATCCGTGACCAGGGCATCAACCTGGAGGAGATCGAGAAGGCGTGTATCCGCCAGGCCATGGAGCGGGCTGGCCACAACGTCTCCAAGGCGGCCCGGCTGCTGGGGCTTTCCCGCGCCACCCTGCGCTACCGCCTGGAGCGACTCTCGTCGTGAGGGCAGAAATCTGGGGAGTGCAGGGCAGGGTGATGCGGGCGCGCATCCCGCACTGTTTTTTCTCAACAAGCTGACGGCCGGGCCATGCGTGTTGATGGCTTGCGCAAACACCAATCTTTTTGAAACGAGGCGCCCATGAAACCGAAAGTGTACGTTACCCGAATGATAGCCCGGCCCGGTCTTGAATTGCTGGAAACCTGCTGCGAGGTCGAGGTGAACCCCGAGGACCGGGCGCTCACCAGGGCCGAGCTGCTGGAGCGGGTCCGGGACAAGGACGGGGTGATCGGACTGTTGACCGATCGCATCGACGGCGAGTTTTTCACCGCCGCCCCCCATCTGCGCGGTTATGCCAACTACGCCGTGGGCTATGACAACATCGATGTGCCCGAGGCGACCCGACGGGGAATCCCGGTCTCCAACACCCCGGGCGTACTCACCGACGCCACCGCTGAACTGGCCTGGGCCCTGCTGTTTGCCGTGGCCCGACGGGTGGTGGAGGCGGACGCGGTCATGCGCTCCGGGCAGTGGGGCGGCTGGGGGCCGCTGCAGTTTCTCGGCGCCGACGTCTGCGGCAAGACGCTGGGCATCGTCGGCGCGGGTCGCATCGGTACAGCCATGGCGCTCATGTCCCGGGGATTTCGCATGCCGGTGCTTTATTCCAGCTCGTCCGGCCGCCGCAACGAGGTGCTGGAGCAGGCTCTGCACGCCCGGTTGGTCCCCTTTGAGGAACTGGTGGAACAGGCCGATTTTATCAGCCTGCACGCCCCGCTGACGCCGCAATCCCGGCACCTGTTCAACGCGGCCACCTTCGAGCGGATGCGGCGTACAGCCATCCTCATCAACACCGGGCGAGGGCCGCTGATCAAAGAAGACGACCTGGTTCAAGCCCTGCAGCAGGGCGAGATCGGCGGGGCTGGGCTGGATGTCTATGAGTTCGAGCCGCGCATGGCCGAAGGCCTGGCCGCGCTGAACAACACCGTGCTGCTGCCGCACGTGGGCTCGGCCACCCACACCACCCGGGCCAATATGGCCACCCTGGCGGCCCGCAACTTGCTGGCCATGCTCACGGGTGATCGTCCCGAGACCTGCCTTAATCCGGAGGTGCTGGATAGGGCGTAAACAGATCTGCACCTTTTATCGTGCTCCTGAAGTGTGGAATTTCACGATCGCACCACGGTGCGATGGCGGGGGTGGATTGACCGCCATACTGTTTTTTGATCGCTGTTTGCAGGTGTTTTTGCGTTGATCGTTCCCACGCTCCAGCGTGGGAACGCAACTGTAAACGCTCCCGCGTCCCGTCTCGGAACCATTGTCCCGATCCGGAGGTACTGGAGCCTTTTGTAGCATGACGAGATCGTTGGCCTGGTCTGTTTTTTGAAAAACAGACCAGGCTTTTTTTATTGTTCATTCAAGCCGTGGTGGTAACATGTTCTTAGACAAGAGATTTGGGGCATGAGTCATTTCATGGATATTTTCAGCGTCCAACCTCTGGCAGGTGATTTCTCGCAGAGTGTGCAATCCAGGGCCTAGCTCAATGATATTGTTTCCGTTCATCACTCTTTTCGCTGTTGGTGCGGGTTTGATCCCTTTGTACATCAAACCCACCTCCACACCAATTGGCCAAGAGCCCTCTCCCGTCAATCCCTCTGCGCCTGCCCTTCAGGTGGTCCATGGATAATCAAGGAACCGATTCCGCTTTTCCTCGGATCGAACCTTTTTGTCCCTTTTGCTATTCGTCTGTTCATCTCCTCTTTGCCATACATTCCTTCCCCGTTTATCAGTGCAGCGCCTGCTGCCACCAATTTTCCATTCCCGTTGATATCAACGCACACGTAGAAACCGTCTATAGTGACGAATATTTTTTCAACGGCAAGGGCGGGTATGAGAATTACCCTGATGAGCAGGATCTGCTTGTTGAAGCAGGTGCGTTCTATGCCGATATTCTTGGTCACCATCTCGCCCCCGGACGTCTTTTGGATGTCGGGGCTGCAGCTGGCTATCTCCTTGAAGGATTCGCCTCGGCGGGATGGGAAGGAATCGGAATTGAACCCAACAAGACCATGGCCGCCCTCGGTCGGCAAAGGGGGTTGACCATCGAGGTTATGCCTGTGGAACAGTATTCACCCGAAGTGTCTTTTGATGCGATTACCATGATCCAGGTGCTTCCGCACTTTCTTGACCCTCAAGCTGTCATCAGGCAGTGTCATACCATGCTGAAGGCTGAGGGGGTGTTACTGATCGAAACCTGGGATCGAGGTAGTCTTGTTGCCCGTCTCTTGGGGAGCAGGTGGCATGAATACAGCCCGCCGACCGTTCTGCATTGGTTTTCCCGCTCAAGTTTGGATCATATGATGGAGAGATGTGGTTTCAGGAAGCTGGCGCAAGGACGACCTCGTAAACGAATCAAAATCGGACACGCTGCCAGTCTACTTCAATACAAAATGGGACAGGGATTATTTATGAGAGTGGGCAGGATTCCTTTGTCTATACTCCCAAAGAATTTACAATTACCATATATTTTTGATGATATATTTTGGTCTCTATATACAGCCCGTGATGCTGTATGAGTGTTATGAACCAGCAACAGCCCCGGCAAGCAGTTTGGGAAGATAACAGAACTGGTGAATCCATGGTACAGTCAGGTCATGAGGCATCCACAAAACCTTTGCATATCCTGACGGTGTCCGTTGAGGAGTACTTCCATGCCGGCGCGTTCCTCAAGACGCTACGGCGTAAGCATTGGGACCGCCTTGAACGCCGACTGGATGAACCGCTCGACAATATTCTCAATCAATTGAGACGATTTCACCAAAAAGCAACGTTCTTTATACTCGGGTGCGTTGCCGCTGAACGCCCTGATTTGATAGCCAAAATAATGGCAGGTGGCCATGAGATAGCCAGCAGCAGCTATTGGCCTCGAAGCCTGAAAGGGATGATGCCGGACGAATTCCGGGAAGATATAGCTCGCACCGCTGATGCATTGAAGAGAGCCGGCGTCAGTCATGTTTCCGGTTTCCGTATATCCAGAAATTGGTTGTGCGAGAACGATCTCTGGGCACTGGACGTCTTAGCTGACATGGGTTTCGCGTATGATTCAAGTTGCAATCCCATTGCCTGGCATTTCTTCGGTCAGCCCGAACGACATCAGATTCACCTCCATCAGGCGCCTTCGGGAAAAACAATCCACGAATTTCCGGTCGCAACCACCGGGTGTTTCGGATTTCGAATCGGTATTGCCGGAGGCAATTGGGTGCGACAATTCCCGCACACCTTGCTGAGCAGGCTCGTTGCCATCCGTCAGCGTCGCTGTAACAAACCCTTGGTTTTCTATTTTATGCCATGGGAGTTGGATCGGCATCAGCCGAAGTTGAGTGGCCTGTCCAGGTCAACGCAAATACGGCATTATCGCAATCTTGGCAAAACAAGTTGGGTCTTTGAACACTACCTGAGAGCGTTTACCTTTACATCTATTGGTGATTATCTCGGACTTCCTCCGCAACAACATATTGCAACCAATCCTCTTCCATCTGATCACAAGATACATGAAATTATAGTACATCCCGAGAACAGGGGGAAACCGGTAAGCTTGGTGATTCCCTTGTTCAATGAACAACAAAATGTTAGCTATCTCAAGCGTACGTTGCTCGACTTGCGTAACCGGCTATCGGATCGTTTTCACATTAATCTAGTTTTGGTCGATGACGGCAGTTCAGATGCAACCTGGCAGGAACTGCAAGAGCAATTCGGAACGTTGTCGGACTGCCAACTGGTGCAGCAGCCAAGAAACATGGGAGTGGCTGCTGCCATACTCGCTGGCATTAATCATGCGCAAACCGAAATAGTCTGCTCCCTTGACTGTGACTGTTCGTACGACCCCTATGAACTCGCCCAAATGATACCGTTGATAGAGGACGCTGAACTTGTGACCGCATCTCCCTATCATCCCAATGGACACGTTCTCAATGTGCCGTCATGGAGGCTGCTGTTGTCGAAGACCCTCTCGCGAATGTACAGTCTTGTCCTGAAGAAACGTCTGTACACATTCACCAGTTGCTGCCGTGTCTATCGAAAATCCGTCGTTATGGACCTGCAAATAAACGACAAGGGCTTTCTGGGCGTGGCTGAGACGCTCATTCGCATGCACTTGAACGGCGCCCGCATAGTCGAGCATCCTGCAACCCTTGAATCACGGGT
This sequence comes from uncultured Geobacter sp., assembly GCA_964609805.1. Classification (GTDB taxonomy): domain Bacteria; phylum Desulfobacterota; class Desulfuromonadia; order Geobacterales; family Pseudopelobacteraceae; genus CAIPTY01. Next base: position 9,640 of record CAZSTJ010000042.1, on the reverse strand, counting down.
CCTTGGCGAATCCAAGATGAAAATTATTCATACAATTAAAGGCCATCTGGTATTTCTGGCAAAACTGGTGCGGGAACGAACCAACGGACAATGAAAGTCCGCTTCCCCACTTTTTGGAGATACATATGAGGGGACACGAATCTAAAATTTACATTCAGCACTTTCCTCACCCCAAGGCCGGCCAGCGTACCGCAGTCTCCGCGAAGCCCGCCATGAGTTTATCTCTCGATCTGGATAACTTGTGGTCGTACCAAAAAACACATGGGGATCCAGGCTGGAACTCCTACCCGACCTACCTTGATGCTGTAACTGAAACCTGTTTGCCCCTTTTCAAACGTCATGATTTGAACATGACTGTGTTCATTGTTGGCCAAGACGCAGCGCTTGCAAAAAACCGCAGTGCCTTGCAGGCCTTTTCGACCGCAGGGCATGAGGTGGGCAACCATTCTTTTCGACATGAACCGTGGCTGCACCTCTATTCTCCTGAAGAGTTGCGGCATGAATTCGACAGCGCGGAAGAAGCCATCGAACAATCGACCGGCAAACGTCCAATAGGGTTTCGAGGTCCTGGATTCAGCCTCAGTGACGATGTCTTGCGAGAACTCTCCAGACGGAACTATCTCTACGATGCCTCGACCCTGCCAACCTTTCTGGGGCCTTTGGCGCGTGCGTACTATTTCTGGTCGAGCAAGGGGCTTTCCGAGGAGGAGAAGAAGAAGCGAAAACAGTTGTTCGGCAAATTTAGCGAAGGTTTTCGGCCGATACGCCCGTATTGCTGGAGAACTGGAGCGCATCACACTCCTCTCGTCGAAATCCCGGTTACGACCATCCCTATCATCCGAACCCCCATGCACTTGAGCTATATTGGGTATCTTGCGGGACATTCGCTCTTGCTTGCCAGAATGTATCTCAAAACAGCTGTCACGCTTTGCCTGATCACGGGGGTATCCCCCTCTTTTCTTTTACATCCTCTCGATTTCCTCGGCGCGGACAGGGTGAAGGAACTTTCGTTCTTTCCTGGCATGCAACTGACAACCTCCTTTAAGCTGCGACTGTTTGATGAGGTGATAACGTATTTCAAACGTTCTTTCGACTTGATACCAATGGAGCAGCATGCACGGGCCTTGCTCGCCGAGCTTCCCGAGGAGTCACGGTTATGAAAGTAGTGTCCATTGTCGGTGCGCGTCCGGAGTTTGTGCAGGCCATGCCGGTAACCAATGCCCTGCACCGAAGGGGGCACAAAGAAGTACTGGTGCACACCGGTCAACACTTTGATTTTCTGATGTCCGAATCTTTTTTTCAAGATCTCGGCCTTCCTGCACCGGACTACAATCTGGGGGTTGGCAGCGGCAGTCATGCCTCCCAGACCGGAGCAATGCTGGAACCGCTAGAGCAAGTCCTGTTGAAGGAGCAGCCGGACATGGTCATTGTCAGGGGGGACACCAACTCCACCCTCGCTGGCGCACTCGTCGCGGCTAAACTTTCCTTCCCGCTTGTTCACATAGAGGCAGGTGAAAGAAGCTTTGACAGGAGGGCGCCGGAAGAGGTCAATCGCCTGATAGTTGATCGAATTGCCAATCTCCACCTGTGTGCCAGTCGGACTGCGATACGCCATCTGGAAGCAGAGGGGATTACAGGGACAGTGTACTGGGTCGGAGATGTCATGCTGGATGCAATCAATACATTTTCGGCAATAGCACAGGAAAAATCCAGCATATTGACAAAACTCGACCTGCGGTCAAAAAACTATAGCCTGGCAACTCTTCATCGGGCTAACAATACGGACGATCCAAAGCGCCTAGCTGCGGTAGTTGATGCACTCAACCAGGTGGACGAACAGGTAGTTTTTCCCCTACACCCCAGAACTAGATCATCAATTGACCGTTTTGGTTTGGAATTCAAGCCCCATGTCCTCCCTGTCCCTCCGGTCGGATATCTGGATATGGTCGCTCTGGAAACAGGTGCTCGTCTGATTGCCACAGATTCTGGAGGGGTCCAGCGCGAGGCATATTATCTCGGGGTGCCATGTATTACCTTGCGGGAAGAAACGGAATGGACAGAAACGGTTTCAACCGGCTGGAATCAACTGGTGGGTGTCAAGCCCGCCCGTATTCTCGCTGCATGGGCCACCAGTGCAACACCGGTAGAAAGGCCTCCAATCCACGGTGACGGCAATGCAGCCGCCTTGATTGTCCATTGCCTTGAGGATTTTCTTGAGCGAACCGACAGGTCTGATAAGAAGGAATTCTGATGGCTGAGTCCTTGTCAAACACGGCGGTCGCTTCCTCCCTAACATAGCGTCAGCAATGGGCGGTCATCGGTGGTGGAATTCTTGGCATGGCGATCTCAGAAAAGCTGAGCCGATCCCGGAGGAAACAATGACTCGAGTTTCGGATTTGGTATATCTTGCTGGATTCACTCGTCAAATGCCATGGAGATCGACGGCGTTTAGTTGATTGCACAGAGCAAAATTGCATACTTTTAGCCAAAAAATGTAATGCTTTCGAAAGCGATTAGTCCTACGAAAGCAGTGCCGTATTCAAATTCTTGATGATATATTAATTCCTTATGCAACTTTCAAACTTTAGAACAAAGCAACATACCACACAGCGGATTACCGCCGTCGTTGGTGGCGGGATAATGGGGATCATTACTGCACTTGAACTTGCACGACAGGATAATGTCCAAGTACTGCTTTTTGAAAAGGAATTAGGCTTGGGAGGCCTGAGTTCTTCGTTCAACTTGGAGGGGCTCACCTGGGATCGATATTATCATGTGGTACTTTCCACTGATGCCCAATTGCTCGATTTTTTAAGAGAATTGGGCCTGGAGCAGGAATTGTTCTGGCGGGAAACGAAAACTGGGTTCTATGGAAATGGCCGACTTGTGTCTCTGTCCTCAATCATGGATTTTGTCACCTTCCCGTTCATGACCCTATGGCAGAAATTCCGTATGGGTCTTGGTATTATCTATAGCACGATGTTGAAGGACCCGACAAAGCTCGACAAGATTTATGTACGCACTTGGCTAACCAAGGTGTTCGGGCGGCGAGTTTATGAGCGGATTTGGGAACCGTTGCTGCGGAGCAAGCTTGGAGATGCCAGAGAGCGTACGTCAGCAGCCTTTATCTGGGCAACAATCACCAGATTGTACGGTGCAAGAGACAACGGCGAAAAGGTTGAAAGGATGGGGCATGTCCATGGGGGATATCATCGCATTTTGACTCAGGCTGAAGAGCACCTGCACAATTGCGGCGTAGATCTGCATAAGAGAGAGGCTGTTCACAGCGTGCAGAAACTAATAGATCAGGATGTTTTTCTAGTTAAAACCGATTCCCAAGAATATCTTGTCGATAAAGTAGTTTTGACTTGTTCCTGCCCCAACGTCCTGCAAATGGTCAAAGAAAGAGAAGCGCATCCGTATTGGGAGGCTATGGCGCAGGTTCACTACCTTGGCGTCGCCTGTGTTCTTCTTGTTCTTTCCCGTTCGCTTTCGCCATACTACGTCATTAATTTATTAGATAAGGAGCTCCCTTTCACCGGGATCATCGAGGCTACCAATGTGGTTTCTCCTGATGAACTAGGGGGCAATCACTTAGTGTATCTGCCAAAGTACATGCCCAAAGGCGATGCAATGTCTGACATGAGCGATTCTGATCTCATTCATCTTTTCATTGATAAATTGAAACTGGTTTTCCCAGATTTGAAAGATAGCGAAATTCGCCACAGTCTTGTTTTCAGGGAGGAATGTGTACAGCCCCTTCAGGAATTACATAGCATGGAAAGGAAACTGTCCATACACACACCTATACCTAGTCTCTATCTTGTAAACACAGCAATGATACTTAACTCAACCTTGAATAATAATGCTGTGATATCTTTAGCAAAACATGCGGCAGCGCGAATCGCCGATAATAACAGTGCCGCATCCATGGGAACACAATAGATACCGCTAATCCCTTATGGAGAAAAAAGGTTCACCAGGTAAGCGTGTACCCGGAGTGAGGCAAGTTGAAATAACTGGACAACAGTGTTCCGCTGTGGAGAACTGGGGGCAGGGTTCCGGAGGCGGGCAGGCCGGGTGAGATAGGCAAATACCGCAAGTCATTGACCGAGGTGGAAGTGGAACTTGCGCGGATCAAGCGGGGAACTGGTTGTCACCAGGGTAGAGCGCTAGATTCTGATAAATTATACACAAGTGCGTATTCCGGACGAAAACATCCAGCGTTCCGGCGGGAAAACGGCCGCTCTTCCGATGGGAATGTGGCCATCATTCCGGTGAAAACGGCCAGATCATAATGAGAGCTCCAGTTTCTGGGTCGTATAAAAACTTGATATGTCGTCAAAAGTCTGATTACGGCGCCGCTTCCGTAGGATAGGTCGCCCCCGAAATCATTACATTTTTTGGCTAAAAGTATGCAATTTTGCTCTGTGCAATCATCATAGCGCGATCGATTCTCCTGAAATTTAGCATTTGAATCCAGCAAGATATGTCAACTCCGAAACTTGAGACAATGAACAAACCTCAAAGCAATATTTTCATCCATCCCTCTGCGGAAGTTCATCGATCTGCAATAATCGGAAACGGAACAAAAATTTGGAACCTTGTGCAGGTTCGGGAGGATGTCAGGATCGGAGAAGGGTGTACCATATCAAAGGATGTGTACATCGATGTCGGTGTGCAGATCGGCAATCGTGTGAAGATTCAGAACGGAGTCTCTGTGTACCAGGGGGTCACCCTTGAGGACGATTCATTTGTCGGTCCTCATGCAGCATTTACCAACGACATTATGCCGAGATCATTCAATGTCGAATGGGAAGTGGTTCCCACCTTGGTTGGGCGTGGAGCGTCAATAGGGGCCAACGCGACAATACTGTGCGGATTGACTCTAGGGCCGTATTCTATGATTTCGGCAGGTTCAACCCTGACGGTAGATGCTCCTCCGCACGGTCTCATGAGTGGAAGTCCAGCTCGCCTGGTAGCGTTTATCTGCAGACACGGCCATCGAATGGTTCCAACGAACCACGGGGGGTATGTAGCTACATTTAGATGTGAAGAGTGCGATGAATCGCTTTCTGTGGAATATTTATATCGAGCGATTGATTGAGTCTTGTATCGATAAGCATTTCGAATATTCCTTAATAGCTGAATTATCACGTGGCGTTGTCGCCTTCAGCTATTAACTCGTTATATGCTTCTATAAGGTTTCAAGAATGCGTTACCTCTGTTCTTTTGAGAATTCATTAACGATCCGTCGATTGATCAAGTCTAACCAGCACGTTCTAATTATCGTTGGTCTTGTCATCAGTGCGTTGATAACCTCTCTTCCCGGTTCCTTTTCGACCGAGGCCCTTTATCCTGACGGGCAACGGTATCTTTTCAACGGTTTGCTGATCCACGACCTGGTTCGAGACAATGCTTTTTCGTCATTGTATCAATACGCTACCGAATATTATCGTAAATATCCTGCGTTTAATTTGCCCTATGGTCCACCTTTTCTAGCTATTCAGTTCGCTCTGGCATTCGCCGTTTTCGGCATCGGTTTTTCAGTTGCCCGGCTGATTGTGGTTGGGTATACGATTGCAGCCGCAATCACCTGTCAATATTGTATCAGCACCATTGACGGTAACCGATGGGTTGCGTTAATAGCTTCAGAGTTACTGTTATTTAATTCTCTAAGTTTGACTTATTCACGTGACATTGCATGTGAAATGCCAGTTATTTTTTTCTCTTTTGCGGCACTCTATGCAGGTTATCAATATATAGAATTACGAAAAACTGGATACGGGCTAGCAGCAGCCCTTTTTCTTGGGTTAGGCTATTTGACAAAACAGCATATAGTTCCGCTTGGCGTTGGAATTTTCCTCTACTTATTGATTGGCAATAAATATTCACTGAAGAAAACAGAGACGTTATTGGCTGCTGGAGTCATCATTGTTGTTACGGTTCCCTATACATTTCTAACAATGAAGTACAGTACCGAAGCTTTTGGCTTTAAATTGTTCCCCCCATTTTCTTTCGAATTGTTATGTGGATATCTCAAAACAGCGTTCTATCACATCCCAGTTGAATCTTTTTTAGCACTTTTTGGATTCATAATCGGAATTCGGCAAGGAAATAGATTTTGTTATCTGTGCCTCACCTTGGTTTGTTGTTGGTATGTATTTTTTACTTTTGTTTATGGAAACTATATCGGTGAACCACGGTATCTTTTGGTTATTTTGCCAGCCATTGTTTATCCTGGAGCATTAGCTGTTAAAATGATATTTATTTATCTGAAAAGCAAGAATGCGCAGGTATTTGCTATATTCGCTATAATTTTATATTTTAGCTGGAACATATTTCACGCTCCGATATTTTTTCTTCGGGGGTATGCTGCGGCAGGAAATCTTATCGGAACGAAAGGAGCTGACGCGAACATTCTTTTTGTTGGAAAATATGACGGGAATTTTTTATTCGGAATTCGAGAAGTTTGTCCTGAAAAACAAGCATATTTTTTAAGATCTGACCAATGGTTAGCATCCCGTCGCTGGTGGGGCGAGCTTGATAAGCAAGCTCACGTTAAAGATAAAGCGGAGATTTTGCAATTAATACGTGAAAATTCTGTAGGTTATGTGGTTGTAGAAACGGGTGACCCTCTGTTAGCGGAATATCCTGAGTACCTGAATATGCAGCAAGTTTTACGCGAAAATTCTCTCTTTCATCAAGTTGCTGTTGTGCCAATTAATTCAAATTATATTAAGCCACATGTAAGGCAACTGGAGATCTATCAATCGCCGTTTATCCAGAGCGACCAAAAGATCATCCCGCTTCCGATAAAACCATCTGCGTTTCAAGGTTCCTGAATCAGTGGTGACCAGATCCTGATTTCTCCTCAGGAACGGGGAGCGCGGGCAATCGCTTGCATTTCCCCGATGTAGAATGGAATGATGGTGTTCTTCACCGCAACCGGCAGGATGCAGAAAAGTGCCTTCAGCGTTTTGTAGATCAAAGGGTTGTATTCCTTAAACTGGGTCAGGCCGTAAGTTAACGTTAGTGGCTTTGTCGCACGATCGGTACGGACTGGCTCAAGCCCCACCTGTCTATACAAGCGCTCAATCGATGCTGGATGGAAGTAGGTTAGGTGTTCCTCTGGGATGTAAAACCACCACCTCTTACCCATTATCCGGGCGAAGATGCTACCCGTATCCGGCATGGCCAAGATCACCGCACCGCCCGGTGCCAGCAAGCGTTGTACATGCTGTACGAACCCCAGTGGATCAAGGACATGTTCCAGAATGTCAAACCCAGTAATCGTCTGATACTGGTATCCGGGGCTCCATCTTCAATAGTAGCAACATGCAGCGACAGCCCTTTGGAGCGTCCACTCTCGACCGCCCTGCTGGAGAGGTCAATCCCTTCAGCGTCATAACCCGCCTTGAGGGCAGCTTCCACCAGTACCCCATTAGCGCAGCCGAGGTCCAGCCATCGCCCCTCGCCAGCATAGGGGAGGATGCTCTTTAGGCGGTGTTCTGCAGTCAGTTGCTTCATGTGGTTTTCTTGCAGAAAGAGATTGTACAGCCCGCTTTCATACGACTGGTTGTAGTAGGCTTCCAGTTCGGTCAGACTTGGCGGAGGATCAATGCGTTCCAATCCGCAGGTGCTGCAACGCCAAAAGTAACGGCCTTTCTTCACAAAACGTTTGACAAAGGAAGTTCCAGCGCAGGCCGGGCAAGATGCAGTAGAGAAAGTAGGATTCGTTTGTGCCATGTCATTGACCGTGTTAATGGAGCCAGTAAAGATTGGTGGTTTTCCTTTTTGGGCGAATGAATTTGTGGTCGTTTTTCACATTTTTTTTGTAACCTGCCGGTCTTGGTTTTGGCTAGAAATTAACAGCCTTATCCGCAAAATCCATGGGTAGCCCCTTGCTAATAAGCCCTAGCTGTCAGATTCACAAATAACATTACAAATTAGTTCTGTTCGAAATTTCTTCCAACGGAATGGAACGGACGCCACGTTGATCTCAGCAATTCCTGACGGAGGACCAGACAATGCACATCGATCTCAACTGCGACATGGGTGAGAGTTTCGGAGCCTACACCCTGGGCATGGACGGCGAGATTATTGCTGCTGTCTCCTCGGCCAACATTGCCTGTGGCTTCCATGCCGGCGATCCCCATGTGATGCGCCGCACCGTCGGCCTTGCCCGCGACCATGGGGTGGCCGTCGGCGCCCATCCTGGCTTTCCCGACCTGCTCGGGTTTGGTCGCAGGGCCATGATTTGCGACCCGGAAGAGGTGGCCGATTTCGTCACCTACCAGGTCGGGGCGCTCCAGGCCTTTTGCGCGGCCCATGGTGTCCGCCTGCGCCACGTCAAGCCTCACGGCGCCCTGTACAACATGGCTGTGGGCAACGAGGCCCTGGTCCGGGCCATGGCCAAGGCTGTGGCCCGGATCGATCCTGAACTGCTGCTGGTGGTGCTGGCCGGCCGGCATGCGGAAGCCATGGCCGCTGTTGCCAGGGCTGAGGGTGTCACCACAGTGTTCGAGGCCTTTCCCGACCGGGCCTATACCGCTGAGGGGACGCTGGCCTCCAGACACCTGCCCGGCGCGGTCATCCACGATCCCGAGGCGGCGGCGGCGCGGGCCCTGCGCATGGTCCGGGAGGGCGTGGTGATTGCCGTGGATGGCACAGCGGTGCCGCTTTCGGTGCAGACACTCTGCGTCCACGGCGACAACCCGGCCGGCGTGGCCCTGGCCAAGGCCATCCGTGCTACCCTGGAGGCGGCGGGTGTTCAGGTCCGGCCGATGGCGGCGGGGCAGGGTGAGGGCCCCGCCCGAACCTCCTGACGCACATCCTTTCACCACCCGGGAGCACAGCATGGACAGCCTGGCGGGGAGCAATGACCCGACCCGGTTTCGCATCAGCGGCGAATGCTCGCTGATAGCGGTCTATGGCAGCGGCATCGACGTCGCGGTCAATGAGCGGGTGCGACAGATGGCGGCCCTGGTGGGCAGCCTCCGTCACCCGGCGATTGAGGCCGTGGTTCCTTCCTACTGCACCCTGGCGCTCCGCTACGATCCCCTGCGCATCCAGTATGCCGAACTGACCGGGCTGTTGCTCGATCTGGAACGGCGCCTAGACGAAGCCATAGTGCCCGAAGCGGCCACCATTGAAATTCCGGTCTGCTACGGCGGTGAGTTCGGGCCGGATCTGGACTTCGTCGCCGCCCACAATGGCCTCGGCATCGACGAGGTGATTCACCTCCATGCCGCCGGCCTCTATCGCATCCATGCCATCGGTTTTGCCCCGGGATTCTGCTATCTGGGCGGGCTTGATCCGCGTATTCATTCCCCCCGACTGGAGACCCCCCGGGTGCGGGTGGAGGCCGGCTCGGTGGGCATCGCCGGCAGCCAAACCGGGGTCTATCCCCTGGCCAGTCCGGGCGGCTGGCGGCTGATCGGCCGTACCCCCCTGCGCCTGTTCGCCCCGGAACGGACGCGACCGGCTCCGTACCAACCCGGCGACAGCTTCCGCTTCCGACCGGTGACGGTCGAGGCGTTTGAACGCCTGCGGCGGGAGGATCAGTGGTGAACCAGGCGTTGCGGATTATCGCTCCCGGTCCGGCGGCCACGGTGCAGGATCTGGGCCGGACCCAGGC
>CAZSTJ010000041.1:16052-19387 GCA_964609805.1 uncultured Geobacter sp. | reverse complement strand
AGCCAGGGGGACGAACGCAGCACCTCCTCAACGGCCCCCTGGATGGCGTCATGCACCGCCGACTGGTGGCGGAAGCGGACCTCATGCTTGGTAGGGTGGACATTGACATCCACCTCACCGGGGGGAAGGGTGATGAAAAGTGCGGTTACCGGGTAGCGACCGCGGTCGATGACGCCGCGATAGGCCTGCATGATCGCGTGCTGGACCACCTTGTCGCGGACGAAACGCCCGTTGATGTAGGTGAACATGGCCTGCATGCCGGAGCGGGCCAGGCCCGGCCCGGAAACGAAACCGCTGACGGAAAGCTGCCCGGAATCCTGTTCCACCGGGAACAGTTGGCTCTGGGTCTCCTTGCCGACCGCCTGGGCCAATCGCCGCTGCAGGTCACTCCGCTGCACCTTCAGCAGCTCCCGGCCGTCACTGGTGAGGGTGAAGGCCACATCGGGGCGGGAGACCGCCATGCGGGTGACGACGTCCGCCACGTGACCGGTCTCGGTCTCGCTGCTTTTCATGAACTTGAGGCGGGCAGGGGTGTTGAAAAAGAGCTGCTCGACGGAGATCTCGGTGCCGGGGGCCATGCCGCAGGCCTTTACATCCCGCACCCTTCCCCCTTCGACGGTCACCTCGGTTCCCTCCGGTGCCCCCGGCTCACGGCTGGCCAGGCGAAAGCGGGAGACGGAGGCGATTGAAGGAAGCGCCTCGCCCCGAAAACCGAGGGTCATTATGCCGTCCAGGTCGCTGTCGGACTTGATCTTGCTGGTGGCGTGCCGCTCCAGGGAGAGGAGGGCATCCTCCCGCGACATGCCGTGGCCGTTGTCAATGATGCGGAGCAGCCGCCGGCCGCCGGCGGCAATCTCGATGGAGATGGCGGTCGCCCCGGCATCCAGGGAGTTTTCTATCAGCTCCTTGATGACCGACGCCGGTCGCTCGACAACCTCGCCGGCCGCGATTTTGTTGGTAATTATTTCGGGAAGGATACTGATGCGCTGGGTCACTGCCTGACTCCCTGGATGAAAAACAAGGCCCGTCCGACCGGGTGATGCCGGGAGGGGACGGGCCTTGCATGCTGTATTATGCTGCGACGATCCTATTTTTTGGTTTCGTCCGAGTCACCGAACAGGTCGTCAAAGTCATCTCCTGATTTTGCCGGTTTGTCATCGGTAACCTCCGGCGAGTCGTCCCACGAAAAATTGCTCAGATCATCCGGATCGCTTGCGGCGGCCTTTGCCGGAGTCTCGGTCTGAGAGGTCGATTCCAGCAGGCCGGCAAAGGCCTCTTCTTCGGCCTTCGCCTGGGCAGACTTCTGCTCTTCGTTTGCACCGAAGGGTGTGGCGGCAGCCGGGGCAGCGGGAATCTCATCAAAATTGAAGGGGTCGTCCGAGGAAAAATTGCTTCCCTCCGCGGCGGCTGTTTCCGGCGGAACATCGAAGGAGAACATGTCGCCGGTGGTATCAGCCTCTTCGTGCTTCTCCTCCGGTGCCATCCCCGCCATCAGTTTTTCAGCCATGGCCGCACGGGTCTCAGCCGAAAGCACGATCGGTTTCAGCCCATGGATATCCTTGTAGCTCGACAGATCATTGCCGCACTTTTTACAGGCATCGTGGGTTTCGAAACTGTTGTACCCGCATTTTGGACATTTCATCGGCGGCTCCTTTGTGGTCAGATATCGCCATGTATATACTGTAAAACCGCCACAATGGCAATAGCAGCTGTTTCCGTGCGTAAAATTCTTCGTCCGAGGGTGACGCTGCGAAAACCGCTTTCGACAAACTGTCCGGTCTCGGTCCGATCAAACCCGCCTTCAGGGCCGATGGTGACCAGGATGGAGCCGGGGTGGCCGGCAGCGGCAAGCGCGTCACTCAGGCGGGTCGTCCGTTCCTCCTCATGGAGGATCAGCCGCAGGTCGTGCCGTGACTCCGCAGCTGCAGCCGCAGCGGTGGGGAACCAGTGCACCGCAGGGACCGAATTCCGGCCGCACTGCCGTGCGGCCTCGGCGACGATCCGTTCCCAGCGGGCCAGCTTCGCCGGGATTTGGTCGTCGCGCAGCCGGACCACGGAGCGCCGTCCTTCAAACAGCCAGAATTGGTGCACACCCAGTTCAGTCCCTTTCTGGAGAATCAGGTCGATCTTCTCTCCCTTGGGAATCGCCTGGCAGAGGGTGATGGCAGGTGCGTTCCCCACCGCTACTGATGCTTCCGTGGATGAATGTATGGTCACGAACAGCTGCCCGTCTCCGATGCGGTCAATGGTCCCCGCATGCTCCCGCCCCGTCTCATCCACCAGGGTCAGGGGGGAGCCCTCGGGGAGGCGCAGCACCCTGACGATGTGCCGGTAGTGCTCTTCACCCAGGAGCGCCGTTCCGTCGCCGATGCAGCGGGAGTTGATCATGAAACGGCGGCTGCTCACGACCCGGCGTGCCTCCGGTAGTGGATCGCCACCCATTCCCCGGCGTGGGTCGTTTCCTGATGGTCAAGGGGCTGATGCTGGAAACCGGTGCGGACCAGCCCTTCCTTTTCCGCCAGGATGCCGGAGAGGATCAGGCTGCCGCCGGGGGCAAGCCGGGCGGAGAGGTGGTCGGCCAGCCGGACCAGTTCTTCAGCCAGGATATTGGCCAGGATGATGTCGAAAGTCCCATGCATCGACTCTACCGGTGTCGTGCTGCACTCCACCTGATCCTGAAGGCCGTTTGCCGCCAAATTCTCGCGGGCAACCTCCACCGCCTCCGGATCGATATCGACGGCGCAGACCCGCCCCGCACCCATCTGGACGGCTGCCATGGCCAGGATGCCTGAGCCGGTACCCAGGTCGAGTACCGAAGGGGAGTGCATAAGGGGCATCTCCTCCATGATCCGTTCCAGCAGTTCCAGGCAGAGCCGGGTCGTTTCGTGTCCGCCGGTCCCGAAGGCCATGCCGGGGTCCAGGCGGAGCACGATGTCGTCCTCCCGCGACTGCACCTCTTCCCAGGAGGGGACGATCAGCAGGCGGCGCCCGATCCTGAGCGGCTTGAAATTGACCTTCCAACTGTTGCTCCAGTCCTCCGTGGAAACCGATGACAGAACAGGGGGGGGCAGGGCCTGTCCCGGGCATTGAAGGGCCAGACGGTCCAGGAAGGTGCTGGCTGCAGCGATGATCTGCTCCCGGTCGGCGCTCGCCGGGAAATAGGACTTGATGACCGCCGTGGCCTGTTCCGGTATCTCGCTGTGGGAAAATGCGTCCACGTTTCTGTTTTCGACACAGACACCGTTGCCGGAGAGGTCGGCAAGGAATTCTGCCGTAACATCGGCCAGTTCAGCCGGAACTGCGCAGGAGAGTTCTATCCAGGTATCGTTCATGGG
>CAZSTJ010000041.1:0-16042 GCA_964609805.1 uncultured Geobacter sp. | reverse complement strand
CCGTTTGGTAATTATTTCAGAAGTTCGACACGTTAGCAGATGGGGCCGATACCAGCAATAAAAAAACTTGACAAATAGAGGTGGTTTGCTTCTAAATCTCATTAGAAAAACTCGTAAAAAATATCTAAGTTTGATAATATGGTACAAAGAGTGAACAAGATCATTTACGTAGTGTCCGACTCCACCGGGGGAACGGCTGAACGGGTAATTCGGGCAGCACTTTCGCAGTTTTACGATGAAGACGTGCGTATTCATCGGCTCTGTCAGATCCGCTGTCAGGACGATATTCATCAGGCGATGGCCGTGGCAGTTAATGAGCCTGGATTGATTGCCTACACCTTGGTCGAGCGCCAATTGGCGGAGACGGTAGAGCGCATCGCTGAAGAACACGGACTGCAGACCGTGGACCTGCTCAGCGGCCTGATCTACAGTCTGGCCCGGTACCTTGGGTCCGAATCCCAGGAAAAACCGGGGTTGCTGCATCGTATCGACACCGACTACCACAAACGGGTGGAGGCGGTCAATTTTACGGTAAAACATGACGACGGCCAGGAAACCAGGTACCTGCACAAGGCCGATCTGGTGCTGGTCGGGGTATCGCGCTCTTCGAAAACCCCCCTCTCCATGTACCTGGCCCACAAGGGGTACAAGGTGGCCAATGTGCCGCTGGTGAAGGGGATCGATCCCCCCGAGGAGCTGTTCCAGATCGACCAGCAGAAGATCGTGGCCCTGGTCATTGATCCGAAGCGCCTGGTGGAGATCAGGACCTCGCGACTGCTTAATATGGGGCAGAGCACCCGGGGGAGTTACGCAGATTTCGAACAGGTGGAAGAGGAGCTGGCCTACTGCAAGAAGCTGTACCGCCGCCACCCGGAATGGATGGTCATCAACGTGACCAACAAATCAGTGGAGGAGGCGGCATCCGATATCCTGCGGCGGCTGGACAGCCAGGGATATTGATTCGAAGCAACAACAGAGTGATTACGGACTGCAGAATAGTGACGGAATACGCACACACACCGAGAAAAGGAGATGGAACTCATGAACATTCTGGTCGTTGAAGACGAGAAAAAGGTAGCAGGATTTATCAAGAGGGGCCTCGAAGAGGATGGCTACCAGGTTGTGGTTACCCACGACGGCGCCGACGGAATCAAGCAGGCGCTGGAAGGCGACTACAGCCTCATTATCCTCGATGTCATGCTCCCCAAGAAGGACGGATTGACTGTTGTCCGCGAACTTCGCGAGGCCGGCAAGCGCATCCCGGTGCTGATGCTGACCGCCAAGGCAGCCACCGAGGATGTGGTTTCCGGTCTGGATGCCGGTTCGGACGACTACCTGACCAAGCCGTTCGCCTTTGCCGAACTGACCGCCCGTGTCCGTGCACTACTGCGTCGTGAAGGTCAGGACCGCGGTGCCGAGATCCGTTATGCCGACCTGCGGCTGGATCCGGTTACCCACAAGGTCTGGCGCGGCAAGGTCGAGATCGAGCTGACCGCCAAGGAGTACGGGCTGCTCGAATACCTGATGCGCAACCCCAACACGATCCTGTCGCGGGCCATGATCGCCGATCACGTCTGGGATTATGCCTTCGACAGCTTCACCAACATCATCGACGTCTATGTCAACTACCTGCGCAAGAAAGTGGACAAGGACTTCCCGGTCAAGCTGATCCACACCGTGCGCGGGCAGGGCTACGTGATGCGTGAAGGGTAGATTTGCCACGGGGTTGACAACTGTGGGTGGAATGTCTATCTTTTTTTGAAACGAACACAACAGGGGCGGTGTCGCATGCATGAATGCGGCCCGCCTCTGTCCGTTCAACAGCTCTGGGAAGATATAAAGGGAGGTCAGAACATGTCGAAAACAGTCGCAAACGTACTGCGTATTCTGGTCATCGGTCTGGTGGTTTCCATTGCCAGCCCCCCCGCCGTTCCGGCCAGGACCGCCAGCCCCGATTTCGTCGAATTGGCGAAGAAGCTCAAGCCTTCAGTGGTGAACATCCGCACCGCCAAGATCATCAAGCCGAAACAGCGCCCCCAGCGCCCCCGCATGCAGTCTCCCTTCGATAACTTCTTTGAGGATTTTTTCAACCAGTTCGATCAGATGCCCCAGCAGCGCACGCGCCGCGAGCAGAGCCTGGGTACCGGATTCATTATCAGCACCGACGGCTACATCCTGACCAACAATCATGTGGTCAACGGTGCCGACGAGGTGATGGTCAAGCTGTCGGACGGCCGCGAGATCAAGGGGGAACTGAAAGGGTCGGACGACAAGCTCGACCTGGCGCTGATCAAGATCAGCGAGAAGGAACCGTTCCCTGCGGCGGAGCTGGGTGACAGCGACGCCCTGGAGGTGGGGGAATGGGTCATGGCCATCGGCAACCCGTTCGGCCTGTCCCAGACCGTAACGGCAGGTATCGTCAGTGCCAAGGGGCGGGTCATCGGCAGCGGCCCCTATGACGATTACATCCAGACCGACGCCTCCATCAACCCCGGCAATTCCGGCGGGCCGCTCTTCAACTCCTCCGGCAAGGTCATCGGCATCAACACCGCCATCATCGCCGGCGGGCAGGGGATCGGCTTTGCCATTCCGGTCAATATGGCCAAGGGGATCGTTGCCCAGCTGCGCGACTCCGGCAAGGTGACCCGCGGCTATCTGGGGGTTCGCTTTCAGCCCCTGACCGCCGATCTGGCCAAGTCCTTCGGTCTCGATTCCGAAAAGGGTGCCCTGATCGCCAGTGTTGAAAAGGACACCCCGGCCGAGAAGGGTGGCCTGAAGGCGGGGGATGTCATCCTGGAGTATGACGGCAAGCCTATTGTCGAGGGGAATGAACTGCCCCGTTACGTGGCGGCCACCCCCATTGACCGCAAGGTCAAACTGGTGATCTTCCGCGAGGGGAAAAAGCAGGAGCTGTACGTCGTGGTCTCCAAGCTGAAGGATGGCGAGACCGCAGCGGCCCCGGCCGGCGGCAGTGAAAGCGAGAAGCTGGGGGTATCGGTCCAGGAGCTGACCAAAGAGCTGGCCGCCAAACTGGGGATCAAGGACAACCGGGGTGGCCTGGTCATCAGCGAGGTAAAGCCCGGGTCCGCGGCAGAAGAGGCCGGCATCCTTCCCGGCAGTATTGTCATCGAGATCAACGGGGTGCGACCCGACACCGTCGAGAAGTTCACCGACGCGGTCGCCAAGCTCACGAAGGGTGATCTGGTGCGTCTGTTGCTGAAACGTCCCGACGGCAGCGTTCACTACGTGGCACTCAAGTCAGAATAACTGATCCATCCCGCCCCCTCTCCGGTCAGGAGAGGGGGCATTTTTATCCTCGGATTCCCCTGCACGTCATGAGGGGACCGACCGGAGCAACCTATGTCCGCCCGCTATGTCCAGCCTCTGCGCATCCTAATCCAGTTCTGCTTTCTCGGCTTCATGGTCTGGCTGGGGGTCCGGTTCTATCAGTTCGTCCTCTATTTCCGCAGCGGCGGGGCGACGGACTTTGTTCCTCGGCCGCCGGGGATCGAAGGGTTTCTCCCGATCTCAGGCCTCCTGGGGACGTCTGCCTGGCTGCAGGGGGGAGGGATCAACCCGATCCATCCGGCAGCGGTGATCATCTTCCTGACGGTCGTGGCTGTATCCCTCCTGCTGCGGCGCTCGTTCTGCTCCTGGATCTGC
Organism: uncultured Geobacter sp.; assembly: GCA_964609805.1. Taxonomy (GTDB): domain Bacteria; phylum Desulfobacterota; class Desulfuromonadia; order Geobacterales; family Pseudopelobacteraceae; genus CAIPTY01. The sequence continues at coordinate 12,379 of CAZSTJ010000041.1, read as the reverse complement.
CCGGTGGCGGCGCTCTCCGAATGCTCCTGGAAGGGGGGCTTCAAGCTGCTGCGCCGCAACCTGCGTCTGCCCCGGTGGCTGGATATTGTTCTGCGGAGTCTGAAATACCTGCTGCTCTTCTTCTTTCTCTATACGGTCGCCGTCGCCATGTCACCCCAGGCGATGCAGGCCTTCATTGACAGTGATTATCACCGGATCGCCGATGTCAGGCTGCTGGATTTTTTTCTGCACATCTCCCCCACGGCCCTGGGGGTCATTATCATCCTGCTGGCGGCCTCTCTGCTGACCCGCAACCCCTTCTGCCGCTATCTCTGTCCCTACGGCGCCCTGCTCGGCCTGGTTGCGATCATCTCCCCGATCCGCGTGACGCGGAACCTGGAACGCTGTGTCTCCTGCGGTGTCTGCAGCCAGGTCTGTCCCACCTATATCGATGTCATGCACAAAAAAAGCGTCTGCTCGGCCGAGTGCATCGGCTGCTGGCGCTGTGTCAGTCATTGCCGCTTCAACGAGGCGCTCTCCATGCGGTTTGCGGGGCGGTACGCGGTGCCGGGGATCCTGTTTGCACTGCTGGTGGTGCTGCTGTTCTGGGGAGGTGCCCAGGCGGGTAAGGGGTTCGGATACTGGCAGACGATCCTGGACGCCGGCGAATACCGGCGTCTGCTGGGACCATAAGGGAGGAGGGACGTCCGTCCCGTCAGCGGCTGCTGTTCAGGTAATGCTCAAGGGTTTCGGGTGAAAATCCCGACATCCTGTTGGCGCCGATAATGATCAGCGGTACGCCCCGTCCCCCCAACTCCTTGTGGCGCTGTTTGGCACTGCTGTCCTTCTCGATGTCATAGCTAACGAATGGTATCCCGTTTGCGTTCATGTAGTTCCGGGCCTGCTTGCAGTAGCCGCACCAGTCGGTGACGTACATCTCCACCGTGCCGCTGAAGCGCTGCTTCTGCTGGGCCTGGGCCGGCGTTACAGAGGTTGCGCCTTTCCACTCACCTCGTCCGGCCGGTGTGGCCGGTACCGGGGGAGCCGGGTCGAAGTCGCTCTCCTTGTAGACCTTCACCTTCCGCTTTCCTTTCTTGGCCGGCGGGGGCGGAGTGTCCTTGAAGGTGACGGCACCATTGTCATCGACCCATTGGTACATTTCCGCGCCAGCAGTAGCTGCTGCAAGCAGCAGGATGAACATGACCCCGGCGATCCTTCGTTCCATTGAGACCTCCAACATGTGTGTCCGCGAAATTTCTGTTCATACTACCTCAAACCGGCTCCGGGTCAAGGAGCTTTCCGTTGGGACTCCCGTGTGAATAAGACCACCACAATTTGCCTGACATTCAGTGGATTTAAGCTATACTGAACAATCACTTCTTCAAGAAAGGCCTATCGGTCACCAACGATCTATGCCTGCCAGTCACCAGCAAAAAAATCCCGCCTTGCGCATTGTCCTGATTTACCTCACGGTCGGGTACCTCTGGGTTCTTGTCTCTGACTGGTTTGTATCCAGGATTCCGGACCGTGAACTACGGATTTTGCTGCAGACCTTCAAGGGATCGCTCTTCATCTCTCTTACCGGGATCATGATCTATGTTCTTATCAGAAGGTATCTTAAGGAACTCGAACGGTCACGCACATCATTTACCGAGGAACAGGAACGGCTGAAGCTCGCGCTCATGTCCTCACATACCGGTGTCTGGGAGTGGGACCTGCGCACCGACCGGGTGATCTGGTCGCCGGAGGTGTACGACATAGTCGGTCTGCCGGGATTCGATGGTACGTTTCCGTCGTTCGTCCCGCTGGTCCATCCGGATGACCTGGACCGCGTCCTGGAGTCCGTTCGGCAGGCGCTGGCGTCAAAGGAGGATTACACCGACGAATTCCGGATCATCCGGCCTGATACCGGCGAGGTGCGCTGGCTGATTAATCTGGGAAGAGGGCAATATGATGCCGAAGGGAGCCCCGTCATCCTGATGGGAACGGTGCGTGACATCACCGAGCAAAAGCTGCAACAGGATGCATTGCAGGTCAGTGAGGAACGCATAAATGTGCTTCTCCAGGGAGTCAAGGTTGGTATCTGGGATTGGGATCTGCAAAGCGGCCTCGCCTATCTGAGTCCTGAATATTATGAAATTGCGGAGTATGATCCCGAATCAGTGGTGCCCGATCTGGCCTTTTTCAGGACACTGGTGTACCCGGATGACTATGCGCAAGTTATGGACGTCATGGATGCACATTTGCGGAACGAAACGGAGGACAGCAACGTTGAATTCCGGATCGTCACGGGGAACGGAACGACAAAGTGGATCTCCAGCATGGGAAAGGTGGTGCAGCGCGACCAGTCCGGCACGCCGTTGCGGCTGGTCGGCACGATGGTGGACGTGTCCGGACGTCGGCAAGCAGAGGATCGCTTCGAGCTGTTTTTCAACATTATTCCCGATCTGGCCTGTATCGCCACGCTTGACGGTTACTTCCTGAAAGTCAACCCGGTCTGGATCAGTACGTTCGGCTATTCCGAACAGGAACTGCGGGCGGTGCCGTATCTGGAGTTCGTCCATCCCGATGACCGGCAGGCGACAACGAGTCTGGCCGATCGGCAATCGGGAGGGAGTGCGGTCATCTCTTTCATAAACCGGTACCGCTGTAAAGACGGCCGTTACCGCTGGCTGGAGTGGACCAGTTCTCCGACAAACGTTAACGGTATGGTGTTTGCGACGGCCCGCGACATCACGGAACGGAAACTGGCGGAAGAGGCGTTGCACCTGAGTACCAGCAGACTGCAGCGGTTCTACGATTCCGGGATGATCGGAGTCGTTAACTGGAAAATAGACGGCACCATCGTGGATTCAAACGACATGTTCCTACAGATGGTTGGCTACACCAGGGAAGAGATGGTGGCCGGCAAGGTCAACTGGATTGCCATGACCCCCCCCGAATACGCCGGTTTGGATCAAGGATGCATCGATGAGCTGTTGCTGAAAGGTTTTAACAGGTATCCCTTTGAAAAGGAGTATGAACGTAAAGACGGTGTGCGGGTTCCGGTCTTGATATCAGGGGCGATGCTTGAACATGACGAATCTGACGGCATTGCATTTATCCTCGATATGACAGAGCGCAAGAGGACCGAGGCGCAACTGCACGAGAGCGAAAATCGCTTCAAGGAGATGTTCCGCAACCATAGTGCCGTCATGCTGCTGATCGAACCTGAAACAGGCGTAATAATTGATGCCAATCTGGCAGCCGAGACTATGTATGGTTATCCCTACGAGCAGCTTGTGGGAATGCCAATTTCAAATATCAATACACTGGTACCTGAACATGTTGAGCATGAGTATCGTGCTGCTCTGCATAACAGGAAAAATTATTTTATTTTTTCCCACAGGATTGCGAACGGCGACGTTCGAACGGTGGAAGTGCATTCAACGCCCATCAGTCATAACAACAAGACCCTATTGTTCTCAATTATTCATGACATTACCGAAAGGAAATTGATTGAACAGGAACTGGTCCGCAGCGAAGAACAGTTTTTCAAGGCGTTTGATCGCTGCCCGTTTCTGATGACGATTAATCGGCTGGATGATCACCGTTTTGTCGCAGTGAATGAATTTTTCCTGACCACCATGGGGCTCACGCGGGATGAAGCTATCGGTAAGACTTCCCTTGATGTGAATATGCTGGTCGACGAACGGCAGCGGGAGCATATAAAGGAACTGTTAGCGGTAGAGGGCTATATCTCCGGATACGAAGTAACCGTTCAGAAGCCGGTCGGAGAGAACCTGGTCGGCCTGCTCTCCGCAGAGATAATAACACTACAGCAAAAACCGCACGTACTTATAACGATAAATGATATTACTGAGTTGAAACAGAAGGATAAAGCCCTGCGGGAAAGCGAGGAGCGTTACCGGCGGCTGTTCGAGGTGGAATCGGATGCTGTCATGGTTATTGATAATTCAACAGGTAAATTCGTGGATGCAAACGGCGCGGCACTTTCGTTATACGGCTACACGTTGCAGGAACTTTACAATTTAGGACCTGCCGATGTCTCCGCAGAGCCAGAAAAAACATTGGATGCCATCAAACTTAAGGACAGGTTTATACCGTTCCGGTATCACCGCAAGAAGGATGGTACCGTCTTTCCGGTTGAGCTTGCGGCAAGTTTCTTTGAATACCAGGGACACACCCTGTATGTAGCTGCCATCCGCAACATCAGCGAGCGGGTGCTGGCCGAATCACAGCTACGCACCAGCGAGAAGATGTACCGGTCGCTCTTTGAAAACATGTTGAATGGCTTTGCTTACTGCCGGATGATCTACGAGGATGAACGGCCGGTTGATTTCGTCTATCTCGGGGTGAACGATGCCTTCTACCGGCTAACCGGCCTGTCAGAGGTGATCGGTAAACGTATCACCCAGGTTTTTCCCGGATTCAGGGAAACCGGGCGGGAACTGCTTGAGCTCTATGGCAGGGTCGCCAGGGCCGGGGTTCCGGAGACTTTCGAGAATTACCTCGGCATGCTGGGAGACTGGTACAACATCTCGGTCTACAGCCCGGAACCGGAGTACTTTGTGGCGGTGTTCGATGTCGTGACCGACCGCAAAGAGGCGGAAAGACGCCTGCTTGCCCTGAACGAAAAGCTGCGTACCCTGACGGAGCATGTCCAGTTTGTTCAGGAACAGGAGCGGCTCTCCATTGCCCGCGATATCCATGATGATGTCGGTCAACAGTTGACCGCGCTTAAACTCGATGTTTCCTGGCTTGCCCACCGCCTTGCCGGCGCAGGGTGTGAAATGGGCGAACGACTGGCAGGGATGGAGGACGCCATCGATCTCCTGCTGGCACGGGTCCAGCAGATTGCTTCAGAGTTGCGCCCTCCGTTGCTGGACAACTTGGGGCTGGCTGCGGCAATAGAATGGCAGGTAAGTGAATTTACGCGCCGCAGCAGCATTGAGTGTATCGTGATGCTGAACGAGGATGCCGAGCCCGATACCCCACGGGCTGCTACGTCGGTTGTGAGAGTAGTGCAGGAGGCGCTGACCAACGTCAGTCGTCACGCCGGGGCCAGCGAGGTCAGTATCTCGCTCTGCCGGCATGACGGAGAGATACTGCTGGAGATAACCGATAACGGTCGGGGTATCGAAGATAAAGACATCATGTCGGCCGATTCCTATGGCGTGCTGGGGATGCAGGAACGTGCCCGGCTCTGTGGGGGCCGGCTTGACATTGGCCGAATGTTGCAGGGGGGAACCCGGCTGCGAATGACCATACCGGCCGGAACAGGGGGGGACACCGTATGAAACGGATACTGATTGTCGAAGACCACACCATCGTACGCCAGGGGGTTGTCAGGGTATTGATGGATGACCCGGAACTGCCGCTGCATTTTGATGAGGCGGCGGATGCCAGGACTGCATTACAGATGGTCTCCGGTAACTCGTATGATTTGGCTCTGCTCGACATATCCCTGCCGGACCAGAACGGCCTGACCCTGTTGAAGCAGTTGCGGCAGAACAATCCCAAATTGCCGGTCATCATCCTCAGTACCCATCCTGATGAACACTATGCGATCCGTTCCCTGCGGGCCGGCGCCATGGGGTATGTCAACAAGGGGGCTGCGGCCGCGGAACTGAAGACCGCCATCAGGAAGGTGCTGGCCGGAGGAAAATATCTCAGTCCGACCCAGGCGGAACTGTTGGCTGATGCAATCAGCGACGACCGGTCGGACCAACCGCTGCACGCCGCCCTGTCGGATCGGGAATACCAGCTGATCTGCATGATCACCGCCGGCAAGACCCTGACCGAGATTGCCGGGGAGCTTGCCCTGAGTGTTAAGACGGTCAGCACCTACCGGGCCCGGGTCCTGGAGAAGCTCCAGCTCAGGACCACTGCCGACATCATCAATTACTGCATCCAGCACAAACTGTGCGTGTAGGAATATTCCTACAACAATCTAATACTTACTCCTACCCAAAATAAAGACTTTCACCGATTTTAATTTTTTTGCCAATCGTGTTTAATCTCGATTAATACTCTTCAAGGTATTTGTGCGGATGTGTGCCTCCAGAGGCCTTCTCCGCATGACTGTTGTCGAGATCTCCTGCATGAAGGTGGCTATGGCAAAAGAAATCGAAAGCACGCTGTCTATGGAAACGGTTTTAAAAAGTCTGGCCCGTCTCTGCGCCATGGAGGCAGGAATTTCCCTCCCCGATATCCGAATAGAGGATGGTCGTGACTTCGGATGCAATGACACCATGATCTTGAGCATCTTTTCCAGCGGTAAGTCGGCCTCGGTCAAGATCAGCCATCAGGAACTGGAGAGCTTTCATCATGCGGACGGTCTGGTGCTCGCCAACGAGAAGTTGAGGCAGGCGGTTTCCCGGCTGCAGTCACAACTCGGTATCGCCTGAATTCCCGGGTTCACCGACTAACGTCCACCGACTATATCAGACCGCTTTTGGTGTGCTCAATGGTGAATAAGTTTCCAAAAGCCGCGTACATCTGCATTGCTCTGTTGCTCCCTTTTGTGACGGGCGGCATTCAGTGGCTCCTTTGGGAGTACATTGAGCCCTATGTCTGGTTCCTCTTCTTCCCTACGATATTCTTCAGTTCCCGCATTGGCGGTAAGCACGCAGGTATCATTTCCACCATTGTTTCCGCCGTATTGGTGGAATATATCTTCATCCCACCCCATTACACACTGGCGGGAAAAGACCCGCACAATCTCCTCACCGTTGTAATCTTCCTCTTCATGGGCACAATATTCGGCTATACCCATGAACGGCTGAATAATGCCAGATTGGCTGAGCAAAAGGCACAGGAGGAGAACAGTGCTCTTCGGGAACAGTTCCAGAACGCACTGATCGATCAATTGAAATCTGAGAGGCAGCAGGCCCGCGATGAATTACATTCCAATCGGGCTAGGCTAGAAGCTGCCCTGGCGAGCATGGACGATGCCTTGTACGTCTCCGATACTGAGGGACAATGTATTCACTTCAATGACGCCTTTGCCACCTTCCACAAATTCCGTAGCAAGGATGAATGTGCCAGAAACCTGGCCGCGTATCCGGAATTGCTTGAGGTGTATTTGCCGGACGGAACTCTTGTTCCACCGGAACATTGGGCCGTCCCCCGGGCCTTGCGAGGAGAATCTGCGACCAGTGCCGAGTTCATCCTGCGACGACGTGATACGGACGAGACGTGGGTGGGGTGTTATAACTTTGCTCCTATCCGTAATACCGACGGAGCCATCGTGGGGACGGTGGTCACTGCCCGTGACATTACCGACCGGAAAGAGGCAGAAAAGACGCTTTTCGCGGAACGGACGATGCTGCGTACCTTGATCGATACCATTCCCGATTTGATGTGGCTGAAGGATCCGGATGGTGTCTATCTGGCGTGCAACCCGGAATTTGAAAAATTTTTCGGTGCGGCCGAAGCGGATATTGTCGGAAAAACTGATTACGATTACGTCGATAGTTCATTAGCTGACTTCTTTCGTGAAAATGACCAGCGGGCAATTGCTGCCGGCCGGCCGAGCACAAACGATGAGTGGGTCACCTATGCCAGCGATGGTAAGAAGAGGTTCTTGGCCGTAATCAAAACCCCGATGTTTGCTCAGGATGGCAGTTTAATCGGGGTGCTGGGCATTGCGAGGGATATTACGGCCCTGAAACAGGCAGAGGAGGAGCTGGCCAGGAAGAATGACTACATGGAGCAGTTCCTCTACACCACGTCGCATGACATGCGTACACCGCTGGTAACGGTGAAGACTTTTCTCGGATTTCTTGAAAACGACATTTCGGAAGGAAATTGGAAACAATATTCACATGATCTGAAATTCATCCATCAGGCCGCCGATAAGATGAAGCAATTGCTGGATCGCCTTCAGGACCTGTCGCGCATCAATCTGGCCAAAACTGATCCTTTGAAGGTAACACTCTCGGAGATCCTTGCCGAAGCATCGGAATCGCTGGCGGGTACGATCGAGGCAAGTCGGGCCGAAATCCATTTCCCGGAAACCGATGTGATACTCTACGGAAGCCGGGAACACCTTTGTGTGGTCTGGCAGAACCTGATAGAAAATGCAATCATCCACGGAAGGGATGGCTGTGTTCCTGCCGTCAGGCTCGGTGTCCGGCAGGACGAGAGTGAAACCATCTTTTCCGTCCAGGACAACGGCATCGGGATAGAGCCACGTTATCTCAACCGGGTCTTCATGATGTTTGAGAAACTGGAACCGCAGAGTCCCGGTGCCGGTCTTGGGCTTACCATAACGAAGTATGTCATAGAAAACGAAGGCGGAAGGATCTGGGCCGAATCAAGCGGTGATGGTACCGGCAGCTGTTTCTGTTTTACCCTCCCCCGTGCGGTGATTACCTAAGACCGGCCTCAGAATGTTTTCCGTTATCTGCTGAACTCTTATCGTCCCGCCCCCTTATTCGTCCACAGAACCTACTCGCTGCCGCATTCCGGATCACCCAACACAAGCGTGGCGCATTTTACAAAAATGTGCCATACTCTCCCGCTGTTCATTTTACCTCTCAGAATGTGAAAGGAAGTATCTCAGTCATGGGCGTGTATGCCAACACCGTCAGCATAACCCAGTTCACCGTCTCCGGTGATATCCCGAAAAATGACCAGTTTCAGTGGTTTTCCAAATGCCTCGCCGATCGCGGTTTCCGTTCCATTGAAAATTCCGCGGATGAGTCGGCCGAAGGGTGGGTCCAGGTGGATCGCCTTGATGAGGCGCTCTTCGAGGCCCCTGCCGATTTCTGGCGCGACAATTACCTGGTTTTCTCCCTGCGCCGGGACCAGCGCCGCATCCCGACGGCACTGCTCAAGTCCCATACCGGCCGCGAGGAGGGCGCCTTTCTGGCCCAGCACCCCAACCTGCGCCGTGCCCCCAAGAAGAAGCGTGAAGAGATCAAAGAACAGGTGCAGCTCCGTCTGCTGACCAGGTGTCTGCCGGTCCCCTCCAGCGTTGATGTAGTCTGGGACCAGCAGCGGGGCATCCTGACCCTGTTCAGTCTGGGCAGCAAGGTCATCGAGCGTTTTGAAGAGCAGTTCCGCAAGAGTTTCGAAGGGCTGAGTCTCGTGGCGATCCACCCCTTTGCCCGGGCCCGGATGCTCCTGGACGGTCCGCTGCTGGAGGCGTTGGAGAAAAACAACCAGGCCGGTTCCGAAGCGGTGACCGCCCTGATCCGGGACAACCAGTGGCTGGGGTGGGACTTCATGCTCTGGCTGCTGCAGCGTGGTATTGCCGGTGAAGGTGACGCTGCGGTCTGCTCCCCGGGGCATTTCACCGCCGGCGAGCGTTTCACGGCCTGGATCGACGACAAGATTCAGCTCCAGGGTGGCGGCGAGGAGGGGGGGGTGCAGAAGGTCTCCGTCTCCGGCTCCCAGGACAGCTACCTGGAGGCGATTTCGGCCCTACGCGGCGGCAAGCGGATCACCAGTGCCACGGTCTGTATGGAGAAGGACGAGAACCTCTGGAAATTGACCCTCAAAGGCGACACCTTCGGCTTTGCCGGGTTCAAGAGCCCCCAGATACGTATCGAGAAGGATGCCACGGTTGACGAGATGAGTGAACGTGAGGCCGCCTTCTACGAACGGATGTACCTGTTGGAGCAGGGGGTGCAGCTGTTCGACAGCCTGTTCACCACCTTCCTGAAGGAGCGCCTGGGCGCAGGGTGGCCGGCACGCATGACGACGATCCAGTCATGGCTGGAAGGGAAGTAATCAACAAGGCGAAAAGCGGTCTCTCACAGAGGCACAGAGCTCACAGAGGGAAAGACTAAAGGCTGACTCTCAGGTAGCCATGAATAACGCTGAGACAGTAGTTATTGTTATAATTCCCTTCGTTTCTGTTTCCTCTGTGCCTCTGTGAGCTCGAGCGAGTGAAGCGAGCGGGTGAGAGACGCTTTTGAATTTGAATCGAGGTATGAAGTGAAGTTTATCGATGAAGTGACATTGTATACCGCCTCCGGCCACGGCGGAGCCGGTTGCGTGGCCTTCCGCCACGAGAAGTTCGTTGAGTTCGGCGGCCCCAGCGGCGGCGACGGCGGCAAAGGGGGAGACGTGATCTTCCTCGCCACCTCGGGGCTTTCCACCCTGCTGGAACTGCGCCATCGGCCCCATCAGAAGGCCGAGAAGGGGCATAACGGCATGGGGAAAAACCGCCATGGCGCCGGAGGTAATGACCTGATCATCAAGGTTCCGGTGGGAACGGTGGTCAAGGATGCCGAAACCGGTGATGTCCTGACCGACCTGACGGAGGACGGCCAGCGGGTCGTGCTGCTCAAGGGGGGGAGGGGCGGCCAGGGAAATGCCCGTTTTGCCTCCGCCACCAACAAGGCTCCCAAGTTCGCCCAACCGGGTGAAGAGGGGGAGGAACGCAAGCTCCGTCTCGAACTGAAGCTGATGGCCGATGTGGGGCTTCTGGGGCTTCCCAATGCCGGCAAGTCCTCGCTGATCAGCAAGGTATCGGCCGCCCGCCCCAAGATCGCCGACTATCCTTTTACCACCATGGCGCCATCCCTGGGGGTGGTTCCCTACAAGAACTACCGTTCTTTTGTCATGGCCGACATCCCCGGCATCATCGAGGGGGCCCACGAAGGGGCCGGGCTGGGTCACCGCTTTCTCAAGCATCTCGAGCGTTCCGGGATCCTGCTGCACCTGGTGGATATCTCCTGGATGCCGGAGCGTGATCCGCTTGCGGAATACGAGGCGGTCCGGCGTGAACTGACCCTGTTCAGCAGCGAACTGGCTGAAAAGGAGCAGGTGGTGGTGATCACCAAGACCGACCTCCCCCAGACCAGGGAAAAACTTCCGGAGATCAGCGCCTGGTTTGAAGGGCGGGGAGTCAAGGTGTTCCCGATCTCGTCGGCTACCGGCGACGGTATCGAACCGCTCCTGGACGAGATTGCCCGGCGTCTCTGGGGCAGGGCCGAAGAGGAGTGGTGATGCGGCGTGAACTGTTGAAACGGGTCAAACGGGTCGTGGTCAAGATCGGCAGTGGTGTCCTGACCGGCGACGACGGCGCCCTCGATATGGCGGTGATCTCCCGTATCTGCCGTGAAATTGCGCTGTTGAGGGGGCGCGGGACCCAGGTGGTGGTGGTCTCGTCCGGAGCCATTGCCGCCGGCCGCAGCGAACTGGGGCTGACCGAAAAACCGCGAACCATTCCGCAGAAGCAGGCCGCCGCCGCCATCGGCCAGAGCCGCCTGATGCGTGCCTACGAAGAGAGTCTTGCACCACACGGCCTCAAGGCAGCCCAGGTGCTTCTCACCAGCGAGGACCTGGTTAACCGCAAACGGTTTCTTAACGCCCGTGCCACCATCGATACCCTGCTCGGTTTCGGCATCATCCCGATCATCAACGAGAACGACACGGTGGTGGTGGACGAGATCAAATTCGGCGACAACGACAACCTGTCAGCCCTGGTCACCAATGTGGCCGAATCGGACCTGCTCCTGATCCTCACCGATGTGGCAGGTCTCTACAGTGCTGACCCCCGCCAGGACCCGGAGGCGCAACTGATCCGGACGGTCAAGGCCGTTACCCGCGATATCGAGCGGATCGCCGGCGGTTCCGGTTCAACTGTGGGGACCGGCGGCATGGCAACCAAGGTCGCGGCTGCCAAGAAGGCGGGGCGAAACGGCGTCGCCACGATCATGATCCCGGGGAAACAGGAGGGGATCATCACGGCGGCCATGGCGGGAGACGAGGTCGGTACCCTCTTTCTGCCCGAAGGTGCCGGGCTCAATCGCCGCAAACACTGGATCGCCTACACCCTCAAACCTGCCGGACGGATCATGGTGGATGAAGGGGCCCTGACCGTGCTGGTGAAGAAGGGAAAGAGTCTTCTGCCATCGGGGGTCACCGGGGTTGAGGGGCGTTTCGAACGGGGGGCCTGCGTGCGGGTCTGCGGCCCGGACGGCCGTGAGTTCGCCCGCGGCCTGTCCGATTATTCAGCGATGGAGATCGGGCGGCTGCGGGGGCGTAAGAGCAGCGAGATCGAGGATATACTCGGTTACCGTTACGGGGATGAGGTCATCCATCGCGACAATCTGGTGATCATGCCGTAGTCAGGCGGATACAAGGGAGGAAACTGCTGCTTCCGGCAAACCGGAACAGTCGGCAAAGGGCGCCGTGATGTATTCCTTAGGTACCGATACTGAAATGAATGACGAAACAGCGCTCTGCCGTGCCTGGCTGACCGCTTTCATCTGTTTTCTGGCTGCCTCGCTGGTGACGGGTGGGCTCCTGGCGCTGATCCGGGCGATCGGTCATCCGACCATCGACCTGTCCCGGCTTGAGGTGCTTTTTGCGGTTCCGGCGCAAAGGTAAACACCGGAACCGGTCGAACGTCGGCAGTACATCGCCGGTATTGTGACCT
>CAZSTJ010000040.1:0-19834 GCA_964609805.1 uncultured Geobacter sp. | reverse complement strand
GGTGTTGCCGGCGACGGGGGCTGCCAGAAGGGGCACCGGGTCCGTCGGGTTGGTGACATCCCACATCTGATAGGCAAGGTTTACCCACTGGACATAATACTTTTTTCCGGTGGCCGGGTCCCAGCCGATGTCTCCCTGGGTATCGGGGGGGAGGACGCCACTGACGTTGCCGACACCCTCGAAGTTGGCGGTTGTCGTCGGCATGGAATTGCCAACCGGTCTGTTCTGCACGAAGGAAGTAGCTGGCATGGTCGCTGACTTCTGTTTTGCCGGAGGGGTGTTCCGCGTTTTGGGGATGACCAGTTGGCGGTCCTGGAAGGTGCGTGCCGCGCTTGGCGCATCGGGACTCGTCGTTTTTGTGGCCATGGAGCGGAGAGACCGGGAGGTCTTCATCGGGGCGGCTTTTACAACCGTCATCCCCGGTTTCCTGGCCGTGACTGAAGCAGCACTTTCTGCCGCCTGGGCTGAAAAGGTCATGGCCAGTGCCATGCTCGTGACGGCACTCAGTATCTTCCGGCAGGTATTCCTCATGTGGTACACTCCTTCATATGTGTCACGGGCCATGTGGCGACAGGCTCCGTATGATCCGGGCTGGGTTAAGGGGGCATGTCCGTTGACAAGAAGCCCCACTTGTGCAACATCTGCACTGTCATAATTTATCGGATTACAATCGAAAAAGTATAGCGCGGTTGGGAAAAAAGATGCCCGAAAAAATATCATTCAATCCTATCCTGCTGGAAACCCACTGTATTATAGATGTGCGCACGCCGTTGGAGTTTGCCGAGGATCATATCCCCGGGGCGGTCAATGTCCCGATCCTGACCAACGAGGAGCGGGTGACCATCGGTACGCTCTACAAGCAGGAAGGGCCGCAGCAGGCACGGCAGCGGGCACTGGAGCTGACCTGCGGGCGTTTCGGCGCAATGGTGCGGGAGGCCGTGGAATATGCCGCCGGCCGCCCGATCCTGACCTGCTGCTGGCGGGGAGGGCTGCGCAGTCTCTCCATGGCAATCCTGCTGGAGATGAGCGGCTACCCTGTCGTCCAGCTTCGGGGCGGTTACAAGGCCTTCCGTGGCCAGGTCATGAAATATTTTGAGGCGTTTCAGCCGCCGGCGCCGCTGATCGTGGCCCACGGTATGACCGGCACCGGTAAGACCACCTTTATCAACGGTCTCGACAATCGGGACTGGACAATCATCGATCTGGAGGGACTGGCCCACCATCGCGGGTCGGCCTTCGGGCAGATCGGCCTCCAGCCGCAGCCGACCCAGAAACGCTTCGACACCCTGCTCTGGGATCTCTTCCGTCGCGCGCCTGCCGAGCGCCCCATCGTCCTCGAAGGGGAAAGCCTCCGTATCGGCAGCATCGCACTGCCGGGGAATCTGTACGAGGTCATGGCAGAGAGCTGCAAGATCTGGTGCCATGCATCCCTGGAGACCCGTGTCAGGCGCCTGGCGGAGGAATACGCCCGCGACGAGTACCGCGAGGCAATGGCCGATGCCCTGGAACGGATCAGGAAGAAGCTGGGGGGGCAGCGCCACGCAGAGCTGGCCGCACGTTTAAAGGAATGGGATATCGAAGGGGTGGCCCGCGGGTTGATAGAGCTCTACTACGACAAGCTCTACTATAAGCACCGCCACTGGACCCCGGCTATTGAGATCGAACTCGAGGATTTCGGGAAAGCGGAGCGGGAACTGAAAGCGTTCTGGGAGCAGCGGGAGGAATTGTGCATATCGTAATCAAGCATCTCAGGGGAACCTTCATCACCGGGCTGTTCGTGGTTATCCCGATCGGGATAACCCTCTTTATCCTTAAATTCCTGTTCAATTTTACCGACGGCATCCTCGGCAGTTATCTGGATGAACTGCTGGTGGTGTTTACCCGGCAGGAACTGCATTTTCCCGGTCTGGGGATCATCACGGGGCTGGTTGTCATCTACCTGGCCGGACTGCTGGGAACCAACGTGCTGGGCAACCAGCTGCTCAAGCTGGGGGATAGTCTGCTGTCGCGCATTCCACTGGTCAAATCGATCTACTCCTCCAGTAAACAGCTGACCAAGGTGTTCAAGGAGGGAAAGGCCTCGTACCGGCGGGCGGTGCTCGTGGAGTGGCCCCGCCCCGGTGTCAGGGCGATCGGCTTCGTGACTGCAGAAATGGAGCGTGACGGGGAGAAGATGATCGTGGTTTATATCCCGACCATGCCGAACCCCACCTCCGGTTTTGCCCTCTTTTTTCGGGAGGAGGATGTGCAGGACAGCGGCATGACGGTGGAGGATGCGGTGAAGTTTGTGGTTTCCGGCGGGGTGGTGGTGCCGTAGCAGGAACGGAAAAGGTTTCCAATAACACAGAGCAACGGAGCAACAGAGAATTCAAGATCGTGCGTGAAAATATTCACGCACCATGTCTACCACATCAAAGTTGAATAAAAGGGGCGCACAAGTTTCTTTCGGATTTTCTCCGTTGCTCAGTTGCTCCGTGTTTCAAATGATTTTCAAATCCGCACTACCCCACCTGTCAACGGGATCTGACTTACCTCGAAATGCGCCGCCCCCCAGCGCAGGATCTCCCCGCAGGGGGCACCAGTCAGTTCCGCCGGCGGTGCCTGACCCAGGAAGCTGAGCGCCTTCAGCAGCAACTCCCCCTCCCTGCCGTTCCAGTTCCCCAGATGATGCGATACCAGGTTGTCTCGCTTGCTCAATTTTTCACCACCAGGTGCGGTTACCAGAGGCAGATGGCAGTACTCCGGCTGCGGCAGACCCAGAAGGCGCTGCAGGTAGATCTGGCGGGGTGTGGAGGAGAGCAGGTCATCACCCCGCACGATCTGGGTCACCCCGGTGATTGCATCATCCACCACAACCGCCAGCTGATAGGCAAATTCACCGTCACCCCGCCTCAGGGCGAAATCGCCGCACCCACGCGTCAGGTTCTGGCAGATCCTGCCCCGTCTCTGATCCTCGAAACAGATCTCATCGTCAGAGACCCGCACCCGCCAGGAGCGGATCGGTGCCCCGGGGCGCATCCCCTCTCGGCAGGTGCCGGGATAGGGGATCGTGTCATCGTCGGGATGGGGGGCTGAGGAGGCTTGGGCAATTTCGCGGCGGGAACAGCCGCAGGGGTAGATGCACCCTTGCTGATGTAGGCGGGTGAACGCCTCTTCATAGGCGGTGCTGTTACGGCTCTGCCAGGAGATCTCGCCGTCCCACTCCAGGCCGAACTCTTCCAGGGTGCGCTGGATGTCGTCTGCCATCCCCGCTACCTGTCGCGGGGAGTCCAGATCATCCATGCGGAGGAGCCAGCGGCCGCCGCCATGGCGGGCCATGAGCCAACTCCCGACTGCAGACACGAGGGAGCCGGTGTGGAGGCGGCCGGTGGGAGACGGGGCAAACCTGCCGGTTATGGGTGAAGAATCTGTCATTGAGACTTTGATCGGGTTGTCAGCTTTCGAATAGGGTGGCACAACAACGAAGAAAATTTCCGAAAGACATTACTCACGCAACGACGCAATGACCTAACATCACGAGACAATGCCTTGTTTATAGGTTCTCGTTGCGTCGTCTCGGCGTCGCGTGAAACAAGATATATTAGGTTGTTCTGCTCGGGATTTACGCAAAAAGACCGTTTATACAATAAAGGAACAACAGTAATCGCACACGGCCGGCACCTTCATCAGGAATACCGAGTTTGCCGGTATGTTGAAGGACTCGCCGCCGATTACCTTCTTCCATTCGCTGTCACCCTTCATCTGCCACTGCAGCTCCCCGGAAAGAATCTCCATGATCTCGGCCGCCCCGGTAGAGAATTCATAGTCGCCGGCCTGCATGACGCCCAGGGTCTTCTTGCTGCCGTCGGGAAAAAGCACAGAGTGGCTGGCTACCTTCCCGTCGAAATAGATATTGGCCTTTTTGACCACGGTTACATTGTTGAATTCGGACATGCTGCCTCCCTCTAAATTTTAATAGCGTCGGTTATACCCGCATTGCCGGGCGGTACGCAAAAGAAAAAAGCCCGTCGCGATTGATCGCAACAGGCTTTTTGTTTGGTGATACTCTGCACCAGGGGTCAGTCGAAGGTGCCCCGCAGGATGTCGGCGCGCCAAGCAACGGTCATCTGTTTGGTGACCGGAGATTCGACCAGATCGGGAATGATGGTCGGGATCGCAATCTTGACCGATCCGTTGTCGATGGAGGCCAAGGCACGGGTGGACCTGGCAACGCCGTAAGCGGTACCGGCCAGGACACCGGCTGCGGCGCCGAAGCCTATGTAGTCGAGGTGGTCGGCCGGTTTATGGGTGAAGACCATCAGTGCCCCCCCAACGAGGGCACCAACTGCCCCGCCGTACAGTGCGGAGGTAAAGGTCTCGCGGAAGGTGTTCTCATCAACGGCCAGAGCTGACGTGGAGGTGCCGAGCATCGCGGCAAGCGTTATAAGAAGAACTGTTTTCCTGATAAGATTCATGGGGGCTCCTTGAGTTCAGTTGTGCAAAATATAGCAATATCGGTGCCGAAAGTTGATTTGTAAGGGTTGTATGATGCAACAGTTTGAAAATGAAGGGGTCATGTGACCATTGTTGCACAATTTGTCGAGCAATCTTGTGCACAAAAGGGATGCTAGTGTGGCGATTGCGACACATGGTTGTGGTTTTTTAGCGGAATCAGCCGCTGTGCCAGCTGAAGCTCCTCTTCACGGCTGGCGACCTCGCCATCAAGCCGTGCCTCCAGCAGTCGTTTCATGATACGGCTCAGCTCCGGACCCGGCGACACCCCGAGGGTCCTGATGTCGTTACCGTCCAGTTCGCAACGGATCCGGCGCAGCCGGGTGAGATAAAGGGAAATGCAGCGTTTGACCTCGTCACGGGTTGATGCGGCGGCCAGATACAGCAGTATTTCGAGGGGCAGGTCGTGGAACCAGGAGAATATTTCACTGTTTCGGGGGGCAGAGCCGCGTTTGAGCCGACGCTGCAGCGCGTCCAGCATCCCCTGCGCCTGCCGTCGATGGCTGAATACTCGACCAATTACCCGAGTCGGCAGGGCAAGGTGGCGGCAAACCTCATCAAACTCTTCATGGTGCAGCCCATGACAGAGGGCCAGCAGGTAGACATGCCACTGTTGGCAACTCTCCTCCAGATAGAGCAGGTGATACCATGCCAGTACCTGGGCCGTGTCATGCAGAGTCCGTTCCGTATCGGGGACCAGCTTCAATGCCGGGTGGATGAAGGAGAGCAGACCCAGGGCGCCCATGCGGGAAATGGCACCGAGCGGTTCCTTTTCCCGGAGGATCTGTTCCAGCTCGTTGGCCAGCCGCCGGCCGCCGACCTTGCCCACGACGTCCATCCGCACGGCACTGCGGATCAGGTTTTCCGTGTGCGGGGCAATGGCAAAGCCGAGGCGCTGTTCAAAGCGGATGGCACGAAAGACCCGGGTTGGATCCTCCACGAAGGAGAGGTTGTGCAGTACCCGGACGACTCGCTTTTGAATGTCGTGGCGGCCGCCGAAATAATCGGTCAGGGTGCCGAATCGCCACTCATTGATGCATATGGCCAGAGTGTTGATGGTAAAGTCGCGGCGGTACAGGTCGTGCCTGAGGGAGGAACGCTCCACCGTCGGGAGCACTCCGGGTGATTCGTAGAACTCCAGACGGGTGCTGGCGACATCAACCTTGCGGCCGTCGGGACGGACCACCACTGCCGTGCCGAATGTCCGGTGGCTGCGGACCCGACCGCCAAATGCGGCGGCGTACCGTTCGGCAAAGAAAATACCATCCCCTTCAACGGTGATGTCCACGTCCAGGTTATCCACCCCCAACAATAGGTCGCGCACAAACCCGCCGACTACATAGACCGGCAGGCTGAGTTCATCCCCGACACTGCCCAGTTCATGCAACAGGCTGAGGGTTGTTGGTGTCAGCCGGCGGTTCATGAGCCCAGTAACGGAGTCGCTCCGGGGTGGAGTCTCTAGATGCTCTACATCGTAGAGCGACTCCGGTGTTTCGCGGCGGCCGCCATACATGTGACGCAGCAGATCGGTCCGGGTTACCGCACCGATCAGCCGGTGGTCGTCAAAGACCGGCACGAAGCGGCGGTTGCGATCAACCATGTAACTCTGGATTTCGGCAAGGGGGGTGCCTGCGCCGGCCCGCATGAATTCGGTATGCATGAATTCGGTGACCGGTGAGTCGCCCAGATTGTGGTACAGGGCCTTCTCCACAATCTTGCGCGAAATGATGCCGACGATAGCAGTGCCAGCCATGACCGGCATGGCATTGCAGTTGTAGCGGGTCAGCAGTTCGCGTGCATCTGATATGGTGATGTTCGACGGTATGGTTTTTACCGGGGCGGACATGATGTCGCCGGCAACTGTCCGGGGGCGTACCGCCACCCGCAGCAGCTCGTCCAGTTTAGCCAGTACCTGTTTCAGAGAGCCGTTGTGCACCGTGGCCGATGCGGCTGAGGGGTGCCCGCCACCATGGAAGGAACGCATGACCTCCCCCACGTTGACCTCGGGCGCCCGGCTGCGGGCAACGATGCAGACCCTTTTCTCCATCTCCACGACCAGAAAGAGCACATCAGGGTTTTCCATGTCCCGTATCATGTGGGCTAATCCGGCAATGTCGGCAATGTACGCATCTGATGCGGCATAGGTAACCGCAATGGTGATGCCGTCGATGTCGCTGCTCTTAAAGTTCTGCAACAGCGTGTTCAGCAGGCCAACCTGCTGGCCGGTCAACTCCTGGGAGATCGACTCGGCAACGATGTTCAGGTCTGCACCCTGCTCCAGAAGCCAGGCTGCAGCATCGTAATCCTCACGGGTCGTGGTGGGGAACAGCAGCCGGCCGGTGTCCTCGTAGATGCCGAGCATCATCAGGGTCGCTTCTTCCGGTGTCAGTTTATCATCCTGTTGGCGCAATATTCCGGCCAGGATGGTAGAGGTGGAACCGCAGGGACGGACAACACCACCGTCAGTTCGTATGCTGTCGATAGAAGCGGGGTGATGGTCGTAGACCAGCAGTTCCAGACCGGGGCGACCTGCCAAGTCGGCGAAATGGCCGATGCGGGATGCCTGCTGGCAGTCAACGATGATGAGGCGGGTGACCGTTTCAGGGTCGATATCCTTGAAGCGGGTGAAGAGTGGGACGTGGTCGGGGTGGCGGGCGATAAAATCACGCACCCCCTTTTCCTGGGAGCCGGGAAGGGAGAGAACCGCTCCGGGATAGAGCCTCGCAGCAGCTGCCATGGAGCCCAGGCAGTCAAAATCGGCGTTAATGTGGGTGGTGATGACATCCATTGATCGGCCTGTTCTGCTTCTCGTAGCTACATAGCGGTATGCTAGCGGATTCTGTAGGTAAATTCGAGAAAAAATTGATCTTTCCCCGGTATCGAACTTCTGTTGTTTTAATGCTATTTTAATTGGAGTCGGTATAACTAATATGGTATCGTGCTGCCGTTTTATTAGCATAAGTATGCAATTCCCGCACTGAATTGTAATTGAAATTGTACAAGGAGTTCCTCGTGACCAGAATCGGTGTCGGCTGCGGTAACGACCATGATGCATATGAAATGGGCAGAAGTGTCGCCCTGACTGCGCTGCAGTCGGGTGGGATGGAGCGCGCCGACATGCTGCTAGCTTTCTGCGGTGGTCACGCGGATCTGGATCGTTATTACGAGGGTCTGCGGTCGGTTGTCGGCGATGAGACCCTCATTATCGGCGGGTCGAGCCTCGGTGTCATAACTCACGATATGCTCAGCTACCACGGCTTTCCGGCAGCCGCCGCCGCAATCCAGTCGGATACGATACGCTGCTCGGTAGCGGCCGCAGCGGGGATGGATCGGGATGAGGGAAAAGCCGGACAGGATATGATGTCCGGTTTGAGCCTCAGCGCTGACGATAAGCTCCTTTTGCTGCTGTACGACTCAATCAGGGTTCCGGCGGGGCCTGACGGTCCTCCGGTCCTCAGCTCATCGGCGCCGTTACTGGACGTCATCGAAGACCGGTTGGCAGGCCACGTACCCGTGTTCGGTGCCGGTGTGATCGGAGATTATGGTTTCGGCCATACCAGACAGTTCTGCGGAACCAAGGTGGATACCCAGCACGCGGTCGGCTGCCTCATGTCAGGAGATTTTTCCGTATATAGTACGATCATGCACGGTTGTATTCCAGTGGACGGAATCTATCGCACCATAACCAGAATGCAGAATGATGTCATCTATGAGCTGGATGGCACGCCGGTCGTGGGGGTTATCAACGATCTATTCGGCAGTACGGATTGGCAGCTTGATCGACCGGTCGTGAGTAACCTGGCCATCGGAATAAACCATGGCGACCGTTACGGTACCCCGATTGAAAGCAACTATGTCAATCGCCTGATTACCGGTGTAATACCGGACGGGACCGGGATCGGCATGTTTGAAGCGGATCTTCATGTGGGACAGGAGATCCAGTTCATGGTGCGGGATAACCGGATGATCCACAAATCGGTGCAGGAAAATACGCCGGCGATCCTCGCGCGGATTGCTGAAGAGGGAAAGACCCCGCTTTTTGCCCTGTACATCGATTGTGGCGGCCGTTCGGCGGAGTATTCCGTCATGGAGGAGGAAGAGGCGGCCGTTGTCCAGCACTGTTTACGGGAGGCCGGAGTTCCGTTGCTTGGATTCTATACGGGGGTGGAAATTGCGCCAATGATGGGGCGCAGTCGCGGCTTGGACTGGACCGGTGTGTTGGTGATCCTCACAGTGGATAGGTAGGGAGAGTCCAATGGAGCCGTTGTTGGAGACGTTACAGGCGCAGGTTGCTGCTGCGGAAACAGAGCGGGATTATTACCGAAAGGTAGCTGAACGCCTCGGCCGGAAAGCCCTGGGTGATGTGCAGGATTTCTCGCGACTGATTGCCGCACTTCGGCAGGGTGAAGAACAGTTGCGGCAGGACCGTGAGGGACTTGAAAAGATTGTTGAGGAGCGTACCTCCGAACTGATCAGCGCCAACGCGGAGTTGAACGAAAGCAATCACCGTTTCGATGAACTGGTGCAGAGGATTCCTAGCGGGGTTTATACCCTTAGGGTCAGGCGCGATGAAACCATGCAGTTCGAGTATCTGAGCCCGCGCTTCTGCAAACTCATTGGCATTGATGCGGACGATCTTAATGCGGATGCCGGTATCGCTTTTGCCAGAGTTCATTCAGAAGACCGGGAAGGACTCATGGCGTTGACGCTTGATGCGACTCGACGTCTGATGCCATCCGAATGGGAAGGACGGGTTGTCGTTCGTGGAGAGGATCGCTGGATCCGTCTTGAAGCAGTTCCGATCAGTACTCCCGGAGGTGACGTGGTCTGGAACGGGGTGCTTAGCGATGTCAGTGATCGGCGGTTGTCCGAAGAAAAACTGAGAGTGAGCGAGGAACTCTACCGCCACCTGACAGAACTTGCTCCCAATGCCATAACGGTTGCCGATCTCTCTGCCAATGTCAGGATGCTGAATCCCAAATCACTCCGTTTGTTCGGATTGGAAGAGGAAGCCGCTGCGGTCGGCAGAAGCGTCTTTGAGTGGGTCGCTCCCGACAGCCTGGATTCAGCCCGGCAGGCATTCGAACAGTTGTTTCAGAAAGAGCTGATCACGGAGCTGGAACTGACGCTGAAGCGGGAGGACGGCTCTGAATTCATTGGCGAGGTCAGCGCCTCACTGCTCCGGAATCCCGACGGCGTGCCACGTCTGGTCATTATCACGATTGCTGATATTTCAATCAGGAAGCAGGCCCAGAAACTGTTGCAAATGAAGAATGACGACATGGAACAGTTTCTGTACACAGTGTCACACGATCTGCGCAGCCCGCTGGTGACGGTTAAGGCCTTCCTCGGCTATCTGGAGGCAGACATGAAGTCCGGCAACCGGGAACGGGTCACGCAGGACCTGCAGTTCATCCACAGTGCTGCAGACAAGATGAAGCTGCTGCTGGATGAGTTGCTGGAACTTTCCCGGGTGGACCGGGTGGAAAATCCTCCGGTTAAAACATCGCTGATCCAGATTGCCCATGAAGTACTTGATGTCCTGGCCGGGGTCGTGGATGACCGGAAAATTGAGCTCTGTCTGCCCGGCACCGATGTCCAGCTGTTCGGTGACCGTCCCCGGTTCTGCCAGATCTGGCAGAATCTGATCGAGAATGCCATCAAATACAGTCATGGCTGTGATCAGCCACGTGTGGAGATCGGGTTCCGTAAAACGGCTGAAGAGACGGAATTTTTTGTGAAGGATAACGGTATCGGCATTGATCCCCTGTACCAGGACCGGATCTTCAGCATGTTCGAAAAACTTGACCCCGGGAGTCCCGGTGCCGGAATCGGGTTGGCGATGGTCAGGCGGATCATCGATAAATTTGGTGGACGGATCTGGGTCGAGTCCGGTGGCTGCAATACCGGATCATGTTTCTGCTTTACTCTGCCGACGGCTGTTGCGTTCGCAGCCGACTGACAAATGCAGATCAGGATTACGTGCGGTTGTCGAAACTTACTGTAACAACTGGAGCAAGAGATGGTCTATAAATCAGCTAGCTCATCCTTAACCGATGCCTATCGGGCAGGGAGTGAAATAGGTGAGTCCTTGCGTGAGATCAGCCCCGAAGTGATCCTGCTGTTCACGTCCATTACCTTTGACAGTGATTATGAAGGGTTCTTCTCGGGGTTGTACGATGCCCTCGATACCCGGGATGTGATTGTGTTCGGCGGCACCGGGGACGGCATCTACGAAACGTCTCTGACCGCCCATTACGGGGTTAGTGCCCTCGGTTTCGCTTCCGCCGGTCGTGTTCGCTGGAGCGCCTCGATAGAGAGAGGTGTGGGAAAGAATTCGGAAGTGGTGTCCCGTCGTTGTGCGACGGCGGCCCTTGAACGGATCGGTGGAGAGCCGTCGTGGGCATTTGTCCTGGCAGACGGTGTTACTGCCGACGGCACCGGTGTGGCCTCCGGCGTTCGTGATGTACTGACGATCCCATTCATCGGCGGTATGACGGGTGATGATCGTAAATTTACCCGCAGCCGTGTATTTCTCAATGGCGAAGCGGTGGAGGACGGCGTTGCGGTGTTGCTCGCCAAGGGGGATTTTCCGTTTTTTGTCTCTACCACAAGCGGCTTTACGCCGATCGGCGTTACCGGTATTGTCGAAGTCTCCCATGGAAAAACGGTCGGCCGCATCGGCGGCCGGACCGCACAGGCCTTTATCAGGGAGCAGATCGGCAAAACCCTTGCGGAGTCGGACCACGGGATCATTGCCCTTGCTACCTATACCGATGCCACCATGCAGCAGTTTTTTATGCGGGCGTCATCCGGGGCCGACCCCGAGACGGAATCGGTGCGGCTTTTCGGCAGCATACCGGAGGGGGCCATCGTTCGCGTCAGTTGCGCCGGCCGGGAGCAACTCCTGCACGGGGTGTCGAAGAGTGTGGAAGCCCTCTCCCGTTCGGGCTTTCAGCCTGCCGCGGCCATAATTGTCAGTTGTGCCGGCCGTAAATGGCAGCTGAACAGTTGTGGACAGGAGGAGGTCGCCGCGTTCCAGGAGGCATTGGGACACAATCTGCCGTTGATAGGGTTCCCCTCGTTCGGAGAACTGGGCCCGTTTCTCCGGGATGACAATTCATGCTCGGAATCATTCTTTCATAATGTTTCCCTTGTGGTCTGTATCTTGGGGGAGCCGACATGAACTATCGTCTGTTGTCGCTGATCGATCCTGCCCCGGATGGCTTTACCCACGTTCCGGCGCTGGAACAGAGAGACGTGCGGAGATGGCCTTTTGCCCTGCTTTCAGAGAGTGCTGCGATAGCAGAAGCGGCCCTTGAACCGTTCGGTCCAGGGGTGGTCGGCATTATAGTAACCTGTGACGCCGCGTTCCGTTGGCAGCAGCTCGCCCCCCTGCTCTACCACTTCACGGTTCCCACCTGTTGTGGCGGGCAGCTCGCGCAACTGCTGCACTCACACCTCGAACTGCTTGACAACTGGCACCGCGCGATGATGGATAATGCCGGGCAGCAGCTTAATCTTTCCCGTACCATTGAAGACAACAATCGACATCAGCTTGAATTTTCCGTTATCAAAGAAAATCTCCTGAATGAACTGTCGGAACGGAAGCGGGTGGAAAACGAGCACCGATCGACCCGGAATCACCTGGCTGCGACCCTCAATGCCATGCCGGATCTGCTGTTCGAGGTGGGGACTGATGGCCGTATTTTTGATTATTATTCACCCCGCACGGAATTACTGGCCGTTCAGCCCGATGTTTTTCTGAACAAACGGATGGCGGATGTTCTTTCTCCGGAGGTAGCTGCGGTCTGTGAGGCGGCGATTCAGGAGGCGCAGGCACATGGCTCCTCTGTCGGAAAACAGTATGAGCTTGTGTTGCCGCACGACAGGTTCTGGTTTGAGCTTTCGGTGTCAACCAAGACCATGGTTGCAGGGGAGGAACCGCGTTTCATCATGCTGGCCCGCGACATCACCAAGCGTAAGCGAGCCGAACTTGAACTGCAGAAAAAGAATGCCGACATGGAGCAGTTCATCTATACCGTGTCCCATGACCTGCGAAGCCCGCTGGTGACGGTGAAGGCCTTTCTTGGCTATCTGGAAGGCGATATGGAGAATGGAGATCAGGAACGTATCGAGCAGGATCTGCAATTTATCCACGGTGCCACGGACAGGATGAAAATGCTGTTGGATGAATTGCTGGAGCTTTCACGCGTCGATCGTGTCGAACCAAATATGGTTACTGTTTCTTTCAAGGATGTGGTTGATGAAGTACTGGACATCATGGCCGGCGTTTTCAACGAACAAAAGGTAGAAATCCTTCATCACGACACCGATGTGATGATGTACGGCGATCGCCCCCGTTTTTGTCAGATATGGCAGAACCTGATTGAAAATGCCGTGAAATACAGCTATGAACAAGAGTCTCCCCGAGTGGAGGTCGGAATTCGCGATGTTGGCAGCGAACCGGTCTTTTATGTAAAGGACAATGGTATCGGTATTGACCCCGATTACCATGAGAAAATATTCAACCTGTTCGAGAAGCTTGATCCCGGCAGTTCAGGTGTAGGCATCGGCTTGGCAATGGTGCGCCGGATTGTCGAAAAGTTCGGGGGGCGCATATGGGTCGAGTCTGAAGGCGAAGGTACCGGTTCGTGTTTCTGTTTCACCCTTCCCGGGGTTGTCTTGGATAGGGTAGGCGCAGATGGTATCCGGGTAGAGTGGAATGAAGCTCAAACATAAAAGGTGATCATATGGACTTCAATCATTTCGACGAGCAGGGCAATGCGGTGATGGTAGATGTGTCCGCCAAGCAGCCAACCCTGCGCACGGCGATAGCCGAGGCGGTGGTACAGATGTCCCCTGAGCTGTTGGCTGCAATCAACGCCGGCGGCATCGCCAAGGGGGATGTGCTGGGGGTGGCTCGCCTGGCCGGTATTCAGGCGGCCAAGCGGACGCCGGATCTGATCCCCCTTTCCCATCCCCTTGCGATTCACCACGTGGCGGTGGATTTCGAACAGGACACTTCAGCCGGCCTGATCTTCGTCAGATGTACGGTGCGGGCCCTGGAGAGGACCGGGGTGGAGATGGAAGCCATGACCGGTGCTGCCCTGGCTGCCCTGACGGTTTATGATATGTGTAAGGGGGCAGATAAATCCATCGCCATTGGCGACATCAGATTGTTGTACAAGGAAGGGGGCAAGAGCGGCGTCTACCGTCGTGACGCCGTGATCGGCCACGATCCGGAGTTGACCGATGGAGGGAAGGCATGAACCAGATACGTGCTGCAATCCTGACCCTGAGCGACAAGGGAGCCCGCGGCGAGCGGACCGACACCAGCGGCCCCGCCCTGTCGGCCTGGCTGGCGGAGCGAGGTGTGCAAACCGTTCATGCCCAGGTCATCCCTGACGAATACGACCAGATAGTCGAAGTCCTGACCGACTGGGCGGACCGGGATCTGGCCGATCTGATCCTGACCACCGGCGGCACCGGTGTTTCACCCCGGGATGTGACCCCCGAGGCAACGGCTCAGGTTTGCAGCCGGATGATCCCCGGGATGGGCGAGCTGATGCGGTTGGAGAGCCTGAAGATAACCCCCATGGCGTCGTTATCCCGTGCCGGAGCCGGCATCCGCAAGCGGGTGCTGATCATCAACCTCCCCGGCTCGCCTAAAGGGGCGTTGGAAAACCTGGCGGCGGTCTGGCCGGTTATCGGGCATGGGGTGGAGAAGATTCGCGGGGGTCAGGAGGATTGCGCGGGGAGATTCGACCGGTAGCGATGGTTTAGTAAACGCAAAACGGACATACAATATCAAAACGCCCCTGCCGGGTCATCCGGTCAGGGGCGTTAACGTTCCCGTGATTAGTGTACTGCCGCTACAACGCCACCGCCAGGGCCTCGGCCGCCTCGTTGACGAAGGTGAATTTCAACTCCTGACGGACATTCTCCGGGATGTCCTCCAGGTCGTCCTTGTTCCGTTCCGGGGCGATGATGGTATGAACCCCGGCCCGGTGGGCGGCCAGTACCTTTTCCTTCAGGCCGCCGATGGCCAGTACCCGGCCGGTGAGGGTGATCTCGCCGGTCATGGCCACATTACGCTTGGCCGGTTTTTCCGTCAGGAGCGACACCAGGGCCGTGACCATGGTAACGCCGGCGGAGGGGCCGTCCTTGGGGATGGCGCCGGAGGGAACATGGATGTGGATGGTCCGGTCCTTGAAGGCATCTTCGGCGATGCCGAATTCTGACGCATGGGCCTCGACGTAGGAGAGGGCGGCCCGGGCAGATTCCTTCATGACATCCCCCAGTGAGCCGGTGAGAATCAGCTCCGCCTTGCCCGGCATGGAGGTGACCTCGATAAAGAGGATGTCGCCGCCGGTCTCGGTCCAGGCAAGACCGGTCACCACGCCGATCCGGTCGTGTTCTGCCGCCACCTCGTTGTGGAATTTCTTCGGCCCCAGCAATCCCGTTACCGCATCGGGGGTGATGGTCGTGCGCGGCTCCTTCTTCTGAGTGATCTCCTTGGCCACCTTGCGGCAGATGGAGCCGACCGTGCGCTGCAGGTTGCGGACCCCCGCCTCACGGGTGTAGTCGGTGATGATCCGCATGATTGCCTCATTGGTGAATTCAAGAGGGTGGTCCGCCAGGCCGTTTTCCTCGATCTCCTTGCGGATGATGAAATTGCGGGTGATGTGCAGCTTTTCCTCGCTGCTGTAACCGGCCAGCCTGATCACCTCCATCCGGTCCTTGAGCGGCCCGGGGATCGGGTCCAGCAGGTTGGCGGTGGTGATGAACATGACCTTGGAGAGGTCAAACGGTACATCCAGATAGTGGTCCTGGAAGGAGAAGTTCTGCTCCGGGTCCAGCACCTCCAGCAGGGCGCTGGAGGGGTCGCCGCGGAAATCCTGCCCCAGCTTGTCGATCTCGTCCAGCATGAAGACCGGGTTGTTGGCCCCGCAGCGGAACAGCTCCTTGATGATCCGCCCCGGCAGGGCGCCGATGTAGGTGCGGCGATGGCCGCGGATCTCGGCCTCGTCGCGCATCCCCCCCAAGGAGATGCGGACGAATTTCCGACCCAGTGAGCGGGCGATGGAGCGCCCCAGGGAGGTCTTGCCGACCCCCGGGGGGCCAACGAAGCAGAGGACCGGTCCCTTCATGTTCTCCTTCAGGGAACGGACCGCCAGGAACTCCAGGATGCGCTCTTTGACCTTCTTCAGGTTGTAATGGTCCTCGTTAAGGATCTCTTCGGCCTTGATGATGTCGAGGCTGTCTTCGGTGCTCTTGTTCCAGGGCATGCCGGCCAGGTAATCCAGGTAGGTGCGGGCGACGTTGTGTTCCGGGGAGGCCGGGTTGATCCGCTCCAGCCGCTTCAGTTCCTTGTCGGCGATCTTTCTGATCTCTTCCGGCAGGCCGGCCTCATCGATCTGCCGGCGCAGTTCCATCATGTCGGAAGCCTTGGGATCTTCGTCCCCCAACTCCTCCTGGATATGTTTCATCTGCTCACGCAGGATGTATTCCTTCTGGTTTTTTCCCACCTTCCGGTTGACCTCGGTATTTACCTCGTTTTTGACCTGCATCCGCTGGACTTCGTTGGTCAGATGCACATACACCTTCTTGAGGCGCTCCAGCGGGTCGACGGTCGCCAGCAGATCCTGCAGATCGGAGAGAGGGAGGTTGACGTACAGTGCGACGAGGTCGGAGAGGCGGGCCGGGTTGTCGATGTAGTCGATCATCTTCATGACATCGTCGGGGAGCGGTTTTCCCTGGGCCAGTGAGATCTTCAGCAGGGCGTTGAGGCTCTGCACCAGGGCCTCGGACACCATGTTCTTTTCGACGAATTCCCGCACGACCTCGCACCGGGCAAACTTGACCGGAACGGTTGGCTCGATCTCCAGGATCCGCAACCGGTTGAGCCCCTCGAGGGTGACCTTGAACTTGCCGTCGCCGACTTTCTTGATCTGATTGACCCGGCAGAGTGTGCCGATTTCCCGGGTCTCGTCAGAGGCGCTCTCCCCTGAGCCTGACGGCCGCTGCAGGAGGATCGCCACCATCTTCTCGTACTGGTCAGCTTCGGTAAAGGTCAGCAGTTCGCGGTCATTGACGTAGACCGGAAATACCATGTAGGGGAACGGGACCATTTCTCCCTGGAGGAAGAGCGGGAGCTTCTCGGGGACTTCTATATTGGAGTGGGGCATTGCGGCTGCTTCCTTTGCTGGTTAAGTGAGGATTAACAATAACACATATCGTCCTGTAATGACAAATGCTTAGACAGGCCTGCCGTCGCGTACCGCCGCCTTGACGACCCGCACCGCCGGACGTCCTCCGGAAAGCTCCCGGTAGAGCAGAACCAGGAAGCGTACCGTCACCAGGCGATGGATGGCGGCCTGGGTCAGGCGGTAGAGCCAGCGCCGCAGGGGAGATGGCTCCAGGCTGCCGAGAAGCAGCGGGCAGTAGTCTGACAGCTGCAGGCATATCCGTACTCCCCCCGGGACCGGATTCACGGTAAAGAGCAGTTCGCCCCGGTGACACTGCTGCCGCTGTACCAGCAGCCCGCCGCAGATGCGCAGGGCAACCATGTCGCTGCTGTCATCGGAGGGGAGGAAGGTGATGAGGCTGAGTCTGCTGCCGGCCAGGCGGAATTCGATGCCGTCCGGAGTCCGGGTCGGCCGGATGGCCGTCAGAGTGGCGTAGCGGAGGTAGGCCAGATAGCGCTCCAGCACCCCTTTGGGGGTCAGCCCCGTCGAGATGGCGGCCGGAAAATCACTCCACTGGACCGAGAATACGGAGGAATCCTCCACCAGCACCTGCTGGCAGGCAATTTGCTGCTCTTCCGCCTTCATGCCCCGGATCTCGTCATCCGCTCGATCAGCGCCCCATGACGGGGAAAGAGTGCCGTCAACTCCTGTCGCCGGGCCAGTTCAAAGTCCTTGAAGTCGAATCCGGGGGCAACGGTGCATCCCACCAGCGAAAACGGCCCCGCCGTTTCAGCGCCGAACCAGCTGCCGGCGGGAACGGTCGCCTGAAAGAGTTGTCCCTTTGCCGGATCGCGCCCCAGCAGGATGGGGCGGTATTCCCCGTCCGGTGAGATCACATGGACCGTCAGGGGGGCCCCTTCGTAGAAATGCCAGGTTTCGTCCGAGCCCAGCCGGTGCAGGGCCGAGAAGTCACCCCCCTCCAGCAGAAAGTGGATGGCGGTGCAGTAGGAACGTGCCCCGTCAAAGTGAGGCGGCAACGCCCCGGCCGGGATGGAGCCTGCCGAGCGGTAGGTCTCGGCAAACCATCCCCCTTCGGGATGGCGGATCATCTGTAACTGTTCTGTCCAATAGGGAGCTGATTTCGATTCCATGCGGTTATTCTGCCATCGGAAACGAATATTGCAATTGTTTTTGCGATATGGCACCTTCCTGCCAATCAGGAGGGATTCCCCATGCGCCATACGCCGCGCCTGTTCGCCATCGGCGACGTTAACGCCTTCTTCGGTCTCATGCTGGACAATATGTCGGATCTGGTCATCATGGCCGGTATCCTGACCGGCGTGTTCGGCATGCCGCGGGACCTGGTCCTGGGCAAGATGCTGCCGGGAAGCGCCGTCGGTGTTCTGGTGGGGGACCTGCTC
The DNA here is from genome assembly GCA_964609805.1 of uncultured Geobacter sp. GTDB lineage: Bacteria > Desulfobacterota > Desulfuromonadia > Geobacterales > Pseudopelobacteraceae > CAIPTY01. The sequence continues at coordinate 1,731 of CAZSTJ010000040.1, read as the reverse complement.
TATTCCTGGATGGCGTGGCGGCTGGCCGCGAGGAGCCGCCGGGACGACGTCACCGCCATGCCGCTGGGGCTTGATACCCCCTCCACCTTCGGGCTGGCCTTCGGGGTGATCGGCCCCTGTTACCTGGCGACAAAGGACGCCATCCTGACCTGGCAGACCGCCATGGCGACGATCGTACTGATGGGAATCTTCAAGATCGCCGTTTCCTTCTGCGGGCCGGCAATCCGCCGGGTCATCCCCCGTGCCGGGCTGCTGGGGAGCATCGCGGCCGTGGCGCTGCTGCTGATTGCATACCTGCCGTTCCTGAAGCTGTTTGCCTCCCCGGTGGTCGGTTTCCTGTCGCTGGGAATCGTTTTTATCTCGCTCCTGGCCCGGTTCAAACTCCCCCTGCGGATTCCCGGGGCCCTGGCCGGCATCCTCTGCGGCACGCTGGCCTACTACCTGCTCGGTTCCTGCGGCCTGCTTCCCGGAGGACAGCAACCGTTCCTGCCGTCGCTTGAACTTGCCTTCAATCTACCGCTCCCCTCCCTCCAGTTCCTTAATGGCCTCCCCGGTGCCCTGGGGTATCTGCCGCTGGCGATCCCCTTTGCCCTGGCTACGGTGGTGGGTGGTGTTGATGTCACCGAGAGTGCAGCCGTGGCCGGAGACGACTACCATACCCGCGACATCCTGCTGGTGGAGGGGGTCGCCACCCTGGCTGCCGGACTCTGCGGCGGGGTGATCCAATCGTGCCCCTACATCGGCCATCCGGCCTACAAGGAGATGGGGGGGCGTTCCGGCTACACGATCGCTACGGCGCTCTTCGTCGGTCTTGGCGCTGCCTTCGGCTATCTCTCCTGGTTCGTGGGGCTCCTCCCGGAGGCGGCGGTGGCACCGATCCTGATCTTTATCGGCATCGAGATTACCGCCCAGGCCTTCGAAGCCTCACCCCCCGAGCATTACCGGGCGGTGGCCATGGCGTTCATTCCGACCGTTGCCTGCCTGGTCTCCATCGAGTTCGGCCAGATGCTGGGGGGATTGGGGAAGACTCCTGCTGACCTGACCGGCGATCTGCTGGCGACCTTCACGGCCACGACCCTCCTCGGCAACGGCTTCATCGTGACGGCCCTCCTCTGGGGGGCGGCCTTCTCCCATGTCCTGGATCACCGCCCCGGCCGGGCCTCGCTCTATCTGGCGGCCTGCGGGTTCCTTTCCCTGTGCGGGGTGATCCATTCGCCGCTCCCCTCCGGTGCCATGTTTTCCCCCTTGACGCCGCCATCACCCATCGTGTGGCAGATAGCGGCGGGGTACGGGGTCATGGCGGCGTTGTTCCGGCTCCTTGACCGGGGAAGGGTGGAAACGGCGTGACCCTTGGCTCTTGCCATCCGGTGCAGTTATGGCACAATAGAGTTCACCATGAACACACATGACGGCAGGGTACTCATAACCGGTGCAACCGGATTTATCGGCAGACGTCTTACTGCCCGTCTGTTGAAGGACGGATACCGGGTTCGCTGCCTGGTGCGCCGTGATGCCCCTGAATTACCACCGGAGGCGGAACAGGTCATCGGTGACCTGCTGTTGCCGCTCTCCCTCACGGCTGCGCTGGAGGGAGTAGACTGCGTCTACTATCTGGTACATTCCCTGTCGGGTGGGCGAAGTGGTTTTGAGCGGCGGGACCGGGAGGCGGCCGGGAATTTCGTTGCCGCTGCCGAGCGGGCCGGGATCCGTCGGGTCATCTATCTCGGAGGG
>CAZSTJ010000039.1:0-19855 GCA_964609805.1 uncultured Geobacter sp. | reverse complement strand
GGGCGGAGCAGGCGGGCAAAGGGCATTGACCTTTGCGGTGGCCTGTTTTGCCAATGCGGCCCCCTCCTCCGTGAAACAGGCCCTGAAGACGTCATAGGCCTTGTCCTTGGCCGCTTCGGCAGCCTTGAATTCAGCCGGGCATTGTTTATCCTTGCCGGCGGCGCGGGCCGCCTCTACGGCCCGGTCGGCCTCCTGCATCTCAGAGCGGATGTAGTATCCGGGGATATTACCGCGATTGGTATTTACTTCCATGTTTGCACAGCCGCCCAGTGCCCCGGCGACCAGCGTCACAGCCAGAACCGGCAGCGCCTTTTGGATCTTGAGTACGTTCATTCCGTCGTCCCTCCTCATGGTAGAAATTTTGTTTGTGCCGAAGAGGCACAGCCGCAGCCTTGATTGGTGTTCCGTTGATTGTTTCATCGTGAAAGGTGATAAAAGATTATGATTGTCTTATATACCAGATTTTTAACCTTGCACAACCAAAAAGACATAAATAATCCTTTTGTTCCATAAAATAGATTTACAAATCTTCGCATACCCCGGAATCAACACGGCCGCAGATTGAGACAGCCCCAACCATACGCAGCCGTGGCGCTTGCAATTTCAGGAGCCCTTCGGTACTATTTTCAAATTACACTATCAGAAGTACAGAGGGAGGATGACCGATGTTTTTCCCGCAATTCAGGGCCCGCAGGATCCGCGGCAGCGAAATTTTCAGGAGGATGGTCCGCGAAACCGCACTTTCGACGAATGATCTGGTCTACCCGATGTTCTCGGCCTTCGGCAGCGGCATCAAAAAAGAGGTCTCGTCCATGCCGGGCATCTATCAGCAGTCCATCGAGCATATCGTGGCAGAGGCCAAGGAGGTCAGGGATCTGGGCATCCCGGCGGTACTGCTGTTCGGCATCCCCGAGACCAAGGATGCGGTGGGGAGTGACGCCTATTGCGATACCGGCATCATCCAGGAAACCATCAGAGCCATCAAGCGGGAGGTTCCGGGGCTGGCGGTCATCACCGACGTCTGCATGTGCGAATACACCGATCACGGCCACTGCGGGATCATCAAGGACGGCGATGTGGACAACGACGCCACCCTTGAACTGCTGGCGAAAGAGGCCCTCTCCCACGCGAAGGCGGGGGCCGACATGGTGGCCCCGTCGGACATGATGGACGGTCGGGTGGCCGCCATTCGCGAGATCCTGGACGAAAACGGATTCGACAAGATCCCGGTCATGAGCTACGCCGTCAAATACGCCTCCGGTTATTACGGTCCGTTCCGGGAAGCAGCCGAATCAACCCCACAGTTCGGAGACCGCCGCAGCTACCAGATGGACCCGGCCAACCGCCTTGAGGCCCTGCGGGAGGCAGCCTCCGATATCGAGGAGGGTGCCGACATCATCATGGTCAAGCCGGGACTCCCTTACCTCGATATCCTGCGCGACCTGCGCAACGAGTACAACATGCCGCTGGCGGTGTACAACGTCTCCGGTGAATACAGCATGATCAAGGCCGCAGCCGCCCAGGGGTGGATCGATGAGGAGCGGGTCGTGCTCGAAACCATGATCAGTTTCAAGCGGGCCGGCGCAGACATCATCATTACCTATCACGCCAAGGATGTGGCGCGCTGGCTTCAGGGGCGCTGATCACCCTCGGCACTATGAAATAAACAAAGGGGGTGTGCCGAACGGCACGCCCCCTTTTCAGTTGCAACGGCTACTCGGCCCTACTGGTCGGCCTTCTCCGTCATCTCTTTCTTGTGCTGCTTGATGGCCCCTCCCCCGCCGCTGGATGGAGCCAGGCTGTCGGGAGACTTTTCGGGGAGCTTGGGGATCGCAGGGAGTGCGATTCCGGGTTTTTTCTCGGCCGGTTTTTTATCGGCCGGCTTCTTCTCAGCCGGCTTTTGAGAAGCAGCCGCTCCAGCAGGCGCAGGGGCGGTCGGCTGAGGTGTAGCTACAGCAGCAACAGGCTTTTTAGCAGCACGATGTTTCTTGGGAAAGGTCTTTTTCAGGTCAATCTCCGCCGCATCGAACGACGTCATGCTGTCCTTCTGGGCCCAGACATGTACCTTGCCGCCAGAACGCCAGACTTTCCGGGCCTCGATGACGCCCCCTTCCTTCAGGTAGACCTTGGCGGCAAAGGCCGGTGTCGCCATGAATGCCGTTATCAATACTGCGCAGAGTGTCCGTTTCATCCATTCCTCCTTACATGCGGATAGTAGTGAATATACGTTCTCAAACGGGGCTGTTTCCGAGATAGCGAGGCAGAGTGCCGCGGACTTCGACGGTCGGCCCGTCCTCCAGTTCGTCCAGTTCGCCATAATCGTCTTCGTATTCCTGTTCTCCCGCCGCCCATTCGTAAAGCTTCTGGGAATCCAGCAGAGCCGGCACGGCCGGCGTACCGAAGACCCGGTTCTGCATCTCCTCGTCAAAGAGCCCGATGCAGCCGTGGGAGGCGGGTCGCCCCGGCAGGTCCCGGGCATGGAGCCAGTAGGAGACGTTGTCCGGACCGATGTAGAAACGCAGGGCGTTGTCCATCGGATACTGTTCCTCGTCGTTGGCAGTCTTGTAGAGTGACGAGGTATGGGTCAGATGCCGGGCGTCGATACGGAAGATACCGGTCGGTGTTTCCGTTCCGGCCTTGCCGGTGGCAGCAGGGGCGGAAAAGACCAGCCGGCCGTTTTCGTAGGCGCCCAGCCACTGTTCGGTGATATCCACCAGGATGTACTTGCCGTGCCCCCGGGCCGGTTCATACTGTTTCGGCAGCGGGCAGTACCCGCGGATATCCTCCATCCGGTCCGGCACCTTGATGGTCATGCCGGGATAGGCATGGCGCCGGTCAAGACGGTTGAAACGGGCCACCCAGATCCAGTCCGCTCCGAACAGCGACTCCAGGGTCTGGTTCGGCTGAATGAAATGGGGGTGCCAGCGGAGATCCTTCAGGCTGGGGTATTCCACCCGGGACAGGTCCTCGATCGCCTTGTCGACCGGCGACGCCCCCGGCAGGTCGGTGGTCGAGGGGACCCGCAACACGGTGAACCCCACCAGCAGACCGGTAAGGAGGATAACGAGACACAATTTGTGAGAAAGCCGCATCCGGCTCTGGCGCATGGTACAGTCCTTCATGATCTACTCTGATGCAATTTTGTTATACTAGGCATTTCCGGCGCGAGATTCAACAACTTAGTGGCAGATCACCCCATGAATGTCTGGAAAAGCCCTGCTGCCTGTGCTACCCTCTCGCCGTACTCTCTACCCATCCGGAGGCACCCTAAATGGCAGCAGACGTCAGCCGGCCATCCCCCCCCCTGTTCAACCAGTTTGCCAGCGACAACTACGCCGGCATCTGCCCCGAGGTCTGGCAGGCCATGGCAGAGGCCAATCGCGGCTTTGCCACCTCTTACGGTGACGACCCCTGGACGGAGCGGGCCTGCGGCTGCATCAGGGAGGTATTCGAGACCGACTGCCAGGTTTTCTTCGTCTTCAATGGCACCGCCGCCAACTCCCTGGCACTGGCCGCCCTCTGCCGCTCCTACCACAGCGTGCTCTGCCACGACCTGGCCCACGTGGAGACCGACGAGTGCGGCGCACCCGAGTTTTTCTCCAACGGCACCAAGATCCTGCATATCCCCGGCCCCAACGGCAAGCTAGACCTTGATGCCGTGGAGCAGGCCATCATAAAACGGAGCGACATCCACTATCCCAAGCCACGGGTACTCTCCCTGACCCAGTCCACGGAGCTGGGCACCGTCTATACGCCGGCGGAGATAGCCGCCGCAACAGCGGTTGCCCGGCGCCACGGCCTCCGGGTGCAGATGGACGGAGCCCGCTTCGCCAATGCGGTAGCCTCGTTGGGGGTCTCGCCCGCAACGGCCTCCTGGAAGGCCGGCGTTGATGTGCTCTGCCTGGGGGGCGCCAAGAACGGCATGGCGGTTGGCGAGGCGGTGGTATTCTTCGACCGGGAGCTGGCGGAGGAGTTCGATTACCGCTGCAAGCAGGCGGGGCAGCTGGCCTCCAAGATGCGCTTCATCTCGGCCCCCTGGATCGGCCTGCTGGAAGGGGGCACCTGGCTGCGGAATGCCGCCCACGCCAACCGGATGGCCCGCATCCTGGCCGATGGCCTGGCGTCCCTGCCCGGCCTGCGGCTCATGTCACCCTGCCAGGCCAACGCAGTGTTTGTGGAGATGCCGGCCGGGGCGGTCACCGCCCTGCGGGCAGCGGGATGGCACTTTTACTCCTTCATCGGCACCGGCGGGGCCCGCTTCATGTGCTCGTGGCAGACCACGGAGGAGGATGTGCAGCACCTCCTGGAGGCGGTCACCAGGGCGATTTCATAAACACACCTGCCACGGAGACACAGCCAAAAGCAGGGGTTCTTAATCGAGGCACTGAGAAATTCAAAGGCGTATTAACAGGGATTTACAGGATGAAAGGGATAACATCTTGTAACCTTATGTGGGGTACATCCTTTAGCCTTCATCCCATTAATCCTGTTCATCCCTGTAAATCAGTTTTTCTGGTTTACCTGTTTTCTCTGCGTCTCAGTGTCTCTGTGGCAGATTGTAACGGTTGGTATCAGACCTGTGAAGGAGGTAGACAGATGGTCAAGACCGCCACGTTCGAGGCCCTGCTGGAGGACGCCAAACCGGACGGCGAAGGGGGGTATCACTTCACCCTGGAGGGTAAGAGCTATCACATCAAGGACAAGGACGAGGTCCGTACGATCGCCGAACAGCACGGGTATATCATCATCTACTGAACAGCTGCTTGTGGCACTAGTACGGCGGCAATTAAACATATCATACGTAGGAGCGTCTTACAGACGCGATGATCGCGGCAACATGCCGCTCCTACAGATGAGCGGAATTGGTATATTCTAGTTGCCGGAGTAACATCTCCATAGACCGGAAAATAAATAAGGGGAGAGGCGCCGCCATGGTGCCCCTCCCCTTTTTACTCCATCCATCACGCCACGGTTATGACCCGTTATTTTTTACCGCCCGCAGGATAGCGCTGAACATGGGGCTCTGGTCCGACTGGGACACCGAGATGACCATCTCCACCTCGAACAGGCGGCCACAGACATCACGCACCCGCTGCTTGGTGGTGGTGCCGATCAGCTCGCTGCTGCCGGCGCTGAAATAGTCGCGGATCGCCTCCTCCAGCTGATCGCCCCTCTCCATGAAATCGAAGATGCTCTGCCCCAGTAGCTCCTGTTTGCTGAGGCCGAACAGTTTCTCCGCCTTCTGGTTGGAGATGACGATCTTGCCGTCGGCCATGAAGGTAACGATCGGCGATTGGGCAATCTCGATGAAGTTGCGGTACCGGTCCTCCGACTCCACCCGCTGGACGGTCCGACGGTCCAGCTCTGACATCAATTCGTTGAATGATCCGATCAGCTCGCCGATCTCGTCAGCGCTCTGCTGCTCCAGACGCTCGGTATAGTTGCCGGAATGGGCCACCTCTGCGATGCTGGTTGCCACGTTTCTGACCGGCATCAGGATGGTGCGGCGGATGACCCAGCCGCTGATTACGATGAACGCCACCAGCACCAGACCGTCATAGAGCAAATCCCTTTTCAGGTTGGAGCCGATCTGGCGGTACAAACCCTCCATCGGCACGGAGACCGACACGGCGCCGATCACCTCCCCCACGTGATACCCATAGGAAAAATGACCGCGCGGGAAACGTTTCTGCACAAAGCGGGGTGCCTCGTCGTAACTGCCATGACAGGTCAGGCATGACCGGTCCGCCACCATCGGCATCAGATAGCGCAGTGCCTTCTCCGCTCCCCTGCCGGTCACCTGCCAGGTCTCCGCGGCCTTCGCATCCCGGAAGGTCTCCAGCAGGGCCGACTCGAAACTGTCGGGTCGGTTATCCGGGTTGCGGTAGCGAAGAGACACCTGGCGCACGTAGTAGGTGGAGCCCTTGGTCAACTGCAACGCTATCCGCGTGGCAGCCACCTGGGGGATGAGATTTTCGTTGTGCTCCGGCTCGCTGGTGACGCTCCTCGAAAGATAATCACGTGTTTCGACAATCTGGCGCGAGATGGTCCGGGCCGTATCAACGGCCCCCTTGAGGATCAGGCTCTGTTCGCGGCGATAGCTGCTGTAGGCCAGGGCAACGAACAGGGCCACCAGCAGCAGGGAGGAGATGAGATTGTACTTGGTACTGACACCCAGCCGGGAGAAGAAATTCATGGTGATGACCCTTGCCCTTCGCGTGGCGGAATTCGATCGTGGGGTAACAGGAAGATTATAACCGCTCGGCAGGGCTTGGCAAGAATTGATATGGGGCGGCCGATTGTAATCCGGAATTGAACGTGGTATACACGTCTACTTCGTTTCACCGACACCATCCAAGCGAGCTATCTCCATGTCACTTGCAGAAAAGGTCCTCAATGGCGACGTCCGCGCTGCGGCCCGCCTGATGCGCGATATCGACGACAACCGCCCCGAAGCGATCGACGAACTGAAACAGCTCTACCCTCGCACCGGCAACGCCTACATCATCGGCATCACCGGCCCCCCCGGCGCCGGCAAATCGACCCTGGTGGACCAGTTGACCGCCTCCTTCCGCAAGCTGGGGAAGCGGGTGGGGGTGGTAGCTATCGACCCCACCAGTCCCTTTACCGGCGGCGCCATCCTGGGCGACCGGATCCGCATGAATCGCCACGCCACCGACGAAGGGGTCTTCATCCGCAGCCTGGCCACCCGCGGTGCCCTGGGAGGGCTCTCCCGCTCGACAGCCGATGTGGCCCTGGTCATGGACGCCCTGGGGATGGAGATTGTCATCATCGAGACCGTCGGAGTCGGCCAGGATGAGGTGGATATCGTCAAGACCGCCCATACCACCTGCGTGGTCATGGTGCCGGGACTGGGTGACGATATCCAGGCCATCAAGGCCGGCATCCTGGAGATCGGCGACGTCTTCGTGGTCAACAAGGCTGACCGGGACGGAGCCGACCGTACCGCCCGCGAATTGACCACCATGCTGGAATTCCGCATGGCTCCCGAGGGGAGCTGGAACCCGCAGGTTTTCAAGACCGAGGCCCAGCGCGGCGCCGGCATCGACGAACTGACCGGCGAGATCCTGCTGCACCGGGATCACCTCTTCACCAGCGGCACCATCCACTCCTTCCTGCGGGAGCGCAACGAACGCCACTTCATGGAGATTCTGCGGGACGGCCTCTACCAAAGGGCCCTGGAGCATATAGGAGCGGACGGCACCCTCGACCGGGTGCTGACCGGCATGGCCAGTCGCACGATTGACCCCTACTCGGCAGCGGAAGAGATCCTGAAAACAATCACGGGAAAGCGGTGAGACACCTGCGCCACCAGCATAGCGACCACGCCGCCGTGGCCGCCGTCGATCCCCGGGTCCGCCTGCTGGCCGCCGGCATCCTGCTGGCACTGACCATCAGTTCCCGGGGGAGCGCCTTCCCCTGGCAGGTGGCCGGCATCTGCATCCCGGTAGCCCTGGTCAGCGGCATGCAGCCCCGTCTGCTGCTGCTCCGGCTGCTCCATCCGCTCTTTATCGCCCTGGTCATCCTCATCCTCAAGACCTTCCTTGGCAGCGGCAGCGGGGCAAACAGCGAACTGTTCACCCTGGGGGGCTACTCCGCCATCGGCCATCCCGACGGATTCCGTGAAGGGTTCCTGATCTGTTCCCGCATCATTGGGGCGGTCTCCGTGGCGGTCCTGCTGAGCCAGGTCATGAGTTTCACCGAGACCATGGCGGCCCTCGCCTGGCTGCGGGTTCCCCGCGGTCTGGTGGAGGTGGCCCTGTTCGCCTGGCGCTCCCTCTTCATGCTCTATGACGATGCCGGGATCGTCTACACCGCCCAGAAGAACCGGCTCGGTTATTGCGGTTTCCGCCGCGGTCTCCGCTCCTTCGGTGCCATGGCCGGCATGCTGGTCATCCGGGCCTTCGACAGCAGCCAGGCCATGACCGTGGCCATGACCCAGCGCGGCTATGACGGCAGCCTGCCGCTGCTGCGCGGTTCCCGCCTGAAAGCCGGTCAGCTGGCAGGACTGGCAGCCTTCGCCCTGGTGGCCACCGCCGCCTGGAAACTGCAGAACTAACCATGACTGCCCCCCGCCTCTCCGCACGCATCGCCTCGTTCCGCTATCCCGACGGCACCGTCGCCCTGTCGGATATCGACCTGGACGTCATGCCGGGGGAATTCTGCGGCATCCTCGGTTCCAACGGTTCCGGCAAGACCACCCTGCTGAGACTCCTGGACGGCATCATCAAGGATTTCGACGGCACTGCACTCCTGGATGGCGACAACATCCTGCGTCTCTCGCCGCGGCAGATCTACGGCAAGGTCGGCCTGGTATTCCAGAACCCCGATGACCAGCTTTTCGCCCACTCGGTCTTCGAGGACATCGCCTTCGGGCCCCGCAACATGGGGTGCGCCGAGGAGGAGGTCCGAAAACGGGTCTCCGACGCCCTGGAGGCGGTGGAGATGACTGAACTGGCGGAAAAGGACATCCACAACCTGAGCTACGGCCAGAAGAAGCGGGTCTGCATCGCCGGCCTGCTGGCCATGGGGCACGAGATCCTCCTGCTGGACGAGCCGACCGCCGGACTCGACCCCATGGGTGAATACCGCATGATGGAGCTGCTCACCCGCCTCAACCGCGAGTCCGGCGTGACCATCGTCATGGCCACCCACAGCGTCGACCTGGTGCCGGTCTTCCTCAGTCGCCTGCACATCCTCAGCCGCGGGCGACTGGTCCGCAGCGGCACCCCCGAAGAGGTCTTCGGCAACCGTGAGGAACTGGCCGGCGTCAAGCTGCGGCTCCCCTATATCGCAGAGTTGATCCACCAGCTCAAGACCGGCGACCGGCTCCCCTTCAAACGGATACCGCTGACCGTCGGCGAGGCGAGACGTGACATCCTTGAAACCCTTGGCGGGGTACCGACTGCCCGCTAGCGGCGGAACATCAGGTTTATTCGATTGAATTATTTGCGTTTTGATCTATACTGAGTCCAGTCAGGATACTGACTGAACCGAACTCCGGAGAACTCACATGACCCTTACGGGAATCGCCCTGATCATCATCGCCGTTGCCTTCCTGATCCTGGTTCTGACCCTGGTGCCGACCATCACCACCATCAAACGCACCGCAACTTCAGTCGGTTCACTGGCCGACATGGTCCAGCAGGAGCTGAAACCCACCATTCAGGAACTGACCGCGGTGCTGACGGAGCTCAAAACGGTCGGTGCGGGCGTTGCCGAGCACAGTGACGATGTCACCCAGTTCATGTCGGCGCTGGGAGAAACCGGGCGCAACCTCAGCACCATCAACCGTTCGGTAAGCACGGTTACCGGTGTACTCACCACCACCTCGGCCTGGGCAACCGGCGCCAAGGTAGCCGGGAAATACCTGCTTGAACGTTATCTCAAGAAAAAGGGAGGATTTTAGCCATGTCAGAAGAAAAAGGAATCTGCACCGGAACAGTACTGGTTTCATTTGTGGCGGGAGCTGCCATTGGAGCAGGTCTGGCACTGCTGTACGCCCCCAAGAGCGGCCAGGAGATGCGTGAAAGCATCGCCGATTTTGCCGAGGACGCCGTCGACAAGATCAAGGAATACACGAAAGAAGCCCAGGAAAAGATCAAGACCGCCATCGAGGAAGGCAAGGATGTGATCGTCGAGAAGAAATCGGTTCTGGCCTCTGCCATCGAAGCGGGGCGTGAGGCGATGAAGAAGGAAAAGGAAGGCGCAGCCCAGAGCTAGTCCGGCTGCCATACTAGAAAAAGCCCACCACGGTGGGCTTTTTTTATGAGGCCCCATGCAGATCACCGACCGTCAGCGCAAACTCTGGACCACCACCCGCTCCGTCGTCGCAAAATTAGTCGACGACCGCTGCACCACCATGGCCTCGGCCCTCGCCTTTTCCAGCATGCTCTCCATCGTGCCGTTCCTGGCCATCGTCTTCGCCATACTCAAGGCCTTTGACGTCCACATGGCCCTGGCACCCCAGCTGCTCTCCAGCCTGACAGCCGGTTCCCAGGAGATCGCAGCGCGTATCATCCGCTACATCAACAACACCAAGGTCGGCTCCGTTGGTGCAATCGGTCTGTTGACCCTGTTCATGTCGGTCATGGCCACCCTGGACACGGTTGAAGAGGCCTTCAACCAGATCTGCGGCATTGAGCGGGGCAAGTCGGTCCATCACAAACTGCGGGACTACCTGATTGTTATCTTCGGCATCCCGCTTCTGATCGGCCTGGCCGTCATCGTTACCACCAGCCTGCAGCACCAGGGGGCGGTCAGCTGGTTCCTCCGGCTGTTCGGCGGCGGAAAGCTGCTGCTCCTGCGGGCTATTCCGGTCCTGAGCATCTGGATCGCGCTGGTCTGCCTCTACCAATTCATCCCCAATGTCCGTATCCGTCTCCGTCACTCCCTGACCGGTGGCCTGATCGCCGGGGTCTGCTGGCAGATCGCCCAATGGGCGTTCATCCATTTCCAGCTGGGGGTCTCCCGTCATAACGCCATCTACGGGACCCTGGCCCTGTTGCCGGTCTTCATGATCTGGATCTACACCAGCTGGATCATCGTCCTGGCGGGGATGGAACTGATCTGGCATCTCCAAAGTCGGGATCAGGCAGCCTCTGCCACCAAGGCCTCCCAACCGGGGCAGCCACAGGACCATCCCCCCCGCGATTGACTTTTTCTGCAGACTCACCTATAGTTACAAAACTTTCTCTTCAGGATTGCCCATGCATTTTTGCATCGCCCTCATAGCGCTTCTGATCACTGCCCTGCCCGTTGCGGCTGCAGAACCGGCCCATACGCTGCTGGTCGAGCTGACCCGGCCGAACGCCACCCACGGCACAGGTGAGGAACCGCCGGCTCTGGTTTCAACGGTCGAAACCGAGGCTGCAGCGGAACCGGCAGCGGGGACTCCGGTCGTTGATCTGTTCACCCTTGACGAACTCAAGAGCAAACCTGCAGAAACTGTTGAGCTGGACCTCCCGGATGTAGAACTGCCGCTTTCCGACATCCCCCTGGCCCTCAACAGCAAGGTCGAATATTTCCTTTACTATTTCCAGACCAGCGGCAAGGCCTCTTTTTCCCGCTGGCTTTCCCGGTCATCCCGTTACATACCCATGATGAAGGAGATCCTCAAGCGTGAGGGGATGCCGGAAGATCTGGTCTTTGTGGCCATGATCGAGAGCGGTTTCCAGATGCACGCCCGCTCATGGGCCAATGCCGTCGGCCCGTGGCAGTTCATCTCCGACACCGGCCGCCGCTACTCGCTGCGCATCGATCAGTGGGTCGATGAGCGGAAAGACCCCGTCAAGGCGACGACCGCCGCCGCCCTCTACCTCAAGGAACTTTACGGCATGTTCAACGGCGACTGGTACCTGGCGGCCGCCGGATACAACGCCGGTGAGAACAAGATCCTGCGGGCCATCTCCATGTACAACACCAGCGATTTCTGGGAGATCTCCCGTGGTACCTACCTGAAACGCGAAACCAAGGAGTATGTCCCCAAACTGCTGGCCGCCGCCATCATCGCCAAGGATCCGGCCCGCTACGGTTTTTCGGACATCGCCTACCTTCCCCCGATCGAATTCGAAACGGTAAAGATACCGTCCCGCACCGACCTGGAACTGGTGGCGAAGCTCTCCGGCACCACCTACGACACCATCCGTGAGCTGAACCCCGACCTGCGCCACTGGTGCACCCCCCCCAACTACCCGGATTATGAGCTGAAACTGCCCAAGGGAACCAGACAGCAGTTCGAACTGGAATTCGCCAAGATCCCCGAAGACAAACGGTTCACGGAAAAACTCCTCTACACCAAGTATAATGCCCGCAAGCGGGATTCCCTCACCTCGGTGGCCCGCCGCTTCGGCACCTCTCCCGAGGCGTTGCGCGAGCTGAACGGGCTTTCCAAGAACAGCCGCATCGCCGGCCGCAAGCTGGTTGTGCCGGTCCGCCAGACGGTCAACTTCGGCCAGGAGGGGCGATCTGCCCACGCTGCGGCCAAGAAGGGCACCTTTGCCAAGTACTATACCGTGAAGAAGGGCGATACCCTCGACAGTGTCGCCAAACGCTTCAACGTCACCACCAAGATGCTCTCATCCTGGAACAACCTGAAAAAGAAGGTTGCCCTCAAACCGGGACGCCGCATCATTATCGCCAAATTCACCGAAAAAAACGGATCCATGTCTCCCTCGGAAGAGAAGAGCTGAAGCCTCCGTTCCCAGTTCCCATACCCGTATGAAAGGAAGTACCGATGTATAACATCCTCATCTCTGCAGGGGCCGCGGTGGCCGTTCTGCTGATCCTGATCTTCGGTTTCAAGCTTGCCTGGTTTGTTTCGCTGATACTGGCGATGCTGGTGTTCATGGGGGTGTTCATCCTCTTCTCCCGCATCATCATGAAGAAGGTCACCGCATCCATTGAATCCGCCGGTAAAGACCTGCAGGGGCAGCGGTTCGAAAAGGCGGTCCGCGAACTCAAGGACTGCCTGAAGTACGGCAAGTGGCAGATCTACGTGGAAGGGCAGCTCAATGCCCAGATCGGCATGATTTACTACATGAAGCGCGACTTCTCCAACGCCTTCCCCTATCTGGAAAAGGCCTTCTTCAAGAACTGGGTCGCCATGGGGATGCTGGCCATCTGCTACCTGAAGCGCCAGAAGAAGGACAAGATGATCGCCACCTTTGAAAAAACGGTGCAGTGGACCACCAAGGAGTCGCTCCTCTGGAACCTCTACGCCTACTGCTTGGTGGAGGCCGGTGAGACCGGCAAGGCCAAGGAGGCACTGGAGAAGGGGCTGAAGAAGATGCCGGGTGACCCGCATCTCAAGGAAAACCTGGAGTATCTCCAGCAGGGGAAGAAGATGAAGATGCGCCACTTCGGCGACATGTGGTTCCAGTTCCATCTGGAAAGCGTCGAAGCCATCAAGAAGCACCAGATGGCCGCCATGGGCGGCCGCATGCAGCGGAGGATGGTGGTCAGATAGATCCCACCGGAAAAGAGACTACAGACACGAAAGGCCGTCGGAAACCCGACGGCCTTTTCTTGTGCATACAGGCTCGACCGCGAGCACCAAGCTTTAATATCAAAGATGCGTATCCAGAGTATCGCTACATTCAGATTAAGCCTGTTCGAAGGGACGAGCCGGGCAACCTTTTTCTTGCACCTCGAAGAGTGCGCGTTTAGACTCAATTTCACAGAACGAAACCTGTACAAAGTTCATGCTCAATATCATCAGATTTAAACCGCTTTTCCGAGTGTGATTCGTTAGTTGACCCAATGTAATTGGATCATTTGATTCATAATTTTCCAGGTGATTACAGTGAACAGAAGCTGGTTTTCTAATAAGGCTGTTGTAATATTTTTAGCAATTTCGGTAATTGCTGCTTTCGCCACAGCAATACAATACCCATTTGTTAATCTCGACGATTTTGACTATGTCGTTGAAAATAAGTACGTTGCGAGTGGGATACATCTGAAAAACATACAGTGGGCATTTACCTCCTTTCACGCCGCAAACTGGCATCCAGTAACATGGATATCTCATATGATAGATTGCCAGATCTATGGGCTCAAACCATGGGGCCACCATCTATCAAATATTCTGCTACACAGCATAAATACCGTCCTGTTATTTTCGCTACTTAATCGTCTGACCGGTGAGCTTTGGAAGAGCGTCTTTGTGGCAATCTTGTTTGCAATTCACCCCTTGCGTGTCGAGTCCGTCGTATGGATTTCCGAACGTAAGGACGTCTTGAGCACTGGATTTCTGCTATCCGCTCTTTATTGCTACGTCTCCTTTGCCCAATCAAGGGAACTGAAGCATTATTTCCTTGCGCTAGCAGCGTTTGCCTTGGGCCTCATGTCAAAACCGATGTTGGTAACACTGCCGTTCTTGCTTCTCCTTCTTGATTACTGGCCTCTAAGGCGCATTGCCAACCAGCAGGCATCTGAAGTGGCAACATCTGTTCGTCAACCACCCGTGCAGACAATCTCGATCACAAGAATATTGATTGAAAAAATCCCGTTTGGGGTTTTGTCAATTGTGTCAAGTATCATCACGGTTAAAGCGCAGTCCTCGTCGGCTGTGATATCTCTGGCGGAACTCCCGTTATCTTCTCGCGCTGCAAATGCAATTGTTTCATACACAAGTTACATCGGAAAAATGCTGTGGCCGGTGAACCTTTCCGTTTATTATCCGTTTCCAAGTTCAATCCCAACCTGGAAGGTTGCGGGTTCAATTATATTGCTTACGGCCATCTCTGCTCTGGCATTGAAGTATACCAGACGATACCCGTATCTTGCAGTCGGGTGGTTTTGGTATCTTGTCACTCTCATCCCTGTAATCGGCCTGGTACAGGTGGGGGCGCAATCTATTGCAGATCGCTATACGTATATCCCCTGTATTGGGCTCTTTATTGCGATCACTTGGGGGGGCTTTGAGTTTAAGGAAGCACGTCCCACGTTACGGCCTGTTCTCACTGTAACCTCATCGGTTCTCTTACTCACTCTCGGTATTGTTGCATATCGGCAGGTCGGTTACTGGAGCGATTCTGAGAGTCTCTACCGACACGCACTTCACGTCACGAAAGACAACTGGTTCGCTCACGCTAATCTAGGTGTCGCACTTGATGAACAGGGAAGGTTCAATGAAGCATTGCCGCATTTCATTACTACAGTGCAACTGAACCCTCAATACAGCCACTCGCACTACAGTCTTGGAATTTCTCTTAGAAGACTCGGCAGACTTGATGAAGCAATAAAACACTATCAAACAGCGGTACACCTTGAACCCAGCTTTGCTTCAGCGAGAAACAATCTGGCGAATGCTCTCCTTGCAAGGGGTAACACCGATGAGGCAATTACACAGTTTCGCGTGCTGGTAAATTTACAGCCAACCGATGCGAAATATCGCTCGAATTTTGCAGATGCGCTCGACAAGAGGGGACTACTGGAAGAGGCCCTTGTTCAATATCGTGAGGCCTTGAAAATCAATCCAAATTCTGCACAGACCCATAACAACCTTGGATCAATTTACTACAGGCTTGGAAATATGGATAAAGCTGCGGGCCATTTATCTGATGCTATTCGCCTTGACCCTTCATTAACGAGTGCCCAGTTTTATCTCAACTACATTAATTCACAGAGGAACCGGGGTAACTAGCAACTAGGCTGGCTTTGAGGGCGACGTTAATTTGTTGAATAACAGAAGGAGAACCGCGACATTTTCATCCATAAATGTAATCACTGATCAACAAATAAGGCCATCGGTTACCCGACGGCCTTATTCCTTTCCTCGCAAGTCAACCCGACTAGAACTTCAAACCGACCCCGCCGGCGATGTAGTCCAGATCCCCGCCGTTGAACTGGTGCCGGTATTCGATGTTCAGGAACAGCGGTCCCGGAATGGGGCTTAGATCAGCACCGACAAACGCAATCGGCGAACCGGTCGTTTTGTCCCTGTTGTGAAATATGAAAGACTGCCCTAACCCACCGTAGGGTTTCAGATAGGGGACCGGCAGATGGACCTTGAACAGCGCCGTAACCGGATAGGTTTCCTCCTTGCGGATCGAGTTCAGGGATTTGTGGTCGGCAGCCGTGTAGGCCAGGGTGGCGCCTACCGACACCAGGGGGTTGATGTAGAGGTCGCCGAACGCCTCGTAGAATTCGCTGCTGTTGCGGATCTGGCTGTCGTTGGCAATCTCTCCGCCATAACGGACACCGAGCGCCAGGGAGTCAGCGGCGATGGCACTGGAAGCAAGGGATAGCAGGGCCAGCAGGATCAACATCGTTTTTTTCATACAGGTCTCCTTTTCTCATGGGGTGTGGGTTCATCCGGGCAGTTCGTTCATCGCCCGTGGGCCTCGACGCTGATGGCGCTGATGGCATCGAATACAACGGCATCATACTTGTCCTGGCTGATGGCCATGGCAACAGCCGGCATCTTGAGCAGTGTCTTGACAAAGCCGAAGCGCAGGTCGCGGGGAAGAACGGCGATGTAGGCCACCAGATTGCGTTCCTGATCTTCCGTCAACGGCCCCGCCCCCTGCAGGGTGGCACTCAGGTCATTGATGGTGGCGGCCTGCAGATCGTCCCGCTGCTGCGAGGCCTTCTCAGCGACCTCTTCCCAACTGTCGAGAATCTCGGCCGCCGTCAGGGGACGATGACGGTGGTCGGCCAGCCAGCGCATGAACATGATCGCCGCTTCACGGCCGACAATACCGGAACAGACCTCCATCTCCAGATCTCCGGGGAAGCGGCAGCTTCTCCTTAAGGTACTGACCATCTCCCAGGCGCGTTCTGTCGGTTCCACCTGCAGGTCCATGGGGGCACCCTGCCGGGCCAACATGGCGGTATTCCCCCCCAGAAACCGGCGGACCGACTCATCCAGACCGCGGGCAGCCGCATAGCGGGCCCAACAGGCGTAATCACTCTCCACGTAGAGCATGACCATCCGGTCGATCAGCGCCCGGTCCAGGGTTGCCACCTGATAGCTGCCGTCGGGGGGATTGATCGTAACGATCACCTTGTGCTGCGGCGCCAGCCGGTGGGTATGTAGAGCCCGCGGCTCGCCCTCCACCGGCGGCTCGACAAACTGGAAGATTGCCTGCAGGGTATCCTCCTGCTGGGCCCGGTTCAGTTCGTCGCAATGAACGACCGTAGGGGGATCGTTGTCTCCCGGCCACCAGGACGGCCGGGACCAGTGCATGACGCCCCCTTCCCGGTAGGGAATGCCCACCAGATCGCCGACCTCCATCTGCCCCAGCCGTAGCGACACATAGCGCCAACCGGCCTCGCGGCACACCTGGATGATACCGGCGGTCTTGCCCACCCCCCGGTGCCCCACCACACAGGGCGTCAGATCGGTGGCAGCAAGCATCTCCCGCAGAACCAGTTTCATCTGTTCGATATTCACAATCCATCTCCTCCACACCAGTGGATGGATAATAGCCGGATACAGCCCATTGTTCAAGACTAAAACCGTCTTTTATAGATAACGCCCCGAATCGGTTTACCTACCGGGCGGAAGTGTGTTATAAATGCAACTCATTCTCTGCCATCACCATCGGTGGAGTGGACGATACCCCAGAAGGAGCATCACATGTGCGGAATTGTTGGATATATCGGCGGTCAACCGGCCACGCCCATCATCTTGGAGGGGCTCAGGAAACTTGAATACCGCGGCTACGATTCGGCAGGGATAGCCACCCTCGGGAGCGGCAATTCCGGTATTCGCCGCAGCGAAGGCAAGCTGGTCAATCTGGACAACCTGCTGCGGGAACAGCCGTTGAGCGGTTCCATCGGCATCGGGCACACCCGCTGGGCGACCCACGGCAGGCCCTCAGAGATCAATGCCCACCCCCACAAGGCAGGTCCGGTCATTGTAGTGCACAACGGGATCATCGAAAACTACCTGCAGCTCAAGGAACAGCTCAAGCAGGCCGGCCATATCTTCAAGAGCGAGACCGACACGGAGGTCATTGCCCACCTGGTGGAGGAAAAACTCAAGGGTACCTCCGATTTTGAAAAGGCGGTCAGGGATGCCTTGACGGAACTGCACGGCGCCTACGCGGTCTGCATCATCAATGACAATGAACCGGAGACCATGATCGCAGCCAAGCTCGGTTCTCCCATGGTGGTCGGTCTCGGATCGGGTGAATTTTTCGTGGCCTCCGACATTCCGGCCATCCTTGCCCACACCCGAGAAATGGTCTTCATGGAGGATGGGGAACTGGTGGTTTTCCGCAACGGTACCGCTTCATTCTCCACCATTGCCGGATCGCCGCTGGATAAGAAACCGCGCCACATCGACTGGTCACCCCTCATGGCAGAGAAGGGGGGGTACAAGCATTTCATGCTCAAGGAGATACATGAGCAGCCCCGGGCCGTACGTGATACCATCGCCGGACGCCTGCTGGAAGAAGAAGGCGACGTCTACCTCTGCGATCTCGCCTTCAGCGACCGGCAGCTGGCAGCGGTGAAACGGATCGTCATCATTGCCTGCGGCACCTCCTGGCATGCGGCGTTGGTCGGTAAATTCTATCTCGAGGGATACTGCCGGATCCCGGTCGAGGTGGACATCGCCTCTGAGTTCCGCTATCGCAAGCCGGTCATCGATGAGCATACCCTGGCAATAGTGATCTCCCAGTCGGGCGAAACCGCCGACACCCTTGCTGCCCTGCGCGAGGCCAAAAGCGGCGGCGCCATGGTCATGGCGATCTGCAATGTCGTTGACTCCTCCATCGCCCGCGAGGCCGGCAACGTGGTCTACACCCACGCCGGACCGGAGATCGGCGTGGCCTCCACCAAGGCCTTTGTGACCCAACTTACCGCCCTTTACCTCTTCACTATCCGTATGGGCAGGGCAACCTGCTCCATCGACCTTGTCACCGGTCAACAGATGATCGCCTCCCTGAAGCAGGCCCCTGCCCTGCTGGAAGAGGTGCTGAAGCTGAACCAGACCACCGAGAAGATCGCCCGCAAATACATGAACGCCCGGGATTTCCTCTATCTCGGCCGGGGCAAGAACTTCCCTATCGCCCTGGAAGGGGCCTTGAAACTGAAGGAGATCTCCTACATCCACGCCGAGGGGTATCCGGCCGGAGAGATGAAACATGGTCCCATTGCCCTGATCGACGAGGATGTGCCGGTGGTCATGCTCGTGCCGCAGAACAGTGCCTACGAAAAGACCCTCTCCAACATGGAGGAGGTCATCGCCCGGGGGGGCCGGGTCATCGCCCTTGCCAGCTGCGGGGATGATGATATCGGCAAGAAAGCCGAAGATACGATTCTCCTCCCCTCACTCAACGAGGACCTGGATCCTCTCCTCCTGTCGGTGCCGCTCCAGTTGCTGGCTTATCACATCGCCGTCATGAAGGGGACCGACGTTGACCAACCCCGCAACCTGGCCAAAAGTGTCACGGTGGAATAAGGGAAGAGTTCACTCTTCTGCCACTTCAGTCGTACCGCAGCGAACCGCACCACAGTAACCGCCGCAACCCACACACAGCAAAGGCCGCTTTTCTTGTGAAAAGCGGCCTTTGCTGTACCTCCCTGCCATAATCTAGTCAAACAACTCACCTACTGTTCAGGACGACGTTACCAGTATCACCGAGACATTGTCCCTGCCGCCATGTGCATTGGCCGCATCAACAAGCTCTGCGGCCAATGAATCCAGCCCGGCGCCCCCCTGGGCAAGCATGGCTTCGATTTCAACATCGGTCAGCATATCGGTCAGGCCATCGGAACAGATGAGGAGCATATCACCCGGCCCGATCTCTACGATATTGAAATCAGGGAACGGCGGATTTCCACACCCGATAGACCTGGTCAGGGTATGAAATTGTTTCTTTGGAATCTGCCCGATAGTCATGCCCTTTGCCAGCAACTGATCGCCCACGGTGTGGTCGTGGGTCAGTTGCCTGAAGGTATGTCCCGCCAGCCCATGAAGAGGTTTCTCCTGAGCATCAGCGTCGGAGTCAGGGTGCTTATTGGACACTTGAAACAGATAGCACCGGCTGTCTCCGGCATTAACGATATACGCCTTATTATCTCTCACGACGGCAACGACCAGAGTCGTTCCCATCTTTACCAGCGCAGGGTCTGACTGGGCTTTCGTATAGATCTCCCAATGGGCAGCATGCATGGCATGCACCATAAGCTCGAAATATCCATCAACCGTGGTATGTGCGCTGTTTGAACGTACGATCGAATAGACCGTCTCAACGGCAAGGGAACTCGCCACTTCTCCGGCATTATGTCCGCCAATGCCGTCGGCAAGCAGGTAAATGCCAAGGTTGTCATCGGTACGGATGTAATCTTCGTTATTCTGACGGACAAGGCCGGGATGGGT
>CAZSTJ010000038.1:0-19943 GCA_964609805.1 uncultured Geobacter sp. | reverse complement strand
CGGTGGCACCGGCCCCGGTGAAGAAGCCGCGCCGTAAGGCTGTGGAGAAAAAGGAACCGGTCGTTTCCCCGGCGGTGGCTGAGAAGGCTGAACCAGCCGCCACACCCGTCAAGGCCAAGGCTGTAACGAAACCAAAGAAACCGGCCGTCGGGAAAAAGGCCAAGAGCGAAGTTGCGGTTGTGCCGGTGCCGGAAGCTGCGCCGGTGGAAAAGGTAAAGCCGGTTCCAAAAGCGCGCCGCACAAAGAAGGTGACCGAGGGGGTATAACGCCCCTTGCGGACTATCGAGATACTAACGGACGATTACCCGGCCTGTGTGTAAACGGTGCGGTGTGGTCGGGAGACATACTATGAAGAAACTGTTGATTCTTGTTGCCGGTGTGATGGTCCTTGCCTATCTGGCCGGATGCGGTAACAGTACATCCAATTCAAACACGACGGTTACCCGTATACCGGCAGCCGCTGAAATTGATCCGGCTGCACCGCCAACCCAGGCCCTGCTGGGAGGGGCGGTCCAGGGCGTGGCACTTGCCATTGCCTCTTCTCCCGCCACGGCCATCTTCTCTGGCTACAGTGCAGGCTTGAGGTTTCACGGCACAACGGGCAGTCCCCGGGCAATGTACAATCGCCCACTGGCGGTTACCACCGACAGAACCAGCCTGTATGTTGCCGATTACCTTAACAACATCATCCGCAAGATATCCCTGGTCGACGGGACCGATACCATTCTGGCCGGCAGCGCTTCTGGCCTGGCGGGGTCTCAAAACGGTACCGGCACGAACGCCCTCTTTAACCGCCCGAACGGGGTCGTCACTGACGGTACCTATCTGTATGTAACCGATTCCTTAAACTACCTGATCAGGCGAATCACGATCGCGACCGGAAATGTTGAAACCCTGGCCGGAACTTCAGGTGAGGCCGGGCACGTGGATACCACCGGGGTGAGTGCGCGTTTCAATATACTCAACGGTATAACGATTAATAACAAGTACCTCTATGTGACCGATTCTGACAACACCATCCGGATGGTCGATACAACCAACGGGGCGGTATTTACCCTGGCCGGTTCGCCCGGGACCAGCGGCTCTGCCGACGGCAAAGGCGACATCGCCCGGTTCAATGCGCCCGCCAAGCTGACGACTGACGGTCCCAACCTGTATGTCACTGATTTCGGCAACAGTACCATTCGTAAAATCGTTCTCAGTACCGGCGAAGTTCTGACCTTTGCCGGCATAGTCAGTCCCGGCGGTCCGGCCGGAATAGAACTGGATGGTACTACCGGCAGGACGGCCCGCTTTAACCAGCCTAACGGAATCACCTGTGACGGTTTCAACCTCTATGTGGCCGATTCCTATGACAATAATCTGAGGAAGATAGTCATCGGGCCGGATCCGAAAATGTCGGGTGATGTCTCGACATTGAAAAAGCTCGGCTCCACGGGCCTTAATTCCATTACCGGCATTACCACCGATGGCACAAGCCTGTATGTTACCGATTTTGAACCGAACACCGGGCTGAATCATGTCATTCGCCAGTTGAAGTAATTTTTACCCCGAAGAGAGGCATACCATACATGGAAGAATTAAGTGAACTGCTGCTCCAGCGCCGCCGCAAGGTCGATGCCCTGTGGGAGGCCGGCATAAACCCTTATCCCAACGATTTCAAACCTCTTCATACCTCTGCCGATTTCAACGCGGCATACGGCGACAAACAGGAGATCGACGCAACAGATGATATCTTCGTCGTGGCCGGGCGTATCCTGGCCCGCCGCTCCTTCGGCAAGGCAGCCTTTGTCCAGTTGCAAGACCGCAAGGGGCGGATCCAACTCTACGTTAAAAAGGATCAGGTGGGCGACGAGGCCTTTGCTGCCTTTGAGTCATTCGATATCGGCGACATCGTCGGGGCAGAAGGGTATCCGTTCCGTACCAAGACCGGCGAACTGTCGCTTCACGCCCGCAGCATCCGGCTGCTGACCAAGTCGCTGCTCCCCCTGCCGGAGAAGTTTCACGGCCTGACCGACGTAGAGACCCGTTATCGCCAGCGTTATGTGGACCTGATCGTCAATCCCGAATCCCGCGAGATCTTCTTTAAGCGTTCCCGCATCATCAACCTGATCCGCGCTTTCATGACCGGCCGCGACTTCCTGGAGGTCGAGACCCCCATGATGCAGCAGATCCCGGGCGGTGCCACGGCGCGTCCCTTTATTACCCATCACAACGCCCTGGACATGCAGCTCTACCTGCGCATCGCCCCGGAGCTATACCTGAAACGGCTGGTGGTGGGGGGGATGGATCGGGTCTTCGAGATCAACCGTAACTTCCGTAATGAGGGGATCTCTGTACGCCACAACCCCGAATTCACCATGATGGAGTTCTACCAGGCTTACGCAACGTACGAGGATCTCATGGAGCTGACGGAAGAACTGTTCTGTCACGTGGCACAGGAGGTGCTTGGAACTCTGGATTTTACCAACCAGGGGATGGAGATCAGCTTCCAACGCCCGTGGAAGCGTCTGACGGTACGGGAGGCTATCCTGGAGTATGGCGATATCGATGCCGGCCACCTGGACGACCGCGACCATGCCCTGGCCTACGCCCGGAGCATCGGCCTCGAACTGCCCGACGGAATCGGCTACGGCAAGCTGCTGATGGAAATATTCGAGGAGGTGGCGGAACACAAGCTGATCCAGCCGACCTTCATTACTGAGTACCCGACCGAGGTGTCACCCCTGTCGCGCAAGAACGATCACAACCCGGATATCGTTGACCGTTTCGAACTGATCATCGGCGGCCGGGAAATCGCCAACGCCTTCTCCGAGCTGAACGATCCGGTGGATCAGAAGGAGCGATTCCTGGCCCAGGTGGCGGAAAAGGACAAGGGAGACGAAGAGGCCCACTACATGGACGAGGATTACGTCCGCGCCCTGGAATACGGTCTCCCCCCCACTGCAGGTGAGGGGATCGGCATCGACCGCCTGGTGATGCTCCTGACTGATTCAGCCTCGATCCGTGATGTCATCCTCTTCCCGCAGCTGAGAAAGGAAAAATAGTTAGGGACTAGGGATCAGGGACTAGGGACTGGCAAAAGCGCATTTGCCTGTCCCCCGTCCCCAATCCCCTGTTCCTATGGTTACCCTATGCCATTCGAGCTGCTTATCGGGCTGCGCTATCTGAAGGCGAAGCGCAAGTCCACCTTCATCTCTATCATCACCTTTATCTCCACCGCCGGGGTGGCGCTGGGAGTAATGGCGCTTATCATCGTGCTGGCGGTCATGACCGGTTTTGAGGAGGATCTCAAGGAAAAGATCCTCGGAACCAATGCCCATGTGGTAGTGATCCGCAACGGTGCCCCGCTGGAGGATTACCGCCAAGTTATGGAACAACTGAAGGGGTTCCCGGGGGTCGTGGCTGCAACGCCTTTTATTTACAACCAGGTTATGCTATCTTCGGGCAAAAACGTCTCCGGTGTAGTGTTGCGGGGGATTGACCCGACTACCGACCGGCAGGTGACCCGTCTGAGCAGATCGGTGGTAGAAGGTAGTCTCGACAAGCTCGAAACCACGATGGCCGGCAGTGCGGATTCCGCTCCCGGTCTGCTGATCGGCAAGGAGCTGGCCCGGCACCTTCACCTCACGGTGGGGGACAAGGTCAATGTCATATCCCCTTTGGGCAACATCACCCCCTTGGGGATGATGCCGAGGATGAAACCGTTCCGGGTGGTGGGGCTTTTCAATACCGGCATGTTCGAGTATGACTCGACCCTGGCCTATGTGAGCCTAGGGCAGGCACAGTCATTCTTTGATCTGGGAGACACGGTCACCGGTGTCCAGCTGAAGGTCGCCGACGTCTATCATACGGGTGAGCTGGCCCGGAGTATCAACCAGACGCTTGGCGGCGATCTTTACGCCCGTGACTGGATGCAGATGAACAAGAACATCCTGTTCGCTCTCAAGACCGAGAAGGTGGTGATGTTCATCATCCTGACCCTGATCGTGCTGGTGGCGGCATTCGGAATCGCCTCCACGCTGTTCATGGTGGTGATGGAGAAAAACCGGGATATTGCCATTCTCAAGTCCATGGGTGCAACCGGCACAAGCATCATGAAAATATTCGTGCTGGAGGGGCTGGTTATCGGGGTTATCGGCACCCTGTTCGGAGTCGCCTCGGGGCTTCTGGTTGCGTTCAATCTGGAGCCAATCATCTCTCTGATCCAGAAGGTTACCGGTCAGAATTTTTTCAGTAAGGATATCTACTACCTGGATCATTTCCCCTCGCAGGTTGTGCCGTCAGACGTTGTGCTGATTTCGGTGACGGCAGTACTGATCTCGTTTGTCGCCACGCTCTATCCTGCCTGGCAGGCGTCGAGAATGCTGCCGGCAGAGGCGCTGCGCTATGAGTAGCCTGATGGAGGTGCGCGGTCTGCGCAAGGCCTACGACATGGGCAAGAACCGGGTAGAGGTACTTAACGGCATCGACCTGGACCTGGAGCCCGGGACCACCACGGCCCTGGTTGGTGCATCGGGGGCAGGAAAGAGTACCTTGCTGCATCTCCTGGGGGCACTTGACCGGCCGTCTTCCGGCACGGTGCTGTTCCAGGGCGAGGATATCTTCAGGAAGAATGATCGCGAGCTTGCCGGTTTCCGTAACCGAAGCATCGGCTTTGTCTTTCAGTTTCACCACCTCCTGTCGGAGTTTACCGCCTTGGAAAACGTGATGATGCCGGCACTCATCGCCCGGGTGAAACGGGAAGAGGCCTGCACTATTGCCGAGGAGTTGCTGCGGGATGTGGGGCTTGCCCACCGGACCGGCCATCGGCCGGGGGAACTGTCGGGGGGGGAGCAGCAGCGCGTGGCTATCGCCCGGGCACTGGCGCTCTCACCGCAGCTGCTTCTGGCCGATGAACCCACCGGTAATCTGGATATGAAGAGCAGTGATGGGGTGCACGCCCTGCTGGCGGAACTGCAGAAGAAAAAGGGACTAACGCTGGTAGTTGTGACTCACAACGAACAGCTGGCGGCTGCCATGGGGCGGACGGTACGTCTGGTGGATGGACATCTTGAATAATTCTGGCAACAGGTACGGGGGAAGAGTGCCCATTTCAATTGCAGTGATCATAGTGTGTCTCACCGCCCAGCTGTTCTGTGCGCCGGTGATTTTTGCCGGCGGCGAGAAGGTTGTCCAGGTACTTGTCAAAGGGAATCGCCGCATCGAGCAGTCGGCGATCCTCAATGTTGTCAAGACGAAGGCCGGCGATATCCTTGAGGGAGAGAAGACGGACAGCGATATTCGTGCCATTTACCGCTTGGGGCATTTTCAGGATGTGCAGGCCGCGCTGGAGACCACGGACAAAGGGGCTGTACTGGTCTACGTGGTGACCGAGAAGCCCATCGTGCGGAGTATCCTCTTTGAGGGAAACAAGGAACTGACCACCGATAAACTGAAAGATGCCCTCGAATTCAAGCAGAATTCGGTATTTTCCACCAAAGAGCTGGACAAGAGTATTGCAAAGATGAAGAAACTGTACGGGGACGACGGGTATTACCTGGCTGAGATCGAGCCGGTTGTTGCCAAAACCACCCAGGGTGATGTCACGGTTCGCTTCAAGATCGTCGAAGGGAGTAAGGTGCTCATCCGCACCATTGCTTTTGACGGCAATAAATCATTCAGCAACAGGAAGCTGCGCGGCGTCATGGAGACCCAGGAAAAATGGTTCCTCTCATGGCTCACCAATGCCGGCACCTACAAGGAAGAGGTGCTGAAGAACGACGCCGCCCTCATCGCAGACTTCTACATGAACAACGGCTTTATCAATGTCAAGGTGGGCGAACCTGTCGTCAAACTGGCAGATTCACGGGATGCCCTGGAGGTTTCCGTCGGAATTACGGAGGGGGATCAGTACCGTGTCGGCGAAATCGGCTTCAAGGGGGAGCTGCTGGAGCCGGCGGATGTTCTGCGCAAGAAGATGAAAAGCGAGACGGGCGAGCTGTTCAGCAGGGCAGTAATCCGCGGCGATATTATCACCCTGACAGATCTGTATGCCGACAAGGGGTATGCCTTTGCAAATGCCAACCCCGTCACCAAGGCTGATCAGGAGAAGAAGAGTGTCGATCTTACCTTCGATATGGAGAAGGGGGATCTGGTCTATTTTGACCGGATCAATATCGCGGGCAACCCCAAGACCCGGGACAAGGTGATCCGCCGCGAACTGCGGATTGCCGAGAACGAGCTCTACAGTGCCACCGGCATGAAGCGGAGCAAACAGAACATGATGAACACCGGCTACTTCGAGGAGGCCACCATTGCCACCGCCAAGGGGAGTGCCGCCAACAGATTGAATGTGGAAGTGAACGTGAAGGAGAAGCCGACCGGGACCTTCAGCATCGGCGGCGGTTACAGTTCTCTGGACGGCATCATCGGCCAGGGTTCCATCCAGCAGGCAAATTTCCTTGGCCTGGGACTCAAGGCCAATCTGTCCGGCTCCATCGGAGGCAAATCCCAGACCTATTCACTGGGTCTGAACGACCCGTATTTCCTTGACACCAAGTGGATGCTGGGGGCCGACATCTACCGTTCGGAACGAGATTATATCGACTACAGCCGGCGTCTGACCGGCGGCGATATCAAGGCCGGTTATCCTCTCAGCGATTTTGTCGGCACCTTTTTCATGTACAAATACGAGATCAAGGATATCTACAACCCGGGGACTTCGTACCAGTCCCTCAATTTCCAGGATCCGGTCAATTATCCTCTGGGGACATCGTCGACCAGCTCGATCATGGCGAGCATCACACGCAACACCACTGATTACCGCCTCGATCCCTCCACCGGTATGATCAATTCACTTTCGCTGGAATACGCCGGTCTGGGGGGGGACAACAAATATGCCAAATATGTCGGTGACACTACCTGGTTCCACCCGCTCTACAAACGGCTGGTCTTCTCTACCAAGTTGACGGTCGGCTATATTCAGGATGTGGGAAAACCGGTGCCGATCGATGAAAAATTCTACCTGGGGGGGATCTACTCCCTGCGTGGTTACAAAGCCCGTACGGTTTCGCCGGTCAAGATGCAAATCAGCAAGAACATCCTCGGTGACATCGCCTCGGATAGTGTCTATCTGGGGGGGAATAAGGAATTTTTCGGCAGCGCGGAAGTGACCTTTCCCCTGCTGCAGGAAGCAGGCATCAAGGGGGTCGCCTTTTTCGACTATGGCAACTCATACGGGGAGAGCGAACGGATGTTCAGATCGGTGCTGATGAGCTACGGTGCCGGTATCCGCTGGTCGTCACCCATCGGGCCCCTGCGGCTGGAGTACGGCATTCCGCTTAATCCACGCCCGGGCCTGGATAACAGAAGCGGCCGGTTAGAGTTCTCTATCGGCAGTCTGTTCTAAACGGCAGAGTAGAAAATAAAGGAAGCTATCCCACTGTGCCCGGTTGACCGGGTAACGGATTACTTAAGATCATCAAAAGGAGAACAATTCAATGAGAAGGTTAATTCTGGCAGTGACACTGGTATGCTGTATCGCGGCAGCTCCGGCCTTCGCGGCCGACGCAAAGCTCGGCTACATTGATATGCAGCGTGCGTTGAACACCTCGGAGGCGGGAAAGGAGGCCAAGGAACAACTGGCCGCCCGCGTCAAGAAGTATCAGGAGGAGATCAACACCAAGCAGGAAGAGATCAAGAAGCTGAAAGACGAACTTGAAAAGCAGGGGATGCTCCTGTCTGAGTCCGCCCGTGGCGCAAAAGAGAAGGATTACCAGCAGAGACTCAAAGAGTTTCAGCGGTTTACCAAGGATGCCCAGGACGAGTTGCAGGGAAAAGATGAAGAGTATACCCGCAAGATCCTCGAGGGGATGGAGAAGATTATCCAGGAGTTCGGCCGCAAGAACGGATACACGTTCATCTTCGTCAAGAACGATGCGATGCTGTTTGCCGACGACAAGGCCGACGTGACGGATGAGGTACTCAAACTCCTGAACGCCAACCGTAAAAAGTAACCGGGATCAGACCATGCACCAGTCGAAAACATTGAAGGAACTGGCCGAATTCCTGGGGGGGACGGTTCGCGGCGATGAAGCTTGCCGCGTGAACGGCCTGGCACCGCTTGAGGCAGCAGGCGCGGATAAGATCACCTTCCTGGCTAACCCCAAGTATGCCGCCAAGGTGGCGACCACCGGCGCCGGCGCCGTGCTCATGGCTCCGGGGGGAGAGAGTTACGGCCGCAACGTGATCGAGGTTGCCAACCCGTACCTCTGCTTCGCCAAACTACTGACCCTTTTCTACGTCCAGCCCCATGCACCGCGCGGAGTCCTTCCGGAGGCCACGATCGGCAGCGGCGTGGCACTTGGCGAGGATATCTCGGTCTATCCGGGTGCGGTGCTCTACCCCGGTGTGGTTATCGGTGACGATACGACCGTCCATGCCAACGCGGTAATTCGCGAGCGCTGCCGTATCGGCCGGCGCTGCGTCATCCAGCCGGGAGCCGTTATCGGCAGCGACGGCTTTGGGTACGCCCCTGACGGCCGCAGCTACTACCCGATCCCCCAGATCGGCATCGTGGTGCTTGAAGATGATGTGGAGATCGGCGCCAACAGCTGCATCGACCGGGCGGCTCTTGAGGTCACCCTGGTCAAACGCGGTACCAAGGTGGATAATCTGGTGCAGATCGCCCACAACTGCCAGATCGGCGAAGACACCATGCTTTGTTCCCAGGTGGGGATATCCGGTAGCGCCAGGATCGGCAACCATGTCACCCTGACCGGTCAGGTCGGTGTTGCAGGACACCTGACCATCGGCGACAACGTCATGGTGGGAGCCAAATCGGGCGTGCCCAGCTCGCTGGAGGCCAATGCCGGTTACAGCGGTATACCTGCACTGCCCCACAAGCAGTGGCTCCGATCCATGGCGGTCGTTGCTGCGCTTCCCGATCTCAAGAAGAGCGTTTCCGCCCTTGAAAAAAAGATCGCAGAACTCGAATCGAAACTGGTAAAGGAGTGAATCCGATGGAACCGACGTTGCCCTTAGATATCAATGAGATCATGAAAATTCTGCCGCACCGTTATCCCTTCCTGCTGGTGGACCGGATTGTGGAACTCGAACATGGCAAACGCTGTGTGGGACTCAAGAATGTGAGTATTAACGAGCCGTTCTTCCCGGGGCACTTTCCGGGGCACCCGGTCATGCCGGGAGTGCTGATCGTGGAAGCCATGGCACAGGTGGCCGGCATCATGGCCTATTTGGCCTCCGATGATGAAACGAAGAAGAAGGTCAGCTACTTCATGTCAATCGACAGCGCCAAATTCCGCAAGCCGGTGTTCCCGGGTGATCAGCTGCGGATCGAGATCGAGACCACTTTCTGCCGTCGCGGTATCTGGGGTGTTAACGGCAAGGCCTATGTGGGTGAAACACTGGTAACCGAGGCGGCGCTCAAGGCCACCTTTGCCGATAAGGCGGAGTAAGCGAGAACAGGGAGATACCCATCATGATCCATGCAACGGCAATAATCGATCCCAGCGCCATACTGGCCGAAGGGGTTGAAGTCGGTCCCTACGCAATCATCGGCAAGCACGTCACCATCGGTGCCGGCACCTCTGTCGGTGCGCACGCCGTCATCGGTGACTGGACGGTTATCGGTCAGAACAACCGGATCTTTCCCCAGTCGTCGGTCGGCGCACCTCCCCAGGACCTGAAGTACAAGGGGGAGGAGTGCTGGACCCGTATCGGCGATAACAACATGGTGCGAGAGTTTGCGACCATCCACCGTGGTACGGTCACCGGCCACGGCGAAACGGTCGTCGGCAACGGCAACCTGTTCATGGCCTACTCCCATGTGGCCCATGACTGCCGGGTCGGCAACGGGGTGGTCATGGCCAATGTGGCGACCCTGGCCGGTCATGTGACGGTTGAGGATAACGTCATCCTGGGCGGTCTGGTGGCAGTGCACCAGTTTGTGACCGTCGGAGCCTTTGCCATGATTGGCGGAGGCACCCTGGTCGGACTCGATGTGCCCCCCTACATGATTGCCACCTCCGGCAAGCGCGATGCGAAGCTGCGCGGTCTCAACCTGATCGGCCTCAAACGGCGCGGCTTTTCCGATGAGGCCCTTAACGGTCTGAAAAAAGCCTACAAAACCCTTTTTATGGCCGGCCTGAAACAGGACGAGGCCATAGCACGCATTCGGGCAGAGATCAGCGGATGTGCCGAGGTCGACAACCTTCTGGCGTTCATCGAACGGTCACAGCGGGGCATCTGTCGCGGATGAGTGTCCTGCGTACAGCCGTCATTGGGGTGGGGTACCTGGGCAACTTTCACGCCCAGAAGTATGCCGCACTGCCGGGGGTGGAACTGGTGGGGGTCGTGGACAGCGATCCTGCACGTGCCGCCGAGGTGGCTGCCGCTGTCGGCACAAAACCCTTCGCGAACCATACGGAGTTGATCGACCTGGTAGATGCGGTCAGCGTGGTGGTGCCGACCCAGTTCCACCATGCCGTAGCCAGGGACTTCCTGGCGGCCGGTATCCATGTCCTGATTGAAAAGCCGATTACCGTCACCATTGCGGAGGCAGACGAGCTGATCGCCCTTGCCGATCAGCAGCGGGTGGTCTTTCAGGTCGGGCATCTGGAACGATTCAATCCGGTCCTGGTCGCCATGGACGGTGTTCTGAACACCCCCCGTTTCATCGAATCCGTACGTATCGCCCCCTTCAAGCCCCGCGGCACTGACGTCAACGTGGTGCTGGATCTGATGATCCACGACATCGACCTGATCCAGCACCTAGTCGGATCCCCGGTAGAGCGGATCGACGCCATCGGTTCGCCGGTGTTCACCGGCGAGGAGGACATCGCCAATGCCCGCATCGTCTTCGAGAACGGCTGTGTCGCCAATGTTACCGCCAGCCGCATCAGCCTGAAGAGCGAACGCAAGATGCGTATCTTCCAGCAGGATGCCTATCTGATCCTCGATTTCCAGAACCGCAAGGTCATGAT
Organism: uncultured Geobacter sp.; assembly: GCA_964609805.1. Classification (GTDB taxonomy): domain Bacteria; phylum Desulfobacterota; class Desulfuromonadia; order Geobacterales; family Pseudopelobacteraceae; genus CAIPTY01. Next base: position 8,958 of record CAZSTJ010000038.1, on the reverse strand, counting down.
GGCACAAAAGGGGGATGGTGAACTGTTTCCCGGGGTGCCGGATGTGAAGGTAACGGAGCGTGAACTTGAACCGGCCGATGCGCTGCTGGACGAGATCCGTTCCTTTATCGGTGCGATCCGGCAGGGGACCCCTCCGGCGGTAAGCGGCAGGGCGGGGCGGATGGCACTTGAGACCGCACTGAAAATCAATGAAAGTCTGAAAAGGATACATCCATGACCATACCGATGGTTGACCTGAAACTGCAGTATCACAACCTCAAGGGGGAGATCGACGCAGCGGTCCTCAATGCCCTGGAGAGCACCCAGTTTATTCTCGGCCCCAATGTCGCAGCGCTGGAGCAGGAAGCGGCCGCCTATCTGGGGGTGCCGGCCACGGTGGCCTGCGCTTCCGGGACCGACGCCCTGCATCTGGCGGTAGTTGCTGCAGGCATTGGTCCGGGTGATGAGGTGATTACCACCCCGTTCACCTTTATCGCCACCGCTGAGGCGGTCTGCTACGCGGGCGCCACGCCGGTCTTCGTCGATATCGACCCGCGCAGTTTCAACATAGACCCGGCTGAAATCGAAAAAGCCATTACCCCGCGCACCAAGGCGGTCATCCCGGTCCACCTCTTCGGTCAACCGGCGAACATGGCCGCAATTGCCGATATCTGCAAGCGGCACAACCTGCTGCTGATCGAGGATTGTGCCCAGTCCTTCGGGGCGGCCATCGGCGGTGTCATGACCGGAAGTCTCGGAATATTCGGCTGCTTCAGCTTCTTCCCCAGCAAGAACCTGGGCTGTTACGGCGACGGCGGCATGATCGCCTGCGCCTCGCAGGAACTGGCAGACCAGGTCAAGATGCTGCGCAACCACGGAAGCAAGGTACGCTACCACCATCATGTGATCGGATTTAACAGCCGGCTGGACGAGATTCAGGCCGCCATCCTGCGGGTCAAGCTGAAGCGTATCGACCAGTTCAACCGTGAGCGGCGCCGGGTGGCCCACCTGTATTCAGAGCTGCTGAAGGATCTGGCGGTTGTGCCGTTCGAAGACGGCCTGGGGAACCATGTCTATCACCAGTACACGCTGCTGACCGAGCGGCGCGATACCGTCATGGCCACCCTGTCGGAACGCGGTATCTCCTCAGCGGTCTACTACCCCATCCCGCTGCACAAGCAGGAGGTCTTTGCAGAAGCCTGCCACGGTGTAGCGCTGCCGGTGTCCGAGCGGGTTGCCGCCTGTTGCATGTCCCTGCCGATCTACCCCGAGATGACCGACGAACAGGTGCGCCTGGTGGCTGCCACGGTACAAGAAGCGCTGAAGTAGCCCATGACTCAGCCGCGGAGGGTCATGATAGTCGCCGGCGAGGCCTCCGGCGACATCTACGGCGCCGACCTGGCGCGCGAGGCGTACCGGCTTGATCCGGAACTGCAGTTCCTGGGCATCGGCGGCCGCCATATGCGCGAGGCCGGGGTGCAGACCCTGGTGGATTCGGCCGACATGGCGGTGGTGGGACTGGTGGAGGTCCTCAAGCACTTTGACGTCATCTCGGCCGCCTTCCTGAAACTGAAGAAGATCCTCCGCGAAGATCCGCCCGCACTGCTGGTCCTGATCGACTATCCCGGGTTCAACCTGCGCCTGGCCAAGGTGGCCAAACGGGCCGGTGTCAAGGTGCTCTACTACATCAGTCCCCAGATCTGGGCCTGGCGGCAGGGGCGTGTGAAGAAAATTGCCCGGCTGGTAGATCATATGGCGGTGATCCTCCCCTTTGAAGCCCCCTTCTATGAGCGCGCCGGCGTTCCGGTCACCTTTGTTGGGCATCCCATGCTCGACATGGTGCGGGTTTCCCTAGACCGTGAACAGGCCGCAAAAAGCTTCGACCTCGATCCGGCACGACCGATTATCGGCCTGTTTCCCGGCAGCCGTGTCAACGAGATCGAACGCCTCCTGCCGGTGATTGTCGAGTCTGCCCGGATACTGAGGGAACGTATCCCGGGCGTGCAGTTTGCCGTGCCGGTTGCCTCCACCCTGCGTCAGGAAGAGCTGGAACCGCAATTCCGCGAGGCCGGCATCGCAGTCACCTTCACCCATGACCGCATCCATGACCTGATTCGGGCCTGCGGTGCCATTGTCTCCGTCTCCGGCACGGTCACCCTCGAGATTGCCCTGGTCGGCACCCCCATGGTGATCATCTACAAACTCTCCCCCCTGACCTACCAGCTGGCGAAACGACTGGTTAAGATCGAGCATATCGGCCTTTGCAACATCATCGCCGGGGAGACCGCCGTCAGGGAGCTGATCCAGCACGATGCCAACCCGCAGGCTATCGCGACCGAGATCGAAAAGATCATCGGCAATGTGCTCTATGACGCCGAGATCAGGCAAAAGCTTTCGACAGTCCGCTCCCGGCTGAAGCGCGGCGGCGCCTCGGCCAATGTGGCGCAGCTTATCCACTCTATGACGGAACCCGCATGAATCCCATTCTGAAACGTACGCTCTCCTATTTCTGGCCTTACTGGCGCCTGATCGCCGTATCGGCGCTCTGTTCGGCGGTTGTCGGCGGCATGGACGGCGCCTTTGCCTACCTGGTGGAGCCGGTGCTGAAGAAGATCTTTGCCGGAGGCGACGTGGGGGTGTTCCTGCTGGTGCCGGCCGGTATTGTGGTCTTGTTCATCGTCAGGAGCCTGGCCCGCTTCACCTATGACACCACCATCAAGCTTGCCGGACAGAAGGCGATCCAGGATCTCCGCAACGAACTCTACGGCAGCACGGTCCGGCTCGATATGGCCTTCTTCGGCCGCCGTTCCACCGGCGAACTCATGTCCCACGCAACCAACGACATCAGCACCATGCAGGAGGGGGTTGCCAGCGTGGTCTGCGGCCTGTTTCGCGATCTGCTCTCAGCGGCCTCTCTGCTGGGGGTCATCTTCTACCGTAACTGGCAGTTGGCAATCTTCACCTTCGTGGTTATTCCCCTTACCGCCTACCCCGCCCAGCTGATCGGCAAAAAGATCAAGAATGCCTCAGGCCGCAGCCTCAATATCATGGGGGGGATCACCGCCAACCTGCAGGAGACCTTCTCGGGGATCAAGGTCATCAAGGCCTTCGGTCTGGAAGGGCGGGCCACCGAACGCTTCCGTCAGGTCAACCTGGAGTATTTCCGGCAGTACAAACGCTTCATCAAATACGAATCCCTGGCCATGCCGGTTTCCGAGACCATCATCTCCTTCGGTATCGCCGGGGTGGTCTATTTCGGCGGCAGTCAGGTCATGTCGGGGCGCATGACCGCCTCCGAGTTTTTCTCCTTCATCGCTGCCATGGTGATGGTATTCAATCCGATCAAGAAACTGCAGGGCTCCTATAACAACCTGCAGCGCTCGGCCGGGGCGGCCGAACGGGTCTTCGGCCTGCTGGATGAACCGCGCAGCATCGTCGACCGGCCGGGAGCGGTCCCGCTGGAGCGGGTCTCCGGCACGGTGGAGTTCCGTAATGTCTCGTTCCGCTACGGCGACGAGCCGGTGCTGCAGGATATCTCCCTTACGGTTTCCAGCAACCAGATGCTGGCCCTGGTCGGGCCGTCGGGCGGGGGGAAATCGACCCTGGTGTCGCTCCTGCCGCGCTTCCATGATGTCAGCGACGGGGCTGTGCTGATTGACGGTCACGATGTCAGGGATGTGACCCTCTCTTCGCTGGTGGGGCAGATAGCCCTGGTTGATCAGGAAACCACGCTGTTTAACGAAAGTATCGCCAATAATATCCGCTACGGCAAACCGGACGCCGGTATTGACGAGGTGATCGAGGCGGCCCGGGCGGCCTATGCCCACGACTTTATCGAACAGCTGCCCGAAGGGTACGACACCAACATCGGCGATCGGGGGATCCGGCTCTCCGGCGGTCAGCGGCAGCGGCTCTGCATCGCCCGTGCCCTGCTCAAGAACGCACCGATCCTGATCCTGGACGAGGCCACCAGTGCCCTGGATACCGAGAGCGAGCAGATGGTCCAGAAAGCCCTGGACAACCTGATGGTCAATCGTACCACCTTCGTCATCGCCCATCGTCTCTCGACGGTGCTGCACGCCGATCGGATCGTGGTCCTTGAGGCGGGACGCATTGTGGAGAGCGGCACCCACGACGACCTGCTGCAGAAGGGGGGGCTCTACAACCGGCTGCATGCCCTGCAGTTCACTGATCGCGAGACCATTGAAGCGGGTGGTGCCGCATGAAAAGGATCGTATGGGCGCTGCAGGTGGTGGTGTTTTACCTGTTCACCTTGGCGGTCTCCGTTGTCCCGGCCCGCCTGGTGACGGCTGCCGGCCGTCTGACCGGTCTCTTCATCATGTGGATATTGCCCAGTCGGCGCAGGATCGCGATCGACAACATCAGCCAGGCATTGCCCTATATGCGGCAACAGCCCGAATGGACCTGCACGCTGGAAACTCCCGAGGCCATTGCCCGCGAAACCTTCATCCATATCGGCACCTCGTTGGTGGAGACCTGTCGGCTGTATCACGGCAGGGGTGAAGATCTGATCGACAGCATCGAGATCCGGGGGATGGAACATTACGAGTCCGCCCGGGCCCGCGGCAAGGGGCTGATCTTCCTCACCGGTCACTGCGGCAACTGGGAACTTGTTGCCCTGGCCTACAGCCGGCTGTTTAACGATTCCATGTCGGTGGTTGCCCGTCGTCAGAACAACCCTTACCTGAACAGCATGGTAGAAAACATGCGGATGCATTACGACAATCTGGTCATCTACAAGGATAATGCCTTGCGCAACATGATCGCCGTCATCCGCAGGAACGGGACCGTCGGCCTCCTGGTCGACCAGGCGGTTTTCCCCTCCGAAGGCGCCCTGATTCCGTTTCTGGGGCGTACCGCCTGGGCCTCCAAGGGTCCGGTGGTTATCGCGCACAAAACCGGCGTTGCCATTACCCCGGCCTTTGTCCATCGTGAAGGGGGGCGCCATGTGATCACCTTCAGTCCTGAGTGTGTCTTCACGGGAGACGATACCGACGAAGGGATGATTGAAGACGTCAAGAGGTATTCGTCGTATATCGAGCGTTTCATCTGTGCCCATCCCACCAACTGGTACTGGGTTCACCGGCGCTGGAAACGGGCGGGGGAGGTGCTGCCGTGAACCGGGTATCGCTGCGTGAACCGGCAGTGGTGTTGTTGTTCCTGATCGCCGCCACCGGTCTTATCGCCTGGACCGGCACCGACCTGGCGGTTACCGCCACCTTTTCCCTCGACGGGACCTGGGCGGTCGGCTATAAGCCCTTCTGGCAATTCCTTTACCGTGTGGACCGGATCCCGGCCGTCATCCTGGCGACCGTGGGGTTGGGGCTCTGTGTCGGATCCTGGTTAAGCCCGTCACTGAAACAGTGGCGCCGCTCGGGCGCCTTCCTGGTGCTGCTGCTGGCGCTGGGGCCGGGGCTGCTGGTGAATGCCGTATTCAAGGATCATTGGGGGAGACCGCGGCCGCGTGAGGTGACCCAGTTCGGCGGCAAGAAGTCGTTCCTGCACCCCTGGCAGAAAGGGGAGGACGGCAAGGGTCGCTCATTTCCCTCCGGTCACTCGTCTGCCGCCTTCTATATGACCGCCCCCTATTTCATCTATCGTCGCCGCAACCGGCGAGTCGCCCTGGCTTGGCTGATCTTCGGTCTCTCGTTCGGCATCGTCATGAGTATGGCCCGCATCACCCAGGGGGGGCATTTCCTCTCTGACTGCCTCTGGGCCTGGGGCATGGTATATCTCTGTGCCCTGGCGCTGGTGCCGCTGGTTAAGCCGGAACTGCCGGAAACGGTTCCACCTGCTGAGGGGTAGGGGCATGTTCTACCTGCTGTACAATCTCCTCTCGATCCTCCTGCTCCTGCCGGTGATCTGCTATCACCTCTACCGTTCCATCAGCCGCGGGAGGCCGCCAGCCCTGGCTGAACGCTTCGGTCTTGTCCCACCGGAAACCACGGCTGCCATCGGCGGCCGGCCGGTGATCTGGCTGCACGCGGTGTCGGTGGGGGAGGCCATTGCCTCCCGCCCGCTGCTCAAGGCGCTCCGCCAACGCTATCCCGACCATGCCCTCGTCGTCTCAACCACCACCGAAACCGGCAGGGCCACCGCCAGCGGTTTTCCGGAGAAAGACCTCTGCATCTACTTCCCCTTTGATTTCCTCCCGGCGGTCTTCATGGCGCTGAACGCCATTGTCCCCCGTGTAATTATCATCATGGAGACGGAGATCTGGCCGAATTTCACCCGCGAGGCCCGTAAACGGGGGATTCCGGTGCTCCTGGCCAATGGCCGTATCTCGGACCGTTCCTATGAGGGGTATCTCCGCTTCAGCTGGTTCTTCCGCCATCCGCTGCAGCTCTTCTCTCGTCTCTGTATGCAGACGGACACCGACCGCGAACGGATTATGGCGGTTGGTGCCCCGCCGGAGCGTACCCTGCGGGCAGGCAACCTCAAGTACGACATCCCCTACCGGCAGATAACCGAGGGGGAACGGAGCGACTTGCGTCAGCGGTACCTGATGCCGGAGGGGGCAGTCGTGCTGACGGTGGGGAGCACCCATCCAGGTGAGGAACCTCCGCTGCTCGATGCCTATCACGCCCTGCTGGCAGCATGTCCCGAACTCTTTCTGGTGCTTGCCCCGCGGCATCCGGAGCGGAGTGCCGAGGTGGCGGGACTGCTGGAGCGGGCGGGGCTGCCGTACCGGCGCCGGACAGGGCTGGACGGTGCCGAGCGGCTCTGTTGCGGCGGGGTGCTGCTGGTGGATACCATCGGTGAGCTGCTCGACCTCTATGCCTTGGCGGATGTAGCCTTTGTCGGCGGGAGCCTGGTGCCGACCGGTGGTCACAACCTGCTGGAACCTGCCTCGGTGGGGGTGCCGAGCGTGTTCGGGCCGCACATGAGCAACTTTCGGGAGATTGCGGAGCTGGTCCTTCATTACGGTGCCGGGGTGCAGGTAACCTCGTCGGATAAGTTGGAGGAAACCCTGCGGACTCTGGTCGCCAGTCCCGACCTGCGGCGGGTACTGGGGCAGAACGGGCTCAAGCTGATGCGGGACAATGGCGGGGCGACCGACCGCCACATGGAGATTGTCGCGGAATACCTATGACCGGTCCCCTGGCGACATACTGGCGCAGGATGGCCTCCGGTGCCGGACCGGGTGGCAGTGAACGACTGCTGCTTCTGCTGCTGATCCCGGCGGCCATGATCTACGGGTTAATTCTGCATCTGCGTGCCGTCGCCTATCGCCGGGGCCTGTTTTCTGCAGTCCGGCTCCCTCGGCCGGTGGTCTCCATCGGCAACATCACGGTTGGCGGAACCGGCAAGACACCGGTGACGTCCCGGGTGGCCCGGTTCCTCATGGAGCGGGGCCTGAAGGTGGCGGTCCTGTCCCGCGGCTATTCCGGGGGGCTCGAAGGGGAGACGGCCCTGGTCTCCGACGGCCATAACGTGCTGCTCTCGGCGCAGGAATGCGGCGACGAACCGTACCTGCTGGCCTCAAGCATCCCCGGCTTGATCGTTGTCATCGGCAGCGACCGCCATGCCGCCGGGCAACTGGCCCTGCAAGCCTGCAACCCGGACCTGTTCCTGTTGGACGACGGTTTTCAACATCTGCGGCTGGTGCGCGACCTGAATATCCTGTTGCTGGATGCCCGTCGCCCCTTCGGTAACGGCTGGTGCCTCCCGGCCGGTCTGCTGCGTGAACCGCGAGGTGAAGCCGGAAGGGCCGATCTGGTGGTCATGACCCGTTGTCCGGAGGACGTGTGCCCGTCAGCCCCGGTACCCGGCATACCCCTCTGCCTCGCGCGCCATGAATTGGGGGCGCTGATCCCCCTGACGGGGGGCGCACCGCGCTCTTTTGTCGATGTACAGGGGGTGCGTGCGGCTGCCTTCTGCGGCATTGCCGAACCGGATCATTTCTTCGATGCCCTGCGACAGAAAGGTGTCGCCCTCATCTCTACCCAGGCCTTTCCCGACCACGAGCGCTATGACGACGTGCGGATCGCCGAACTGGAGAGGTTCATCGCCGCCTCCGGTGCCGACTGTGTGCTGACCACCGAAAAGGACGGAGTCAAGCTGGGGCGGCTGGCGCCCCAGTACGCCGACCGGATCCTGCTGGCCCGTCTCGAACTGATCTTTGCTGATCCCGCCCCCCTGCAGCAATTGCTGCTCAATTTGCTTCAAAAGTAACCACTATTGTGGCACTATGTCCAATCCACTTTGATCGGACCATGCCATGCTTGCACAAGAACTTATCGACATACTGGTCTGCCCTGTCTGCAAGGGGGGACTCCAGCCTGACGAGCCCCACTCGACCCTGAACTGTCCGACCTGCGCCCTGGCGTATCCGGTGAAGGACGGTATTCCGGTCATGCTTCCGGGAGAGGCGCAGTCGCTGGCCGGACGGGATCGCGGGGCCGCGAAACCGTGAAGGAACTGCAGCGATCTGCCGTTCGACGGATCCTGGTCCGGGGCGTCAACTGGGTGGGGGATGCGGTCATGTCCACCCCGGCCCTCTGGGCGGTACGTGAGTCGTTTCCCGAGGCGGAGATCACCCTGTTGGCCAATCCGCTGGTGGCCCCGTTGTTCTCACCACACCCCGCGGTGAATCGGGTCATGACCTTTGATCGCTCCGGTCGGCACCGCGGCGTCGCCGGACGTCTCCGGCTGGCCGCGGAGGTGCGGCGCCAGGGGTTCGACCTGGCGGTGATCCTCCCCAATTCCTTCGACTCGGCATTGATCCCGTTTCTGGCGGGTATCCCACGCCGGATGGGCAAGTCAAGCGACGGGCGCGGTTTCATGCTGACCGATCGCTGCAGGCCACCGGTGGCTGATCCGCCGCGACATGAGGTGGAGTACTACCTGGATCTGGTGACCTGTTTCGGCATCAGCAGCAGCCGGACCGTTCCGCAACTGACCGTAACACGGGAAGAGGAACAGGCGGCGGCAGACCTGCTCGCTGCTGCCGGTATC
>CAZSTJ010000037.1:0-20093 GCA_964609805.1 uncultured Geobacter sp. | reverse complement strand
CTCCATGCTCCGGCATCGCGGCCCCGACGGCCAGGGGGTCTATCTGCAGCCGACGGTGGGGTTGGCCCATTCCCGTCTGAGTATTATCGATCTGGCAGGTGGCTCCCAGCCGCTTTGTAACGAGGATCGGACCGTCTGGGTGGTCTTTAACGGGGAGATATTCAACCACGTCGAGCTGCAGCAGGAACTGGAGGAGCGGGGACACCGGTTTGCCACCCGGTCGGACACCGAGGTTATCGTTCACCTGTTTGAAGAAAAGGGCGAGCGGTGTCTGGATGAGCTTAACGGCCAATTTGCCATCGCCATTTGGGATGAACGAAAACGGCGCCTCTTTCTGGCCAGGGACCGGATGGGGATTCGTCCGCTCTTTTATACGGTTCATGACGGGAGGTTTTATTTCGGGTCGGAGATAAAGGCGATCTTTGCCGCAAACCCGGATATTCCCCGAGCCCTGGAGGCCGATACCCTGAAGGAGATCTTCACCTACTGGATGCCCGCCGATAACGGTACGGCATTCCAGGGGGTCAGGCAGCTCCGGGCCGGGCACTGGGCATGGGTGGATGCGGACAACGGGATTCGGGAACAGGAATACTGGGATATCCCGTTCCAGGACCAGGGGAACGGTTCATCACGGACTGAACTCGATTACGCGGAAGAGCTCCGCCACCTGCTGATAGACTCGGTCCGCCTGCAGCTCCGTTCCGATGTGCCGGTGGGGGCCTACCTGAGCGGGGGGCTTGATTCCTCGACCATAACCGCCATGGTGCGGCATCACACGAGCAATCAGCTCAAGACCTTCTCGGTCACCTTTGCCGATCCTGTCTATGATGAGAGCCGCGAACAACACGAGGTGTCGTCATTCCTCGGCACCGATCACGCCATGACCCACTGCGGTTATGATGATGTCGCCCGCGGATTTTCAGAGGTGATCTGGCATACGGAAATCCCGCTGGTACGGACGGCACCGGTACCGCTCTACCTGCTCTCCGGGTTGGTACGGGAAAGCGGCTATAAGGTGGTGCTGACCGGCGAGGGTGCCGATGAAATACTGGGTGGATATGATCTGTTCAAGGAAGCAAAGATCCGGGCGTTCATCCATAGAAACGTGCAGTCGCGGCTCCGGCCGTTGCTTTTGAAGAGGCTCTATCCGTATCTGTCGCTCTCTCCGACCGGGTCTGCGGCCTATGCAGCGCGGTTCTTCGATACCGGTGCGTCACCGGACGAACCCTTTTATGCCCATCGTCCACGCTGGAAGACTACCGGCTGGATCCTGCCCTTCCTGACGGAGGAGATGAGGTCCCAGGCCGCCCGTGAGCCCGACCGGACGATCAGCAGGGCCTACGGGGAAAAACTTGCCGGTCTTGATTACTTTTCGGCAGCCCAGTACCTGGAAAGCAAAACCCTGCTGGGCAATTATCTCCTCTCCTCCCAGGGGGACCGGATGGCCATGGCCCATTCCGTTGAAGGGAGATACCCCTTCCTTGATCACCGGATTGTGGAATTTGCCTGCAGCATACCGCCCCGTTTGCGCATGAAGGTGCTGCGTGAAAAGAACATCCTCAAACGGGCCATGGCCGGTCAACTCCCCCGGGGGATCGTCGAGAGAACGAAACAGCCGTACATGGCCCCCGATATCGCCAGTTTTTCAGGTTCAGCCGGGGAAGAATACCTGGAGCGCTATCTCTCCGGGCAGGCCATTGCATCAGCCGGATTGTTCCGTCCCGAGGCGGTAGGGCCGTTCCTGGCCAAATGCCGAAAAAACCAGCGACAGGGGTTCAGGGAGAACATGGCGTTTATCGGCATTCTTTCAACACAAATTCTGTATGACCGGTTCGTGAAGAACTTCAGGACGGCTGATCCCGTGTAACGCACGGATACATCACACTGTGAGGCGGACAATGGAAAACTATGCAGCCCGCGTAAAGGAATACATCATCGACAACTTCCTGTTCGGTGTGGATGGAGATGCCCTGGGAGAAGACGACTCGTTTCTGCAGAGCGGCGTGATCGATTCGACCGGGATCGTGGAGGTTGTGGCGTGGATAGAGGAAACCTTCGGTATCAAGGTCCGCGACATGGACCTCCTGCCGGAGAACTTTGACTCGGTCAACCGGCTGGCGGCGTACATCGGCAGAAGCGTAGATGCCCAGCGGATGTCGTGACGTGTCAGCCGGATTCAGGCAATTACGGTGGTGATCACCGTGTCGCACCGTACGGATGCGTGGGGAGTTGGTATGTTGGTTCACGAACTGCTGGTAACATCAGCCGTACGAAATCCCGGGGCGGAACTCCTTGTTGCCGGCTCCAGAAGGGTTTCGTACGGAGAACTCAACGGTGCTGCTCATGCGTTTGCGACCGCCCTTGCAGGTGGAGGATTGCAACCTGGTGAGCGGGTTGCCGTTCTCACCGATTCACCCTTTGACTTTATCGTCTCCTATTTCGGGACGCTCCTGGCAGGCGGCGTGTTTGTCGGCATGAACACCCAGACAACCGGACGCAGCCTGGGACATCTGCTGTGTGACTGCGCCCCTGCCGTGGTCCTGGCAGACCTGAAATACCTCCATCACCTTGACGGATTGGCAGCGGGTCTCCCCTCCGTGCGGTTGCTGGTCGTTGCCGGTGGTGGTGCCGTGACGGGATTTCACTGCTGCGATTTTGCCACCCTGCTGAACGGAAGAGGCGGAGATCCGGACCGTCTGCCCCATGTGGCCGATACGGACCTGGCACAGATCATCTACACCTCCGGGACAACGGGGAGCCCGAAGGGGGTCATGCTGACCCACCGGAATCTTGTGGCCAATACCATGGCAACGGTCCGCTACCTGGGGTTGTCGGCCAGGGACCGGGTCATGCTGGTACTGCCGTTTTTCTATTCATACGGCAATTCCATTCTGCTGACCCATGTCGCCGTCGGAGGGGCGCTGGTCGTCAACCAGAGCCTGCTGTATCCCAACGTCATCCTGGAGCAGATGGCCGCCGAAGAGGTTACCGGTCTTTCGGGCGTGCCGTCGACCTTTGCGCTGCTGCTGCACCGGTCATCGATCCACTCCTGCTCATTTCCCCATCTGCGCTATATCACCCAGGCCGGCGGCGCCATGTCCCCGGCTCTGGCCCGTAAACTGGCCTCCGTTCTGCCCCGGGCCGATATCTACGTCATGTACGGCCAGACCGAGGCGGCCCCCCGGCTTTCCTACCTGCCGCCGGAGGACCTGTACCGCAAGCCGGGTTCCATCGGTAAAGCCATTCCGGGTGTAACCCTGGAGGTCATGACGGATGATGGTAAGGTGGCCGGGCCGGGAACCGTCGGAGAGCTGGTGGCCACCGGCGAGAATGTCATGGCAGGATACTGGGGGCAGCCGGAAGCGACTGCAGAGGTGCTGCGAGAGGGTAAACTCTGGACGGGGGACCTGGTTAAGGCCGATGACGAGGGATACCTGTACGTGGTCGGCCGCAAGTCAGAGATGATCAAGAGCGGCGCCCACCGCATCGCCCCGAAAGAGATCGAGGAGGCCCTGCACGAACATGACGCCGTGTACGATGTGGCCGTTGTCGGTGTCGAGGATGAGCTCCTGGGGGAGGCGATCAAGGCGTGTGTCGTGCTGAAGCAGGGGGCTGCCTGTCAGGAGATGGAACTGCTCCGGCATTGCCGCCGTATCCTCCCGTCATACAAGCTGCCGCACGTGATCGAGTTCCACGATGAACTCCCCAAGACGGACAGCGGCAAAACGAAGAAGAGTGTGCTTAAGACGGGCGGTGCAGGCGCGGTGAATGAAGAGGGTGGATTGCGGTAACCGGCACCGAGTGACCATCAATTCTGCTGAAAGGATCTATATGAGCTGCTGCACACGATGCATTCTGCCGTCGACATTTCCGGGGATTTCCTTCGATGAGGAAGGGGTCTGCAACCATTGCCGCGCCTACAAGCCGGAGAGCGCGAGCGACGCTGTCAAGCGCACGTACGAGGAAAAATTTCTGGCGCTGATCCAGGGACAGCGCCGGTCATCAACCTATGACGTCCTCATGGCCTATAGCGGCGGCAAGGACAGCACCTACACCCTGAGTCTGTTCGTGAACCGTTACGGACTGAAGGTGCTGGCATTGACCTTCGACAACGGCTTCATTTCGGAGCGCTCCTTTGTGAACATGAGAAACGTCACCGAAACTCTGGGGGCTGACCATATGGTGCTGCGTCCCGATCCTGCTCTGCTGCGGCGGATATTCAGGGCAGCAGCCCAACAGGAATTGTACTCGCCGAAGACCCTTGAACGGGCCAGTACCATCTGCACCAGCTGCATCGGCCTCGTGAAGGCGGTTACCCTCCGCACGGCCCTGGAAAAGGGAATTCCGTTCGTCGGTTTCGGCTGGTCTCCGGGGCAGGCACCGATCCAGGCGTCGGTAATGCGGACAAATGCAGCCTTGACCCGTGCGACACAACAGGCGATTGCAGGACCGTTGGAGGGTGTGGTTGGCGTCGGTGCGGAGGTCGCCCGGTACTTTGTTACCGAGGAACAGTTTGCTGCTCCCGAGCGCTTCCCCTGGAACATCCATCCGCTGGCATTTCTTGAGTATGACGAAGAAAAACTGGTGGAAAGGATTCAGGAGTTCGGCTGGGAGAAACCGCTCGATACGGATACCAACTCAACCAATTGCCTGCTGAACGCCTATGCCAACCAGGTGCACAAGAACCGCTACCAGTTTCATCCCTATGTGTGGGAGATCGCGAATATGGTGAGGTCGGGTGTCATGACCCGTGAGATGGGGCGGGAAAAGATTGAAGCGGAGGAAGATCCGCGGATGGTCGAATACGCCCGGCACCAACTGGAGGAATGAACATGCCACGGATACAATGGAGGTATAGTCCCATAATGGTTGCCAGGTACGGTACGCACGGTATCCGGCTGCTTGGCTGCTGCCTGCTGTCGTTGCTGCTGCTCGGCGGATGTACCAAAAGAGAGGTGACTATGGGTGCTCCCACCACAATCGGCGCAAGCCGGCTTTCTGCTCAGGAACTCGACAAGATCCGCTCCATGAAGATCCTGTTTGGACATCAGTCTGTCGGCAGCAACCTCATTGACGGGCTCAACGAAATCGCCGCGGCTAATCCGGCAGCTCGCCTGCAGATCGTGGATTTGGATACGGCAGGCGGGAAGCCGGGACCATGTCTTGCCCATTTTCCCGTAGGGACCAACCGGCAGCCTGATGCCAAGATCGCCTCATTCGTGGAGCGTGTGGCCAGGAGCGGGAACAGCGTCGATGTCGCATTTTTCAAGTTCTGTTACGTCGATGCAGGCGCGAATACGGATGTAGAGGGGCTGTTTTCCCGTTACCGTAATGCCATCGCTGAAACCAGGAAACAGTTCCCTGGGGTTGCCGTGGTCCATGTGACGATGCCTCTTACGTCAATCGACAGCGGTTGGAGAGGAATCCTCAAAAGAATCCGCGGCCGGGCCACCGGGGAAGAGGACAATGCCGCCAGAACCCGTTTCAACACGCTGATGCGCAAGGAGTATGGTGGTCGAGAACCCCTGTTTGATCTGGCGGCGGCAGAATCAACGGCGCCGGACGGTTCACGGATTCAGGGGCAGAGCAAGGGGGTTGCCTATGAAGCGCTCTGCCCCCGGTACACCGATGATGGCGGGCATCTTAACAGGCTCGGCAGGGACCGTTGCGCATCTGCGCTGTTGCAGACACTCGCTCAGGTTAGCCTGCCGGCCAAGGCAGGCAGATAATGGTAACGGCGGGTATCAGGGAACAGCCATTCTTCTTTTGCAATCCTCAAAGCGGCGTCCGGCTGTTTGGAATGCTCTATCTGCCGGCAAATCCCACGGGGGTCGGCGTCGTGTTTCTTCACCCGCTTGGTGTTGAGAGAAATACCTGCGATACCGTCAGCGTCAATGTTGCCCGGTCTCTCGCATCGGCCGGTGTGGCAAGCCTGCGTTTTGATTATTCAGGGACAGGGGACAGCGAAGGAGACTTCAGGGATATCACCTCTTCTACACTGTTTTCCGATGTCACTGCTGCGATCTCAGAACTTAAGTCCAGCATCGGCGTGGATTCCGTCGGGTTGTTCGGGATGCATTTCGGAGGGATGGTGGCTGGACTGTATGCTGAACAGGAGGAGAGCCGGATCGATCATCTCATGCTCTGTGCCCCCGTGATCTCCTTTTCTGATTTTGTCAACAAGGCGCTTATGCTTTCGATCAGCCAGCAGGCGATCATGTTTGGAAAAGTGATTGCCGATCGCGAGATGATGATACTCAATCTCAAGGAGGGTAAGGAGACGCGCCACGATGGCTACAACCTGTGCAACATCGAGGGATTCCCGTTGACGCAGGGCCTGTGGCAGTCGTTTGTCGACCGCAACCTGATGCAGGATGTCGGCTCATATGACCGGCGCTGTCTCCTTCTGGATCTCTCCGTGCCCGGCAAGAGGAAAGATGGCGCGGTATCGCACCTGGCGACGAAATATTCCGGTGATGTTTGCTACAGAGAGGTTCCGGTCCGTTATCTCCCGTGGCAGGTCAATACGTATCTGATCAAATCCCTCCATGAGCTGAATGACTCGGCAACGGCATGGTTGATACAGGGGAGGGCGTGATGGAGAAGGCCGTTACGTTCAATAACGGGGCGGGACTCCCTCTGGTGGGTATTTACCACATTCCCGACACCGATCAGAAAAAGACCGGCATCCTGTTTGTCCATTCCGGCATCCAGGGGCGTTTGGGGACTACCAATCAGTACGTCTACTATGCCCGGGAGTTTGTCAGGCGGGGGTACCCCTGCCTACGATTCGACCCGAACGGGTTGGGGGACAGCGGTGGTGTCGTTGAAGATACCGACAGGAGGGATTATTACGGCACGATCCAGACAGGGCGCTATGTGGCGGATGTCGGGGCGGCCATCGACGATTTTTTACGGAACGGTGTCGATCACATTGTCATTTTCGGCCTGTGCGGTGGTGCCATCACGTCGCTTTTGGCCGCATCATCCATGAGTGCGGTAAGCGGCGCGGTTTTGCTGAGCTGCCCGGTTGTACTGGATGGTGCGAATGTCGATTACAACCTCAGAATACCGGCACCGATTGCCCGCCGGGAATTGGGGATCTATATCAGGAAACTCTTCAGCATCTCCTCCTGGCTGAAGTTTCTTACGCTCAAGACCGATTACAAACGCCTGTACCTCCGCTTGAAGGCCGCCCTCAGCTTCGATGCGCCGTCGCAGGTGAAGGGCGGTAATGCCGATACTACCGGGTTACGGGCGCCAAAACCGAACAGTTGTTTCTATGATGCCTATGAGAAGTGTAAGGCCAAGAACAAATTGTGGATCTATGGATTGAATGATCAATTCTGGTTTGAATTCAAGAAACTTGCCTACGATATCATGAATCTGGATACCCACGACGAGCTGTATCTTGTCCCCAATGGTAATCATATGTTCACGCTGCCTGAATGGCAGCGAATCATCTGTGACCAGACGCTGGAGTGGCTGGAGCGCAAAGATTACCGGTAGTAACAGGGCATCGAATGCCCGTCGTCAAAACGGAAAGAGGGGCTGACAGTGGAAACGGCACAGGATAGACCGGACCTCTCATTTGTTATTCTTACGTGGAACTCGAAACGGTATCTTCGGGATTGTTTCGTATCACTACTGAACAAGATGGACAACGAAGGGATCTCCTTTGAAATAGTCGTGGTCGACAATGGTTCTCACGATACGACCAGGCAGATCATTGAACAGTTCCAGAAGGAATATGGCTCCCGATTCATCTTGATCCAGCTGGACAGCAACCGAGGAACGACCTATCCCCGCAATCTGGGGATCAGACAGGCCCGCGGCACGTTTCTGTGCATACTTGATTCAGATACCGAGTTTGGTGACGGGAGTGTGACACTGCTGCTGCAGAGGCTGGGCACCGACCGCACGGTCGGCATTATTGCCCCGCGGCTGCAACTGCCGGACGGGTCCACCCAGCATTCGGTGAAACGCTTCCCAACCATGCTGAATAAACTCTTGAAGGTGCCGAGGATACTCTTCGGGCTGCAGACGGCAAACACCGATTTCTATGGCGATTTCCCCTTCCGTGACCCACGGGTAGTGGAAACGGCCATCTCCGCCTGCTGGTTCTTCAGGCGTGATCTGATCGATACCGTCGGGTATCTTGACGAGAAGATATTCTATGCGCCTGAGGACCTTGATTATTCACAGCGGGTCTGGAGAGCCGGATACTCCATCTTGTACTACCCGCCCGTCACCGTACTGCATCATACCCAGCAGATAACCCACAAAAAGCCGTTTTCCAGGACGTCACTGAGTCATTTATGGGGTCTGCTCTATTATTTCAACAAGCATGGCGGCTGGTTCTCGTCTGATCCAATCAGAAGGATGCTGCAGAATCAGAGACACGTTGAACAGAGGCCGTAACGTGGCGGCAATGCCTCGCTGGCAGCACTGAATTAACAAGGAACGAACCATGAAGATATACGATATTTCAGTGCCATTACGAAAGATGATGCCCTACTGGCCCGGTGCGCAGGCATTGTCGCTTCAGACATCATACCGGGGATATATCGTCGAATCTCATCTCTCTATGGGGGTGCATACCGGCACCCATATCGACGGGGCGCATCATTTTATTCCTAGTGGCAAAAAGATAGACGAATACCCGCTTGACCGTTTTGTCGGCACTGCCCGGGTGATCAGCATCGGCAGCAATGAAACGGTAACCTGTGAGGAGTTGAAAAAAGCCAATCTCGAGGACGTCTCCATGGTCCTTTTTAAAACATGTAACTCGGCGTCCTGGGATCGGGAAGAATTCCACCCCGGCTTTGTCGGGCTGGAGCCGCGGGCGGCTCACTATCTGGTCGAGTGCGGCATCAGTCTGGTCGGGATTGATTATCTGTCCATTCAGGGGTTTGCTTCAGAGGACGATACCGTTCATCAGATACTGTTGGGCAACGATGTGTTGATCCTTGAAGGGATCAATCTGGCGGGGGTTCCCGACGATGATTACCTGTTGATGTGCTGCCCCCTGCGGATAGAGGGGGCTGAGGCGTCACCGGTCAGGGCTCTGCTGCTTTCAGATTCACCGGCGACAGGAGAACCTCTATGAGACACGGATCTTCAGTCGGTTTTGTCGGCCTGGGGCGTATGGGGCTGGCGCTCTGCCGGAACCTGATCGATAAGGGATACCGGGTTGTCGGGTACGATCATCTTGAACCGTGTCGTACCAAGCTGCAGCGTCTGGGGATGGCTTCTCCCGCTTCCCTGAAGATAATCTGTGAAGAACTGGTGCCGCCACGCAGGATTGTCCTTGTGGTGCCTGCAGGGGAGGCGGTGGATGCCGTGATCTCGGAACTATTGCCGCACCTGGGAGAAGGGGACATCATCGCCGACGCAGGAAATTCCCGTTATCAGGATTCGGTGAGCCGGGCAGGAACCCTGGCCGGTCACGGGGTGGGGTTTCTTGATGTCGGGTTGAGTGGGGGAACCAGCGGGGCCCGTTCAGGGGCATGTCTCACCATCGGGGGGAGCGGGGAGTCCTTTAAAGCGATGGAGCCGCTTCTGAAAGACATGGCCGCTACCGGCGGCTGTATGCATGTCGGCCCCTCGGGGTGGGGGCACCTGGTAAAAACCGTTCATAACGGCATCGAATACGGATGCATGCAGGCGATAGCCGAGGGGCTTCATACGATTAAAGCGGCAGCGGACAAGGAGGACGTTCCCCTTGACCTGGTGAGATTGTGCGATGCCTGGTGCCACGGCAGCATAATCGAGTCACGGCTGCTCCGTGATACCGCCGAGGCGCTGGGGGTCGTGGCGGAGAAGCATCCTTCCGGTCGTGTCGGCGGCGGAGAGACCGGTCGTTGGGCCCTCCAGATTGCGGTTGGGCACGATGTGGCTGCGCCGGTGCTGGCAGCCGCGTTGGAAAAGAGGGAACAATCGCTGGCAGCACCGGACTTTTCCAGTAAAGTCATAGCGGCATTACGATATGTGTTCGGAGGTCACGAGTTGCACTGATGACGGAATCAGTCCGTACCCCGGGAGGGACAACCCTTGCTGTTGATATTGGCACCAGTGGCTGTCGGGCCACCCTGTTCGATGCCGGCACCAGGGTTATAGCCTCTCTCGAACAGTCGTATCCCTGCGGAATGCAGCTGGATACGGGGTATGCCGAACAGGACCCGGACCACCTATTCTCCGCTTTTATCGCCGTTGTGTCCGGTGTGTGTGCCGGCCATCACGGGAAGGTCAGGCATGTGGTGCTCGATTCCGTGCTGCGCAGCATGGTGCTTCTGGCCGCTGACGGGAAACCGCTCTCTCCGCTATCCCTGTGGGCTGATACGAGAGCGACGGACCAGTGTGCTGTTTTGGCGGCACCGTACGCAGAAGGCCGGTGGCGTCAGAAGACCGGCTGCCCCCTCTCCCCTTCGTATCCTCTGGCCCGTCTTCTCTGGTACAAGGAGCATCACCCGGGAATTTTCACGACCTTTGCCAAAGCGGTGTCGATTAAATCCTATATCCTGTATCGCCTCTTCTCTGTTTTCGTTGAAGACCACAGCGTTGCCTCCGCCTCCGGCCTCTTCAATCGTGACACCCTGTCATGGGACGATGAGATCATGTCGTATCTCGGCATTGATGCTACCCGCCTCCCCACACCGGTTCCGGTCGAATATCAGCTCGAAAATTTCAACACGGATTTCGGATCATCGGGGCTGCCGGTGGGTGCAGTCTGGATGGTCGGTGGCGGCGATGGCCCCATGGCGCATCTGGGCACGGCCGGAGATCGGCCGGATAGTGCCAGTCTCACCATTGGAACAAGCAGCGCCGTCAGGATGCTCGGTGCCGGCGGACTTTCGGGAGGCCGGTCCGATGAATGGACCTACATTCTGGATCACGGCCGCCATATCTCGGGAGTTGCTTCCAATGTTGGCGGGCATCTGATGGAAAGATGTCTGCAGACAATCGTTGCCTGGGACGGCGACTGGAATGCTCTGAATGATCAGCTGGCAGCCGGAGCCGTTGAATCCCCCCTTCTCTTTTTCCCGGGTCGGCCCCATGGCCGCTTCCCTGATGATGGATTACCTGGGCGGGGATGTTTTTCAACGCCGCCGGAGGGGCAATCCCCCGAAACGATACTGCGCTCGGTCCTTGAAGGGATAGTCTTCCACACGGCGCTGCTGCTCAGACGGTTCGCGGCCGGCCGGCCCCTGGCGACTATTGCCCTGTCCGGCAGCCTGACACGGTTGCGCCTGGTGCGGGACATGATTGCCGGGGTGTTCGGTCTCCCGGTGATACACGTCGCCGATCTCTGTGCGCCACAACTCGGCTCCTTGCGATTGCTGGACGGACGTTGCATACCTATGCAGGAATGGTGTTCAGGAGATTCAAGCCGGGGGTATGGAGACAGGTTCTCTCTCTGGTGTGACGCAATCCGGGTGCATCCGGACCGACTGGAACATGATCAACAGTATTGGCTGGTAACGTAGGTGCAGTGACTCTTGAAACGGACAGGCAAAGACCATGCTTTTTCCCGGTTTGCTCATATTCCTTTTTCTCATCATCATTCGGCCGCAGGATTTCATGCCATTTCTGTACGGAGTCCCGATTGTCTTCGTGGTGATGGGTGTCCTGCTGACCGCCTGGATTCTGAGTCCCGTGGAGAAAAGGCTGATACGGACAGCCCAGGACCGGTATTATGCCCTCTTTTTCACCATCATTGTGATATCGAGCCTGAATGCAGGGTGGCTGGGGTATACCAAGGAGGTTGCAATCGAGACCTCCAAGATCGCACTGATCTATTGGTTCTGCGTGACCATAGTCAATGATGAACACCGCCTGAAGATTGCGACGTGGACCACGGTTACCCTGATGACCGCGGTAGCCGCAATGGGGGTGCTGCAGTCATTCGGCTACGATATTACCGGACAGGGGATGTACTGGGCCGCCGATAAGAAGGTCTGGCAGGTCAAGGGTGCCGGCCTGTTCGACAACCCGAACGATCTGGCCTATTCCATTGTGCTGGTTGTCCCGTTTACCCTTGGGCTTGCCTGCTCCAAACGGAATCTGTTCACCAGGGCATGGGCGATTGCCATGTGTATGACAGCCGTCTACTGCATCTATTTGACGCGGTCACGGGGGGGATATCTGGCCGTAACGATGGGTGTTGTCATCTGGTTCTACTTCTGGATCTCGAACCAGAACCTTCGGCGGATTGCCGTGTTTGCCGGTCTGATCGGAATCTTCATTGCGTTCAGTATCCAGACCAGAAACTATCGTGACGATAAATCGTCAATGGGAAGGGTGGAAGCCTGGGCTGCCGGCATGAAGATGCTGGGCGAACACCCCATTATAGGTGTCGGAAAAGGTCAGTTTCTTGAACATAACTCGCTGGATTCTCACAACTCCTATGTCCGCGCCGGTTCGGAGTTGGGGATTGTCGGCCTGTTCGCGTTTCTTGGCATATTGTTCTCCACCTTCCGTTCGCTCTATCCGGCGACCCTCGAGGGAATTGGGCCAGACTGGAAGATCTACCGGGTCGGTTTTCTGGCATATCTCGGGTCGTATTCAGTAGCGTCGATCTTCTCGACCAGAACCTATGACATCATCTTTATGATTGCCATTGCACTTACCGGAGTCATGGCTCGATTAACCCTCGATAATCGAATTGCGGCAGAAGTTCAGGCCAATCCGGTTACTGAAAAGTTGATAAACAATAAAGTGATAGGGCTTACCATTCTTACCCTGATCATCTGGAAGCTCTTTCTTATCCAGGTCTGGTAGCGGCTGCACAGGTGCCGCACGAGGGCTTTTTACCGATGGATCTTCTGCGTTTCGCTGACGTAGTGCGCTTTTGGCCGGTATTCAACACAAGAGAGCGACCCGACATCAAAACCATCATGGCATTTAACTCAATCACATATTTTCTCTTCATACCTGTCGTCTACCTGGTGTTTCGCACTGCGGGCGAGAAAGTCCGCTGGTGTGTGCTCCTGGCAGCGAGCCTGATGTTTTATGCCGCTCTGGATGTGCCGTATCTCCTTGCGGTAGTGGGACTTGTCACGGTCGTCACCTATGGCTTCGGGATCTGGCTGGATGGGGCAGAATGCCCGAAGGTCAGGCAGCGCCTGCTGTGGGGAGGGATTACGGCCAATGTTCTGATACTGATTGTCATGAGGTACCTGCCGTTTCTCTCGGAAAACCTGAATTTACTCTCGGCTCTGCTGTCATATGATGCCCGGATTCAGCCGGTCCCGGCATTCGTGGCAATCGGAGTTTCGTTTTATGTCTTCCAGGCCATTTCCTACCTGATTGATATCTATCTTGAGGTTGAACGGCCGGAGCGGCATTTCGGCTATTTTGCCCTCTACATGAGTTTTTTCCCGAAACTGCTGCAAGGTCCAATTGAGCGGGCCGGAGAACTGCTGCCCCAACTCCGGGCGCGGTACGTTTTTGATTATGATGCCGTCCGGTCAGGCATGATGCTGTTCATGTGGGGGATGTTCAAAAAGGTAGTGGTGGCGGAACGCCTCTCCTCGTACGTCAACAGTGTCTATGGCGATGTGCATGCCTATACGGGGCTGCCCCTGCTGCTGGCCACGTATGGCTATGCCTTTCAGATCTATTGTGACTTTTCCGGCTACACGGACATGGCCATCGGCTCAGCACTCCTGTTCAATATTCATCTTACCCGGAACTTCAACGCCCCCTATCTTGCTACGTCACTAGCAGATTTCTGGCGACGCTGGCATATCTCGTTTTCTCGATGGATCCTGGATTATCTTTTCAAACCGCTGCAGATGGAACTTCGGTACCTCCGAAAACTCGGCACGGTGGCAGCGCTTATCGTGACCTTCCTGGTCTCCGGGATCTGGCATGGTGCCAGTTGGGGGTATGTAGTCTGGGGACTCCTGCACGGGATCTATCTTTCCGCGGCGACACTCTTCAAGCCCGTTCAAATGAAGATGCATCGAGTGCTGCATCTTGAAAAAAAACGCCTGCTTAAAATCTGGCAGATCGGCTTCACCTTCCACCTTGTCTGTTTCTCATGGGTATTCTTTCGGGCCAAGACGATTCCCGATGCGTATTACATAGCGACGAATCTCTTCACCGGAGTCGGCAACGTGTCAGATCTTCTCTTCTTAAACGGCAAGGCCGAGTTGTTGATCACCGTCTGTACCCTAGGAATGGTCCTGCTTGCAGACAGCCGGCCGAAAACATGGACGTTAGAGGATACATTCTTTCAGAAACCCATTCTTCTGAGATGGTCAGTGTACACGGTGTTGGTGCTTTCGACCCTGTTCCTTGCAATTGACAGCGTGAATCTCTTTATTTACACGCAGTTTTGAGGGGAGACCTCATTGTGTCCAGTCTGATTCTTAAATTAGTTATCTTGATATCCATCGTTCTGGTGATTGACCGTGCGGCCGCATCATTTCTCAGGGATGGCATGGACAAACGATTCAGGATCGATCGCGGGGCGTCTGTTCTGTGTGTCGGGAACTCGCATACCGTGGATGGTATCGACGAAGAATTGCTGGAGCAAGGACTGGGGGTACCGGTTGCCAAATATTCATACCGTGGGTTTACTACCTTCGATCGTCTGGCAATGATCCGGCACTATGTTTCCCGGAGCCCCGGATCATTGCGTCTGGTGGTTTATGACGTGGATGACCACACGTTTACCAGCGGGCCGCGTGACTTGAAAACCTATACAAATCTCTACCCGTATATGGGAAACAGTGAGATCAGGCGACATATAAAAGAATCTGCCGGCTCATGGGGAGAATACGCATCTCGCGACTGTCTCTGGATGCTTCGCTATTCACCCGACTTGAGAAACTTTGCTTTGGGTGCATATTTACATAAGCGCAACATTCATACGGGAGAGGTGTCCCCCGCCGAGATCTCGGCTGATATCGCCCGTGAAGGAAGAGAATACGGGGCCATCCGGATTGACCCTGACAATACCCGTTGTTTTGAGGAGATGATCCGGTTCGTACGTTCACAAGGCGCGGTACTGATCCTGCTCTATATTCCGGTGACTGACCGTTGGAATGCAATGGTCGATAAGGAGAAACATCGAAAGGTCGTTACAATGCTGGAAGGGTATGCCTCACGCGACAACGGCGTCCTTTTTCTGAATTACAAGGAGGCGTATGAGCATAGGCACGATCTCTTTTATGACAGAACCCATATGAACAGCAAAGGGAGAGAACTGCTTACCAGGGCACTGCTTGAAGATATAACGTCATCTGAACCACCAGGTCCTGGTCAAAAATAACAGTTTCGGAAAGCCGGGAAACACCATGTCATTCATTCAGAAATTGATCAGGCATTCATCAACCTACATGATCGGCGAGGTCGTCATCATGCTGGGGGGGCTGATTTCATTCCCCATATTTGCCCGGTTGCTGACAAAAGAAGAGTATGGCGTGATGAGCCTTATCACCATAACCCTGACGCTGCTGGAGGATACCTCGACAATCGGGATACGGCACGGGGTCAACCGGTTCTATTCTGTTTTCAGCGGCACAAACGATGAGAAGGACTTTTATACAACAACGATCAAAGGCTCTTTCCTGTTCGGTGTCTGCGGTTCGATTCTGGCGGTGCTGTCCAGCAAGATCCTCGCTGCGTGTGGTGTTGTACCTGAGGGAATAATAAGCATCTTCATCGTTGCGATTTATCTCGTCATTATCAGGCTGATGACCAAGGTCATCGGCTGTCTGTTCCGGATGCGTCAGCAGACCAAAACCTATACGATCTTTGCCGTTCTCACCAGGTATCTCGGCATGGGTTGCTCCATCGTGTTGGTGGCGGTCTACCTCTATGGACTGAAGGGCTTCTTCGTCGGATTGCTGCTGGGCGAACTGTTGACACTTCTGTTCATGGCGATAACCATGGTCCGTGAGATGGGGCTTCCAAACGGGCGGTTCTCTACCGACATATTGAAGAAGATGATGGGTTTTGGCTTGCCCCTGATATCGGCAGGTTTTGCGGGAACGCTTCTCTCTCTGGGAGACCGCTATCTGATCGGATTTTACATGACGGCCACCGATGTGGCGGTCTATAGCGTGCCGTACAATCTCTGCTCCTATATTACGGGAATTCTGATCACCGGTTTTGAATTTGCCTACCTGCCGTTGATCATGGATTCATGGCAGGAGCAGGGCCCCGATGTTGTTGCAGGCAACGTGCAAAAGATCATCCGCATCTACTGGATGCTGGCGGCGCCGATCATTCTCGGGGTTACCGCCCTGGGAGAACAGTTCATAACGGTCGTCGCTTCAAGCAAGTATGCCGGCGCTAGTTATATCCTCCCCTATGTCATCACCGGCGAAATGCTCATGGGGCTTTCCACCCCCATGATGATCGGCCTGATCCTCCATCAGCAGACGAAAATAATTGCACGGTACAAATGGTACGCAGCAGTGGCTAACATACTGGCCAACCTGGCCCTGATCCCTCTGCTGGGGCTCCTGGGTGCGGCTATCTCTACCCTGTTATGCTTTGTGCTGTTCATCTATTTCGGAGCCCGCACATCAGAACGGTATCTGACGGTGGCCATACCCTGGAGGCACATCGGTTGTTATACGGCAAGTGCTGTTGTCATGTTCCTGGCTCTGAAGGGTGCCGTTGTTGCGATGCCGGAGGTATCGCTCCTTATCCTGGTCCCTGCCGGGGCCCTGATCTACGCAGTTATGCTGCTGTTGCTCGATTGCGATACCAGAAGGATGGTCTGTACCCAGATGCATGAAGCGTTGCACAAGGCATGACTGAAGACCGGTGACTGCCTCAGATACTGCGCCCGGTACCGGCGAGGTGATAGGTGAACAGAATGGTCAGCGTCATAGTCCCCCTCTATAACAGCCAGGGGTTGATACGGGATACGGTTGAATCACTGCTGGCACAGACGTATCAGCCATTTGAGCTTGTTCTGGTCAATGACGGATCAACGGATGCAACCGCCGGGATCGTCGCAGCCTATGTGGCCGCACACGATAATGTCCGCTACCTGTATAAGGAAAACGGCGGTGTCGGCTCGGCACGAAATCACGGGATACGGCACGCACGGGGAGATTATATCGCCCTTTGCGATCACGATGACCTGTGGGCACGGACGAAGCTGGAACGGCAGATGGAACTCTTCGACGATCCGGCGGTAGGGATGGTCTATACCGGGGGCGAACCGATCGATGATTTTGCGGGGGGGGACATCGAACGGTTGTTTGCTCCCCATTTCACGAAAGAGAAGGTCTATCACGAGGGGAAATGCTACTACGAACTGCTGAAGTATAATTGTATCCCCGCGTGCTCGGCCGTGATTCGGAAACAGGTTCTGGATCAGGTCGGGCTGTTCAATGAATCCCGGGAGATGCATGGTGTGGATGACAAGCACATGTGGCTTCGCATTGCCCATGATTTTGAACTCAGGGCCGTCCGAGAAATCCTGGTCAGAAACCGGATCACCGGTAACAACTGGTCATTGTACGAAGACAAGATGCTGCGCTCCTCGATCGCCTGCCTTGACGATATCACGCGCCTCTTTCCTGAATCGGACCGGAGGGGGATGGCGCAGGTCGCGAACGCCTATCGGCTTGTGTATCAACATTTCGGGAAAAATTTTTTCAATGACCATGAATATGCCGCTGCACGGGATTGTTTTCGTAAAGCGTTGCGCTTGAAGGGCACGAACCCTGAGGCGGCGGTCTATTATCTGAGCACCTTTCTGCCTGAGGGGATGATTGCGTTGCTTCGCCGCATGAGGAAGTTCTCCGGCCACAGGTGAGCGCATTGCACATGCAATAGGGATTCGCTGCCACTGTACCTGCCGCAATTCAAGGATTTGCATATCAAGGTGGCCCCGGTAGTGTTACAAATCGAGCAGCAGTAATATATCTAACTTCCCCTTCGTCCCCGCTATCAAGTCGAATCCCGCCTCGGGTCTCATCTCATCGCTTCTGTTGCCCTAAAAATCTAACACGTGCGGCCAGTCTGTCGCATGCTATCTGTCTGTAAAATCTGCGGAAATGTCGTGCTGTTTTTGGCATGGCTAATGAAAGAGCGTACATGTGGCCGGGGTGTATCTGCTGCCATGCAAACAACGTACAGACTCCGCCTGCTTCCTGTCGAACCATCACGCAGAAGGGAAACGGGAACGATATTATGGGGCAAGCACTCTACAGGGTGATGCGGTATCTTCCGCGACAGCTGCTCTGGTATGCCGTCAGATTGCATGTGCATAACAAGAGGCAAAGGGTCGCGCGTGCCATCACCCCTTCTTCCATCATTGTGTACGTCACCAGTAAATGCAACCTGAAGTGTTCGCACTGCTTCTACTGGGATTCCCTCAACAAGTCCATTGACGACATGACAATCCCCCAGTACCGGAAGCTCGCCCGCTCACTGGCACGACCGATTGCCCTTTCACTCACCGGCGGGGAACCTATGCTCCGGAGGGATCTGCCTGACCTGGTGCACAGCTTCACTGAGGTAGGCATGCTGAAAGAGCTGTCGATGGCGACAAACGGATATTTTACTGATGCCACGGGCGAGTTCTGCCGGAACTTTCTCCAGGGGAATCCGGGAATCCCGCTTTCCGTGCAGGTCTCGCTTGATGGGATGACTTCTACGCACGATAACATCCGGGGGGTGGCCGGCAGCTTTAACCGGGCGATTGCCACACTGGAATCTCTCACGAAATTGGCGGGAGAGGTGCCGTTATTTTCGGTGAGCGCAGGGATTGCAGTCCAGAAGCGCAATGCCGGCGAGATGGATGCCTTGCTGGAACTTCTTGGACCGACCGGGGTCACGATACGGGTCAATCTCATCCGGGGTGAAACCTCCGGGACATTCGGCGTTTCCAGCGACAATTCGAGTCACTTTGACCCCAGGGAAGGGAGCGACATTGCCCTGGGTAGTGATGAGCTGCACACACTTCACGCCCTGCTGATTGCCAAGAACAGCCGTTTCGGTTTCTGGAGCAAGCGGCATCAGCGGATATTCGAAATCGGCATGCGGACGGTGGAGACAAGGAGAAAGCAGATCGACTGCTACGCAGGTACCATGGATGCCGTTGTCTATGCAGACGGAACAGTCTCGTTGTGTGAGCTGACAAAACCGGTCGGTAACCTGAAGGAGTATGATTTTGACCTCGGCAGGATGTGGCGTTCCGAGGCGGTGGCAGCCATGAAGGCAAAGGTGGGAACCTGTTTCTGTACCCATGGATGCAATCTCAGCACCAGCCTGATGTTTGACCCGGAGATCGTGATGGAATCGGTCGAGATGAAACTCTCGGCCATTCGAAGAGGACCGTCGGCGTGAATATTCTGTTTGTTTCTTCACAATTCCCGAACCGGTGTGAGCCGAACAGGGGCGTATTCTCGTTGCAGATCGCCAGCGAACTGGCCCGCATGGCGAATCTGCAGGTGATTGCGCCGGTTCCGACGTTAGGAGCCCTCAGGTTTCTCGATACCTTCAAAAGGTACCGGACCGATCTGGATATCCCCGCCCTGGAGTATGCGGAACGTATTCCTGTCCACCATCCGAAATACTTTGCGTTGCCGGGCATGGGGTTTCTGCACCCGTATTCCGAGTGCCGGTCATTGCAGACCGTGATCACCAGCCTTCACAGGAGCTGGGGGATTGACGCGGTCAATTGTCACTGGCTGTTCCCGGATGGCGTCGCCGTCCAGAAAATCTGTAAACGATACCGGATCCCGGTGGTTCTCACGGCCCTGGGAACCGACCTGAACTGTTTCAGTACCTATATGATGAGAAAAAGGGCGATCAGGAACGCGCTCATCAAGGCGGATGCCGTTACCGTGCTGAGCACGGCCATGATCAAACGCTGTCTGGCCCTGGGGGTTGATGCCGGAAAAGTGAAGCTCATCCCCAATGGTGTTGATCTGCAGAAGTTCGCACTACGGGAGGGTTCCGGCTGCCGCGCGAAACTGGCCATGCCGGAACATGCCCGGGTGATCCTTTTCGTCGGTTCCCTTGTCCCGGTGAAGGGGGTGGCGGATCTGCTCAATGCCTTTGCCCTGCTGCGGCAGAAGATGACCGGGAGTGCGCTACGTCTGTATCTGGTAGGC
>CAZSTJ010000036.1:18867-20209 GCA_964609805.1 uncultured Geobacter sp. | reverse complement strand
TACCAGTCCTGGAAGTAGCTGCTGGCTGCGCCGGAGTTGCCGATCACGCTGCCGGCATTGCCGCTGATTCCCTGACCCGGCGGCATGGTATCTCGGACAAACACCACCACATCGCCTACCTGCTGGGCCAGGGTCAGGTTCCATGCCAGTGGGGTACTCTCGGCAAGACCGGTTGATGACTGGGGCACCGTGACCCGGTAATAGCGCATATCGCCCGCAGCCAGAATCTGGCCGCTGACGCTGCCCCCGCTCTGGGCCAGGTCCTGGACATATCCGGCGCTGTCGAGCCGGATGCCGCCGCTATCGCGGACATCTCCGGCTACAAGCTTCAGACGGTAGCGGATATTGGTGGTTACCGCCCGGACGCCGAGCCACCAGTCGCCCGCCGTCAACCGTGTCTCAACCTTGCCGTCCAGCGGAACCCAGTTGCCGTACAGGGTCCCGGTCAGAGTCTGGCTCCGGTCATAGGAAAGCGTCGGCCCCTGGGTGGGGTTGGTGGGATTGGCATAATGGTCGATGGCCGGCACATTGCCGGCCCGCAGATAGAGCTGCGGTGTTCCGCTCAATGCTTCTACCACGGTCCGCAGGAGGGCACTGTTGTCCGCCGGTACAGTCACCCGGTAGAAATGCCATTCCCCCTTGGCCAGATCGGTCCCCTGGTCGTGGGTATCCGGGTTGATGATCGGGTTGCCTGCGTCGTCTATTCCCGAGTCCCCGAACCAGGGGGCCGTCAATCCGGCCTGGGTAAACGTGCCGATCCGGCCCGGCATGCCCCAGGTCCGGCGGTGCTTCGCCGGGTCCGCACTGACGATATCACTGGTCAGGGTGTAGTCGGTGATGCCGGTGGCTTTCACCTCCACATACCAGGTTCCGGGTGTCAGTACCGGCGGTACGACCGTAATGGCAGGATTGGAACTGGCAACCGACCCGGTATTGTTGCTGCCCGGCACCAGATCCTTGCGGACCCGGATGGTTACAGCCCCGCTGCTGACGGCACTCTTGAGCAGCCAGCCCATGACCGGCTGGCCATTCACTTCGGCCGGCACCTCCACCTGGTAATACGCCACCTGTTGGTCCACCAGGGAACCGGAGACGGTCTCCGCCCCAGTAATCGCCAGAGGCGCCGGCACCAGTGCCCGGACTTCCAGGTCATAGCCGGCGTCGGGATAGGTATAACCAACACCACTTATCCAGAGACTCTGGTTGGAGACCACCACCGTGTAGTCCCCCTCCGCCGGCTGGGCGATGGTAATCAGGTTGTCATTGTAGTTTGTATAAGCACGCCCTCCCTCATTGGCACCGTAGGTGGCAGCGGCCGGGTACGGCAGCAGGCCGCTCCCCG
>CAZSTJ010000036.1:0-18767 GCA_964609805.1 uncultured Geobacter sp. | reverse complement strand
GCCGGCAGCTGGTCACGACGCACCACCATCCGCGGCGTACCACCCGTTACCTTCATCCGGAAATCCCAACCGACCAGACCGGCGTCAGCCGGGACGATCATCTTGAAGTAGCGCCAGGTATTGGCCTCCTGATTGGCTACCGGCTGGCTGCTGTTGGTGAAAGAGAGGTCGATTACCCCCTGGGCGGTGATCTCCAGGTCGTATCCTGCATCGGGATAGGTGGTGCCGACACCGTTGACCCACAAGCTCTGGTTGGATACCACTACCGTGTAGTCCCCCTCCGCCGGCTGCGTCAGGGTGATCAGCGTGTCGTTGGAGCTCGTGTAGGCACGCCCCCCCTCATTGGCACCGTAGGTGGCAGCGGCCGGGTACGGCAGCAGGCCGCTCCCCGCGGCATCCTGACGCAGGGCCATGGTCGGGTTGCCCACCCGGTTCTTCAATCGCACCTCCGCGCTCGTCAAACCGGCAGGTATCCGGAAACGGTACATTTTCTGCTGACCGTACAGCTGGGTCTCGCCCAGCCAGCTCACCGGGTTGATCGCCGTCACCGGCGTTGCCGTCTTGTCGCTGACCGGAACCGTACCTTCACTGGTCAGGGTGAAGTTGACCGTGCCGGTGCCGATGGTGCTGCTGTTGAATGGATTCTGACCTTCGCTCACCACCGCAAGGTAATAGACTCCCGGCGTGATGGTCGTGGCGCCGCTCGACGGCTGGTATTTGTAGAAGTATTCGCTGCCGTCCTTCTGCCGCTTGGTGCCCCAGAAGTAGCTCGGGCTGTCGCTGTCGTAGGACGGGGACGCGGCAATATTCGGAATTCGACCCTGCCGGACCAGCAGCAGCGCCTCACCCTGGGTCGGCGTCAGTTTTACCGACCAGCTCGGGGTGCCGGCAGGGACCGTGATTCGGTAATAGGCCGCCTCGCGCGGCACCAGACCGCTGACGCTGACGCTGCTCCCGGCACCGCTGAAGGCAGGGATGTCACCCACCAGGATCGGCCACGGCGTGCCGAGGCTGTCCGTGCCGATGCCGATCCCCCGACTCTCAAGGGTGTAGCTCATTACGTCCGTGCCGCTGACCCCCACGTAGTAGGTACCAGGCTCCAGCGGATTACCCATCCCCATCACCAGGTACTTGTCCTTGTCCCGCACCGAGCTGTAGGTGATGTAGGGACGGCCCGTCCAGTCATCACCACCCTCCCACTGGTAGCCGGTCGGCCAGTCGCTCCGGTAGCTCATGGCACCACTGCTGCCGAATCCCGCCGGCAGCTGGTCACGACGCACCACCATCCGCGGCGTACCACCCGTTACCTTCAGGCGCAGGTCCCACCCCAGTGAATCGGCCGGTATGGTGTACTTGAACCACTTCCAGGTGGTAGCCGGCTGGCTGGAAACCGTAACCGTGCTCTCAGTAAAACTGTTCAGCGGGGCAGGGATCTCCCGTGTCGTCAACTGGAAGGCCCCCAGGGCCTGATTGGCGGTGCTGATACCGATGTACCAGATATCGGCCGGATGCCCGGGGTGCTGGAGGAAACCGACCGTACTGGAGACATCGGCATGGTTGGCCTCGCTTACCGACGTATGATAGGCGTCACCGCCGGTGCGATACAACCAGCGGGAGGGGACCGCATTACGGCGGATGGCGATCTCGCTTCCCGCAATCTGGTTGGCAAGGTCCAGCTGCCATCCCAGGAAGCCGAGCTGGGAGTCGATGTTGCTGACCTGGTAGTAGCGCCAGCCGGAACGGCCCGTCTCATCATTGGTGATCGGTATCGTATTGTAGGGATAGGCGTAACCGGGAGGGACCGGGTTCGGATCCGATGTGTTGATAAAGGTAGAGCCCGTGATTGTCGGGTTGCCACTGGTCAGGGAGTAGCTGAAGGTACCGGTGCCGTAGACCGTGACATACCAGATCCCGTTGGTCAGGGTCGGCGGCACCTGAGTGATGCTGTCGCCTATCCCGGCCGGCGCTTCGGAAAGCCCGTCGTTAGTCCAGCGGTTCGGAACGCCTCCTTTGCGGACATATAACTCAGGGTTACCGCCGAGCGGTGTCACATTGGTTTGCCAGGCGATCTGATCGACCGGGACATCGATCCGGTAGGTACGATAGCCGAAGCCGCCGCCGTTCCCCTCGCTGGCAAGATTGAAATCAAAATCGACGAAACCGCTCCCCTGGCTGTACCCGGGAAGGGCCGACGGTATCAGGATCTGCTGTTTGCGGGAATCGAGGGCAAAGGTGTCACCGGGTGCACCGGTCACCCCCACAAAATAGGAGGCATTGGTTAAATAGGGGGGAACGAGGAGCATCTGCCCAACTTCGTACTGCTCATGATAATTCTGGGACGTGGCGACCGGTGCGGTCAGTTTCTTGATATACAGAGGCAGGTTTGATCCGTTCAGCCAGAGACGCCACGCCTGGGTGGCGGCATCGACGGTCGTGCTGAAATAATAGGTTCCTTCCGGACCGATAGTAACAGTCGGGCTGCTGCTGGAAGCATCAGCAGCTACCATCCCCAGATCATGGACGTAGATGTCGCCGCTGTAAAGCTGCCAGGTGGATCCTGGCGTTGAATGGACCCTGAAGTACCAAGTCTGGTTGGCAGCAAACTGCCCCCCGGCAAGCACGAAACCGTCAGACCCGGTTCTGGTGGAGTAGAAACTACCGTTGCCTGCAGGGTATGAACTCTGCTGCATGAACAGATCGGCCTCTCCGCCGGTAACCCGGAGGGAGTTGCGCCAGGTGCCGTTGAGCGACGTTTGGCTGGTGATCTTGAAGATGTAGTCACCGCCGGCCGTATCGGGTTGAGTCATGATATTCGTGCCGGTGAGCGTCGTCCCCGGATCCCAGGTCAGGTCACGGGCAAAGGTCAGATCATCGGTATATCGAAAGTTAAAAGCGGCCGTGGCAGCACCCGAGGCGGCCCGGATACGCACATGGTACGTGCCTCCGGCGGTGAGTGACGACGAATCCACCAGCAGGGTGTGCAGGGTCTTGTTTGTACTGGCGGCCACCTGAGAACCGGCAGCGTGGTTTGTGCCGGTGTACAGATAAAAATCCGTGGCCAGATCGCTGTCCAGAACCAGCCGCACCCCGTATTGGGGGGTGGGCAGGGTAATGTCATAATACTGGTACTCACCCGCGGCCCCGGACAGTGTCCCGGTCTGGGTGGCGGCAAAGGCAGAGGTCGTTGTAGTAATCACTATCAACAACAGCAGGAACACGTACAGGCCAGGGCGACGTGACGACATAACAACCTCCTGATGACCACACGGTCTATTATGGAAAATTAATAAATATTGTAGGATGTTACATTGTTTACAAATACGGTTTTAATTGCAAGAACTTTATCAAGGTTTCCCCACAAATCAAAAGGCCCGGCGGACATAATCCGTCGGGCCTCGATCACATTAATTTTGTGCGTTTATGGATGTACCTTCAGGCGCTGCACCTTCAGCGTACCGCTCCTGATCTTCACCGGCCCCTGCACGGTAGTCACGCCGGTGATGACGGTATAGCCGGTATCATCGAGCTGGTAGCCGCCTTTGAGTGTGATCCCCTTGGCAGAAGCCAGCCCGATTGATAATCCGCCCACCTCTGGAAAGAAATAGGTCTGAGCCCTGAGTTCATCACCATCCACGGCATCATCGTACGCATCCTGGAGACTGGCCAGGTACATGGCGGGGTCAAGGATGTTATTCGGCAGCAGCTTTACCTTGTAGTTGAGATCAAAATTGGCAGTAACCGCCCTGCCGGCCGTCATAGTAACGTCCCCCGGATTGCTGCTGCTGACATAATCGCCGCTCCAGCCGTTGAAGATCGATTTCCAGTCGGCGGTTGCCTTGAGGGTCACCACCGTGCCAGGTGTATAAGTGGCACTGCAATCGGTGGTACTCCCCTTGAGGCAGTTGATGCTCTGGTCCGGCGAGGTGCTTTCCACCTTGTTACCCCCTGCTCCGGCAAAGCTGATGCTGAGGGTATAGACCGGGGTGATTGTGATGGAGAAGGCCGTTGGGCCGAGCGGGACCGCGATAACCCCGTCACTCCAGGTAAAGGTGAAGGAGTCGGCACCGTTCATGCTTCCGTTGGGGCTATAGCTGATGCTGTCGCTGTCGATGTCGGCCTGGGTAAACGCATTGCCGACCACAAGCGCCGTGCTGTTTTTCTTCAGGGTCCCCTTGGAGGGTACCGCTGTCAGGGTGTAGAGCAGCGCCGTCTTGGGATTGTCAGGGTCTGTCAGCTGCAGCCGGCCGCTGCCGATGACCGTCATTCCGGCATCCTGGTAGAGTGTCATCCCGGCATTGGCCGCCAGAACCGGCGGGTCGTTCACAGCTGTAACGGCAATTGTCCGGCTGGCGCTCCCGCTCTGGGAAGAGCCACCGGAATTGCCATTATCGTTTACCTGCACGGTCAGGGTGACACTGCCGGCGGGAATGTTGTTGCCGTTGAAATATACCAGGGTGGCACTGCCGCTGCCGGCAAGGAATGCGCTGAGCTGGGTGATGGTGCCATTAATGGTAACAATCGCGCTGCCTGAATTAGCAACTGAAACCCCGCTGGTTCCGGCGGAGGCGTTCAGGATCCCCTCGGTGACGGAGATCGTTGCCGTAACAGTGCCGCTCAAGGCATCCGAATCGGTGACAGTGATGCCGGTGCCGTGCAGATTCAGGTTCGTCTGTTCCGTCGCCGCGTACGAGGCCTGGGTGAAATTTACCGTCGGCGGATCATTGACCGTAGCAACGGTTAGTGAATAGTTCCTGACGATGCTGTCCAGGCTGGCGTCATTAACCTTGTAGCTGATGGTTCGCAGGGAGGTGGACGGATTTTCGCTGGTGTTTGTGTACCTGAGCGTCCGCAACACGGCCTGGTAGTTATCCAGCTGATCGATCTGCGACAGGGTCAGGGTATAGGAGCTGTTCCCCGCTCCCCGGCTGGGTGTTGCGACAATTGCGGTCGTGCCGGTGTTCACCGAGAGGCTCTCGGCGGTGCCGTCGGGGGTATTCACCAGGGTGATCGTTGCCGACATCAGGTACATGCTGTCTCCGTCCGCAACCGTCAACAACGGATCAATCGTCTGTGCCCCGGCCCCCTCGGTATAACTTCCGGAGGAGGCGGCAAGGGTGACCACCGGGGCGGCATCGCCGGCGGAGTAGGTGCCGCTGTCGTTCCACAGGTTGCTGCCGTAGCGCCCGGCGCTATTACCGGCATAACTGACACTGCCGACCGTAAGGGGCGCCGTGGTATAGATGCCCGCCCCGTCATAGGCGGCCGTGTTGCCGCTGATAGTGCTGGTGCCGCCGATACTGGAGACCGTGGAGCCTCCCGGCCCCAGCAGGCAGATCCCCCCGCCGTCACCGATGGTGCCGTTGGCATGATTGCCGCTGATGGTGGAACCGGTGATCGTCAGGGTAGCACCGGCACCGGCGAAGATCCCGCCGCCACAGCCGTCATTGACGGTGTTTGTGCTGACCGTTGAGTTGGTCAGGTTCAACGTCCCCCTCCGGACCGCAATCCCGCCGCCATCGCCGTAGCTGGACGTGCTGTCGGAGATCGTGCAGTCGGTGATGTTAAGGACCGCAGCGGTGTTTGACGGGTCGGCCAGGACGGCGCCGCCGTGGTAGGCAGCCCCGGCTGTGGCAGCGGTGCTGTTGAGGGCATACCGCATGGTCAGGTTGCTGAAGGTTATGGTGGCCGCAGAGGCCGGGATGACGCGGAACAGGGAGCTGACCGCGGCGGCGGCGGAAGCGCCGGACTGGATGAAGGTCGAGGTGCGACCGGCCCCCTGTATGGTCAGGGATTTGTCGATGATGATCGGGGAACTCAGGGTATAGGTGGCAGCCGAAAGCGTGACCGTCCCCCCCGGAGCCGCCGCGGCCACCTGGCTGCGCAGAGACGTCCCGTTGGCGTCATCAGCCTGTGCGGTTGCGCTCATACCTGCCAGTAATGCTCCGACGGCCAGCAGCCGTGACAAAACGGGCAGCCCCATGCAGCCGTAGATATTCCGTATCTGTTTACCGCCTGGTTCGTTTTCCATGGAACACCTTCCTTTGAGCTGCTCGCGGCACATTGACACCGGATCAGGTACGGGGGGGATAGACCCCCTGCAGCGCAATGCAGAAGTTGAGCGTCAGGTACGGCTGCATGTTGTTGTGGGGCTGGCTGCCGCCTGCCAGTGCCAGAGTCGATGGACCCATGGTGACATTCGGCGCACTGTTCGTATAGACCGGGGGGCGGTCGATATCGGTCCTGGCAAAAGCCGTGCCCACCCCTTGAGTCCCCTCTTCGGTCGTGGTACAGGGGATCGTGTGGCTGTGCTGGGGGATCTCCGATGTCAGTAACACTACCGAGTCACTCCCCCCCGTTTCGCCCAGGTCATGGAGCGACAACCCCGGCCCCTGACCGGGATGCATGGGGGCGCTCCCCTGCAGGTTCGGCAGGGCAAAGGTCGACTTGCCGTCACCGCCGTAGGTCGTGCCCAGCAGGGAGAAGAGGGCCGTGTTCTGGCTTAATGGCAGAAGCTGGCCGTCACAGAAGGCCCACCCCCGGGGGGCGAAGTTGAACGGGAAGATACGAATTTCAGCTACAAACGGATCAGCCATGGTCAATCCTCTCTCAGGTCTGGCTCGGGAATATACCCTGCAGGGCTATGCAGTAGGACAGTGTCAGGTACGGCTGCATGTTGATGTGGGCCTGGCCCCCCCCGACATTGGAGGGGAGCGGTCCCGACACGTTCGGGACGGTGCCGTAGGGGTTGCCGCTCTGACCCGCCAGGTAGGCGGTCGGGCCGGGAATGGCGCTGGTGGCCACGCCGTCATACGCCGCCACGGCATGGGTATGCTGCGGCAGTTCGGCCATGGAGATTGTATGCGCCGTCTCTCCCCCGGTCTCGCCCAGGGTGTGACCATTACCGGTATGAATCGGTACCCGCCCCTGCAGATTCGGCAGGGCGAAATTTACCCGCCCGTCGCCGCCGAAGGTCGTACCTAAGAGAGAGAAGAGCGCCACGTTCTGGTTGATCGGCATCAACTGCCCGTTGCAGAGCGCCCACCCCCTGGGGGGAAAGACAAAGCTCATCAAACGTATTTCAGCCAAAAAGGGTTCAGCCATGATCGAACCTCCTGGGAAAAACCTGCCCGCGTCATGTCGGGGAAGGATATATGCCGAACAGTGAAATGATGAAATCGACGCACAGGTACGGCATGAAATTTTCGTGGGGCTGGTTGCCCCCCACCGGCCCCACCATGCCCGGATTCATGGTCGTCAGACCGCTGGCGCTGCTGCTGAACTGGCGCAGGGGCGACGATGCCGAAAGGGTCCCCTTGGGTGTTGACCGGGTGCCGGATTGCTGCACTCCCATGGGATGGGTGTGAACCGGAATCTGGCTGACCGTAAGTGTCACGGATTCCACACCGCCGGTCTCGGCCAGGACATATGATCCTCCGGCACCGTTCCCCTGATGGATCGGGATCCTGCCGCGCAGGTCGGGCAGGCAAAAGGTGCTTTGACCATCTCCGCCGTAGGTGGTGCCGATCAGATTGAAGAGCGTCTCGTTCTCCGATATCGGCAGGAGCTGACCTTCACAGAACATCCACCCCGCCGGCGCAAAATTGCCGGCGAACATCCTGATTTCTCCTATATAGGGTTGCGCCATATCATTTCCTCCAAGATTTCACGGCACAACGGCCGTAACACTCACACCAGCCTGTTGAAGACCGCCTCGTAGCTGATCCCCTGCTCATCCCGGGCAACCGGTACGATGAAGATTTCCTGCGCTCCCAGCCGGTCGTGGGTGAGGGTGTAGATTCCCTGTGGCAGCAGCCGGTCAACCGGGCCGCGGAAGACGATCGAAAAACCCTCCTGCCCGGGGCTCGTCCGGAGTTCCGAGACCTGCGCCAGGGTCAGTTCCATCGGTTCGGTGGAGACAGGGGTGATTCTGAATGCGGTTGCTAGGTTTTGAACCAGGTCACCATGTGTTACTGCTCCCGGCATGGGTTTTTCCTCCATGTTTCTGATATCAGGCCGTATCCGGCCGCCATTCGAGTAATCGATACACCCCCTCTTCGATGCACCCGAATCCCAGCCTCTGGTAAAACCTCACTGCTCCGCTGTTTTCGCCAAGGACATGCAGACGGAGCGGCTTGCCGCTCTCCCGTGCTTCCCGCTGCAGTTCCTCCACCAGCTTCGTGCCCACCCCTCTGCCGTGATGTTCCGGCAACAGGGCGATGTCCACCAGGCTGAGGGAGGTGTGGCCACGGGAGACACTGAGCAGCCCTGCCTTCTCTCCCCGCAGGCTGATGATGCGGTCATCCCTGCACGGGTAGGCGGCATCGTACTGGCGACAGCGTGCCGAATACTGCATGGCAACGAACAGGTCCTGCTGCGCTTCCGGCCACCCCCAGGACGCCATCTCGTCGGCCCGGCTGCTGCCGTACAGTGCGATCAAAAATGGCAGGTCTGCTTCGGTGACAGCTCGGAGTTCCATGGCATCGGCCTCAATCATACGCAGAGGTAACCGTTGGTCCAACCGCTCCGGGCGACCAGAGCCGGCCGGTGGGCGCTTTTCTCGACCTCCTGGAGCGAAGAGACCCGGCTGATCACCTCGTTACGGCAGCTGGTGCCCCTCGTCCTCACCTCGCAGAGGTACAGCGGTGCATCGATGCCGCCGGAGGCCGCCGTGAACCGGAGCGCCCCCCGGGGACTGGGAACCTGTAGTTCCTCAAGGGCCCGTTTCAGGTCGCTGCTCTTCTGCACCCTGCCCGCAGCAGCCGCCACGGTCCCGACGATCATACCGCCGGTATCATAACCGAGCACGGCAAACGAGTCCGGCTGCCGGCCACAGGTACGGGCAAAGCTGCTGCAGAAGGCATGATTCTCGGCCGAATCCAATGCCGGCGCCCAGGGGAGACAACTCATGATTCCCTCCGCGGCAGGCCCCATCCCGGCCGGTAGCAGCTCATGGGCCATAAAACCGGATACCGCCAGGGGGATTTTCCCCTTCAAACCGGCATCGCGATATGCCGCGAAAAGATCCCGGGCATCCTTACCGCTCGCCGAGAGAAACAGGACGTCAGGCCGGGCTGCGGCGATTGCCTTCATGGCGGAGACCGGATCGGTCCCCCCCAGCGGGGCATGGGTGACGTCGGAACGGATGATTGTACCGCCGCCGGCTTCGAAGCCCTGGGGAAAGGCCTGGCAGGAATCGTAGCCGGTCTCGTAAAAAGCCGTGACGACAGCTGCACGCTGCCCCACATTCCGTGCGGCCCAACTTCCCATGGCCCAGTTGGATTGCCAGTACCCCAGTGAATTCTGGTACATGAGCGGGCTTTCCTCCCGCGGGACAAAGGTGTTGGCACCCCCCTCGATGGCAACACACAGGGTTCCGGATCGTTCCAGATCTTCCCGCAGCAAGTGCACGGTCCGGGGGTTGAACATGCCGGTCAGGATCTCCACCTTTTCTTCGGAGAGCAGCCGGCGCGCCGCCGCTATTTCCTCGCCGCTCGCAACCTCCCGCACCACCAGACGGGTGCTCTCCCAGCCTGCCTCTCTGAACTGAAGCCGCATCCCTTCAACCAGATTCGCACCGATTTCCGAATGGATCTTCGAGCGGGGCACCACCATGCCGACACGGAGCGGAGGCCGGCCGTCAAAGATCAACCGGGCGTAGGCCTGCAAGGGAAGGGAGACGGTTGCACCGGTTGCCAGCCCGGCAAGTCTCAGAAAATCGCGCCTGCTCACGGCAGATAACGGGTTTTCAAACCTCATGGCGTGCCTCATTTCTCAAGAAGTCGGGCATTAAAAAATGTGTAGGTTTTAACTATAGCAGGAACCGGCTCGAATTCAACCAGCTTCAGCGGACCATGTCCACCAAGAGGGCTATATTGAGACCGATGACAACCAGACCGACGATCCAGAGCACGGTTGCTCCGTAGGGACGGTTGGCGTAACTGCCCATGACCTTTTTTGAAGAGGTGAGGAGAATCAGCGGGATGATGGTGAAGGGGAGCTGGATGGAGAGGGCGATCTGGCTCCAGAGGATCCCCTTGAAG
Source organism: uncultured Geobacter sp. (assembly GCA_964609805.1). Classification (GTDB taxonomy): domain Bacteria; phylum Desulfobacterota; class Desulfuromonadia; order Geobacterales; family Pseudopelobacteraceae; genus CAIPTY01. Next base: position 8,727 of record CAZSTJ010000036.1, on the reverse strand, counting down.
GGGTCGGAGAGGAGCATGATCGCGGCCAGGGCACCGATCAGGGTGATCAGCAGGCCGGTACGGGAGTGGGGGTCATTGATGTCGAACGGTTCGATGAAGATGCCGGCGAAGACACTGCCGCCGGCCATGGCGGCGGTGACGGAGGAGGAGAGTCCGGCAAAAAGGAGCCCCAGGGCGAAGACTGCGGCCGAGAGCCGGCCGAAGATCGGTTCCAGGGTGACGGAGACCTGGGGCAGCTCCGTGATGGTGATTCCTTTGGCGTAAAAGACGGCGGCTGCCATGATGATCATAGCGCTGTTGATGGCCCATCCGACCCCCATACCGGTCAGGGTGTCGAAGAACTCGTACTTGAGCTGCTTCCGGATGACGTCAGGTCCCTGCTGGTTCCACTGGCGGCTCTGGATCACCTCGGAATGGAGAAAGATATTGTGCGGCATCACAACAGCCCCCAGCACCCCCATGATGACCGGCAGGGCACCGATCGGGAAGGTGGGGGTAACCCAGCCGGCAAAGGTCTGGACCCAGGAGACATCCGCCAGCCAGATCTCGAAGACGAAGGCCAGTCCGATCAGGGAGACAAAGCCCATGATCCACTTTTCCAGCCGCTGGTAGTTCTTGGAGAAGAGCATCCAGATCGAGAAGCCGGCCGACATGAAAGAGCCGAAAATCAGGGGGAGACCGGTCAGCATGTTGAGGCCGATGGCGGCCCCCAGCAGTTCGGCCAGGGCGGTGGATACGCAGGCGATCATGGCGCTCCCCAGCATGAGGATGCGGAGCCAGGGCTTGAAGAATTTTGAGGCGGCTTCGGAGAGGCAGAGACCGGTGACGATCCCCAGGTGGGCGGCGTTGTGCTGGACAATGATCAGAATAATGGTGGAAAGAGTGACGACCCAGAGGAGGCTGTAGCCGAACCGGGAACCGGCGGCCACGTTGGTGACCCAGTTTCCCGGGTCGATAAAGCCGACGGTGACGAAAAAGCCCGGCCCGATATAGCGGAACAGTTCCAGCGATGCCAGGCGCGAGGCCTGTTTGCCGATGTGGGAGAGCCAGTTCATGTGCTTGATCATACCTGCGAAGTCGGGCGTTGTCGAGCACGTACCATCTACTGGATGCGAAGGGTGAACCTACTCCAGCATGCGCGCCAATGACGGATTCAGCGTTCTCACACGGTCAAGGGCCTTGTTGAACAGTGCGTCATCACGTTGGCTTCTGGCCAGTAATGCCAGATTGAGCCAGGCCCGGTCGTAATCCGGCAGGTATACAACCGCCGCTTCATACCGCATGCGCGCCTTGTCCGTGGCCCCCATGATCTCAAAGGCAAGTCCGAGATTGTTGCATTTAACCGCTTCCCACTCGGCGTAGCGGCCAAAGTCGAGCTCACCGTTGGGCAAGACAAACTCCTGGCCGGTGGTGAACCGTTCGCGGGGAAATTTCAGCGCCTGCAGGGACCGCCCCAGATCGACGAGGGGACGGAACGCCAAATTCGGATTGCTCTCGAAGGCCCGAAGATAGAGCAACAGAGCTTTATCCGGCTTGTTGTTCTCCAGATATTTACTGGCCAGGTTGGCGAGGGCCAGGGAGTTGTTCGGCGCCGCCTGAGCCGCCTCCTGCCATAGCCGGAGCGGGTCGTTCCATACCCGGTTACGGGCAATCGTCAATGACACCAGCGTCAGGCATGCCGTTGCCAGGAGTGCTCCGGCGAGCACCATGCGGCGGCGCTGTTCCTGAACCGCCGCACCTGCAACGGCGCACAGCGCCAGAAAAAAGCCGCAGGAGGGGAGATAGACGCGGTGCTCGAAGATGACATCCCGGATCGGGATCAGACTCGATTCAACGGCCAGGGCGAGATAGAACCAGATGATTCCGAGCGCCGCCAGCCGCAGCAGGGCACAGCGATTCGCATCCCGTGGCTCCGGAATGCCTCTGGTGACCCGCAGGAGCGTTACGGCAGCGGCGAGCAGCAGTACATGCAGCGCCACTGCAGCCAGCACGGGAGCAGACATGAGCGACGTTGAGAGCGGATAGTCATGGAACAGGCTTTGCTGCAAAGGGAAACAGAGCAGTCGCAGGTAGGTGACGATAACCCGCTGCTGGGTGAGGAAATAGCCGGAGCGGGAGATGGTCGTGTCTTCGGCGGTGGCAAGGCGCAGATCGAATAAAAATCCGGCCACTCCCTCTTCCCGCCACCGGTAGAGCGCCAGCAGAATCGACACGAATAGAATGCCGCCGCAGATGGCAACGAAGCGCCGGTTGAACAGGCGGCCCCGAAAGACGATGTATTCAACCGCAACCAGCATAACCGGCAGCGTGTAGGCGATCTGCTTTGAGCCAAGGGCCAGCAGGGCAGCAAGTACGGTGACGAGGCCCCATATCCAAAGTATCCGGCGTGGTGCATCCGTGAGATACGCGTGACGTGCAGAGACATAGCCGAGGACCGCCAGGAGGTAGAACAGGGTCGCCAGCAGGGTGTAGCGCTGCACGATGTAAGTCACTGCCTGGGTTTGTAGTGGGTGGCAGACAAAGAGCAGCGCCGCACCCATCGGGAGGAACTGCCCGGAAAAGGAGAGGGAAGAGTGCCGGACGCCTGCTGGCGGCGTCAGGGCCTGGCATGTTATCCGTATCAGTAGATAGAGTGTGACTGCACTGGCAAGGTGAATGAACAGGTTGGTGAGGTGGAGAGGGAGAAGCGACAGGCCGGTTAAACGGTAATTCAGAGCGAAGGTCAGATCCGTCACCCGCCGCGCCCCGCCATGGAGCAGGATGTTCTGCAACTCGTTGGCGGCGAGTGGGGGGATGGTATGGTCGTCCATTTCAAACGGGACAAACAGTGAGCCGCTGTAGGCGGTGATTCCGGCCAGAAGAATCAGCAGGATCGGAAACCAGCGTGACGCCAGAAATAACGGGAGGGATGCCTGCTTTCCGCTGCTGGGAGGTGAGTTCATGACTGGCCGGTGCGGTCTACTCGTCTTCGAGGTATTGCCGGGAATAGCGGACATAATTGCCGGCTGAGCGCTGCAGCCAGGCGATCTCGTCGGCGGTCAGGTCGCGCTTGTACCGGGCCGGTGCACCGACCCAGAGGGTGTGGGGGGGGATGATCGTTCCTTCGGTCACCAGGGCCCGCGCCCCTACCAGGGCTCCTTCACCCACCACCGCCTTATCCATGACCATGGCCTGCATGCCGATGAAGCAGCCGTTTTCCAGGGTGCAGCCGTGAAGGGTAACACTGTGACCGACCGTGACATCATCTCCGATGATCAGCGGTGCCCCGGGGTCGTCGGCGTGTTTCTTGTGGGTGACATGCAGCATGGAGAGATCCTGGACGTTGCTGCGGGCCCCGATTCGGATGAAGTTGACATCGCCGCGGGCCACGCAGTTGTACCAGATGCTGCTCTCCGGCCCCATCTCCACGTCGCCGATGATCACGGCGGTCTCGGCCACGAAGGCGCTTTCATCTATTTTGGGCTGCATCCCCTGGAATGAGCGGATCATAACACCACCAATCTGGAAAAATAACACGGGGCAACGAAGCAACTGAGGAACCAAAACCGTTTGCGCAGGAGAAGCGATACACCGGGTTAACGGCAACCGGTGCCGTGCAGTCTCCTGCTCCGTTGCTCTGTTGCTCTGTGTTTCAATAGGTTTACTGTTCTGCCTTCAGCGCCCGCGCCATCAGTTCCATCACCGCCTGCCTGGCCGGTTTGTCCTCGTGGAGGATCCGGTAGGTATTCTCCACGATCGGCATCTCCACCCCCAGCTTGCAGGCCAGCTTGTAGACCGACTCGGCGCTTTTAACCCCTTCGGCAACCATGCGCATCTCGGCCAGGATGTCTGCCAGCACCATCCCCTGACCCAGCTTGAAGCCGACGGTGCGGTTGCGAGACAGATCGCCGGTGCAGGTCAACACCAGGTCCCCCATGCCGGCCAGACCGGCAAAGGTGGCCGCTTCGGCCCCCATGGCCTGTCCCAGACGCGTCATCTCGGCCAGGCCGCGGGTGATCAGGGCCGCCCGGGCGTTGTGACCGAAGCCGAGTCCGTCGCAGATGCCGGCGGCAATGGCGATGACGTTCTTGACCGCCCCCCCCAGTTCGACGCCGACCACATCGGCATTGGTATAGACCCGCAGACAGGAGCAGCTGAAGGCTGCCTGCACCCGGCGGGCCGCCTCCTCGTCACGTGATGCGGCCACAATCAGGGACGGCAGCCCTTGGGCCACTTCCTTGGCAAAGGTCGGGCCGGACAGGGCCACGAACCGTTCCGTGGTCTCATCCCCCAGCAGCTCCCGGCAGATCTGGGATACGGTCAGCAGACTCTCCAGCTCGATCCCCTTGGAGGCGTTGGCGATGACGGTACCGGGGGTGATGTGGGGCGCCAGCTGCCGGAGCACGCCACGCATGACCTGGACCGGCGTCACCATCAGCACGATGCCGCACCCTGCCACCGCTTCGGCCAGGTCTCCGGTACAGGTCAGGGCCGGGTTCAGCTCGATCCCGGGGAGGAACAGGGAGTTGGTATGCCGACCGTTGATCTCGGCCACCAGTTCGGCCTCATAGGCCCAGAGGCGCACCTGCTGGCCATTGCCGGCGAGCCGGTTGGCCAGGGCTGTGCCCCAGCTGCCGCCGCCAATCACCGCTATCCGTTCGGGGCTGTTATTCGTCGTCGCTGTCATAGCTTTGTTCCAGTCGCAGGTCATATCCTTCGGCAATCGCCTGCCGGGCGGCATCGACACTATCCAGCACCAGGCGGCGGATAAAGGGGTGGCGGCATTCGGGGAGGAATCCCCCCACCAGGCTCAGGGCGGTCGCCAGCACCTTCTGGATCGATTCCTCTTCGCTGCCGGTCTGCTGCAGGTAGTCCGCCGTCAGCAGCAGCCGCTTGATAATCTCCGCCCGGCGCGGGGTGATCAGATCGTCGCAGCAGCGGGATATCTCGGCCTCCAGTTCCTCGGCGGACATACCCTCTGCACCGCCATGGGAGGCAAACCGGTCGGCGGCATCATAGATTGCCGGCTCTGACAGCACCCATCCCTCAAAACCGGGTTCATCCAGCAGCTCATTGCTGGCGGCAACATGGGCCGGTATCTTTTCGACAATGCCATCCAGGTGTATCAGGCTGAAGCGGGGGACGTAGGGATCGGGCTTGATGGCGTCCGGCCGGAAGAGCCGCATGTCGACATAGAAATCGGGGGGGAGATAAAAGCCCTGTTCCCGGCTGTGATGCAGGGCATCGCGCAGGACCGCAAGGGCGTGCGTCTGATCCACCGGCAGCAGCTGTTCGCTGGCAACCAGTTCCCGGACGACGCTGGTGTAGTCCCGGGCATCCTTCATGCGGTAGCTGATGGCGTTGAGCAGCCCTTCCGATTCGCCGGTCAGAGCCAGCATGCCGGCATAACTGCCATCCTCCAGCTGCCAGGAGAACCAGAGTGACCGACCGCCATAGAAGTCGATCGGACCGGCATGCACCTCGTGGAAGGGGAGCGGTGACAGGAATTCCCGGGGAAGTTCCGCCGATTCTCTGATACCAACGAAAGAGAGCCGCCGTTTGCTGCGCCTGATCAGTTCGGCAATATCACCGCCGTGGGTCGACTCGGCCCGCTCCAGCACATTGAGGGCGAAACCGCTCTTGACCCTCCCCAGGGCAAGGACAGCTTCCTTGACCACCTCCGGTTTTTCGAAGGAGAGCAGGATCTCCAGCAGCACAATCGCGTCGCTGCTGCCAACCTTGGAAAGGTGATGAATCATCCGCTCCCGGTACTCATCGTCGGCATCAAGAAAGCTGTCGACGAACCGGACCAGACCCCGCTCGCCCCCCTGGAGGCACTCATCGATGAACCCCTCCAGCGATGCCGCACCGTAACCGGTCATGCCGGCAAAGGGGGGCGCGGTTACATCGATGCCGCTGTCGTGCAGCAGGTCCAGCAGGGCCAGCTTGCCGTCCTCTTCCAGGTCGGTGCGCTTGAGGGTGATCTGGATCAGCTGGTCCATCCAGGCGGAGGTATCGAAGAAATCCAGCATGCAGGTATAGCGGTAGATGGCGGTGCCGTTCTGCTCCCGCCACAACTTGCGCACCAGGGGGCGCAGGGCGCGTTTGCCGGACTTCTGCAGGCGTTTGCCGATGCGCTCCATCTGTTCGCCGGTCAGGTCGTCCCGCTTGAGGTAGTCCAGCAGACGGATGATCCGCCGCCTCTCCCGCAGAGTTGTGTCAATTTTCAAGGGTCTGGTCATGGTGGTTGTGCCCGCAGGGGCAGGTTTCAAACCCGCTCCTACTCTTCTTCAGTCCCCTCGCCGTCGTCCAGATCGTCCTCTTCCTTCTCGGCCAGCTTGGCCACCGCCACCACCTTCTCCTTCTCCTCGGTGGTGATGACCTTGACCCCCTGGGTGTTGCGCCCGATGACCGAGAAACCGGAGACCGGCACCCGCAGGATCTTGCCGTTGTCGGTGATGACCATCAGGTCGTTGTCGTCGGCGACCTGCATGACGTTGACCACGCTGCCGTTGCGCTCGGTGGTCTTGATGGTGATGACTCCCTTGCCGCCCCGGCTCTGGCCGCGGTATTCGTCCAGATCGGTCCGCTTGCCGAAGCCGTTCTCGCAGATCGTGAAGATGGTGGAGCCCGGTGCGTTCGGATCAACGATCTCCATGCCGATGACGTGGTCGCCCGGTTCAAGGGTCATACCACGGACACCGCGGGTAACACGCCCCATGGGACGTGCATCCTCTTCACTGAAGCGGATCGACTTGCCGCTGCGTGATGCCAGGAAGACATCCTTGGTACCGTCGGTCAGGGCCACGGAGATCAGCTTGTCCCCGTCGTCCAGGTTGACCGCGATGATGCCGGCCTGGCGGACGTTGGAGTACTCGATCAGCGGCGACTTTTTGACCACGCCGTGCTTGGTGGCCATGAAGAGGTAGGTGTTCTCGCTGAACTCCTTGACCGGCAGGATGGTGGTGATCTTCTCGTCCATACCGACGTTGACCAGGTTGACCACGGCCTTCCCTTTGGTGGTGCGGCTCCCCTCGGGGATCTCGTAGACCTTGAGCCAGTACATGCGGCCGGCGTCGGTGAAGCAGAGGAGATAGTCCTTCGTCGATGCGATGAAGAGCTGCTCGACGAAATCCTCTTCCTTGGTCTTCATGCCGGTTTTGCCCTTGCCGCCGCGACGCTGGGAACGGTAAAGGTCCACCGCGCTCCGCTTGATGTAGCCGGTGTGGGAGATCGTGACCACCATCTCCTCGTCCTCGATGGTATCCTCCAGGGTGATGTCGGCACTCTTGTCGACGATCTCCGAGCGGCGCTTGTCGCCGAACTTGTCGCGGATCTCCGTCAGCTCGGCCACGATGATCTTGAGGATCTCGGCGTCGGAGGCGAGGATCTCCCGCAGGCGGGCGATAAATTTGAGGATCTCTTCGTACTCGGCGATGATCTTGTCCCGCTCCAGGCCGGTCAGGCGCTGCAGGCGCATCTCCAGGATGGCCTGGGCCTGGATCTCGGACAGCTGGACCTGGTCGCCGTACCCTTCCGGGCGGGGGAGATTCAGCCGCTCCAGGTATTCCTTGTTGGCAAACTTCCCTTCCATCAGCCCCTGCTTCGCTTCTGGCGGGGTCTTGGACTCGCGGATCAGCTCGATGACCGCGTCCAGCCAGTCCAGGGCGATCTTGAGGCCTTCCAGGACATGGGCCCGGGCCAGGGCCTTCTTCAGTTCGAAGTTGGTGCGGCGGGTAACCACCTCGCAGCGGTGCTCCACAAAACAGTCCATCATCTCCCGCAGGGAAAGGACCCGCGGCCGGTTGTGAACGATGGCCAGCATGATGATGCCGAAGGAGGTCTGCAGCTGGGACAGCTTGTAGAGCTGGTTCAACAGCACCTCGGCGTTCTCGTCCCGCTTGACCTCGATGACGATCCGCATCCCTTCGCGGTCGGATTCGTCGCGGATCTCGGTGATCCCTTCGACCTTCTTCTCCTTGACCAGCTCGGCTATCTTCTCGATCAGCCTGGCCTTGTTAACCTGGTAGGGGAGTTCGGTAATGACGATGGACTGGCGCTCCGACTTCTTGGCCGCCTCGATATGGGCCTTGGCGCGGATCTGGATGATGCCGCGGCCGTTGGCGTAGGCATCGCGAATCCCCTGACGGCCGTAGATGGTGGCGCCGGTCGGGAAGTCCGGTCCCGGCACCAGCTCCAGCAGTTCATCATAGGTGATCTCCGGATTGTCGATGGTGGCGATGATACCGTTGATGATCTCGGTCAGGTTGTGGGGGGGGATGTTGGTGGCCATGCCGACGGCGATACCGGTGGAACCGTTGACCAGCAGGTTCGGGAACTTGGAGGGGAGGACCGTCGGCTCCAGCATCTCGTCGTTGTAGTTCGGCGCCATGTTGACGGTTTCTTTGTCCAGGTCCGCCAACAGTTCGTGGGTCAGCTGGCGCAGGCGGATCTCGGTGTAACGCATGGCAGCCGGCGAGTCGCCGTCCACCGAACCGAAGTTACCCTGGCCGTCCACCAGCATGTAGCGCAGTGAAAAATCCTGGGCCATGCGGACGATGGTGTCGTAGGCGGCGGTGTCACCATGGGGGTGATATTTGCCGATGACGTCACCGACAACACGGGCCGATTTCTTGTACGGCTTGTTGTAGTCGTTGCCCATGTCGTACATGGCGTACAGACAGCGGCGATGGACCGGCTTGAGACCGTCACGGACATCCGGCAATGCACGGCCGATGATGACCGACA
>CAZSTJ010000035.1:0-20316 GCA_964609805.1 uncultured Geobacter sp. | reverse complement strand
CTTTCGATCCCGAGCCGTTCCAGTTCCCCGGCGGTTATCTCCTCGGCACCTCGGGGCACCGCGGCAAAGCAGTCACGGGATGGGTCCGGCAGCGCCGGTTTTGGGGGGGCCTTGCGTACGATATGACTCTTTTCGTTCATGTCAGACCTGTATCTCTTTCTGCCAGATTTCTTCCAGGATTCTCTCCGTTTCTTCCCGGCTGCCGCTGTTGTCGATCACGACCGCCCCGAACCGTTCCTTCTCCGCTAGCGGCATCTGGCTGGCGATGATCCGCAACGCCTCTTCACGACTGATGCCGTCACGGGCCGTCAAACGCTCCAGCTGGATCTCGGGCTGCACCGTCACCACCCAGACCTCGTCCACCCGATCGGTCACCCCCGCCTCTATCAGGAGCGGCGCCACGTAGAAGACAACCCGGTGCCCTGCCTGAGCGGCTGCCTGGAGAGCTTCCTCCGCCAGCCGTTTGATCTCCGGGTGCAGAATGGCTTCCAGACGCCGCCGTTTATCATTGTCGGCAAAGACCATCCCCCCCAGACGCTTGCGATCGAGGGTGCCATCCCCTGCCAGGACTCCGGTGCCGAAGGCGGCAACCACCTGTGCCAGCCCCGGGCTTCCCGGCGCAACCGCGGCCCGCGACAGGTCATCGGCGTCGATGACCGGAGTCCCCCTGTCCCGGAAAAACCGGGCAACACTGCTTTTACCCGTCGCTATCCCGCCCGTGAGGCCGATGACACGAACCGCCGTTGGTCTCATACGTGCTCCCGAAGTGCCTCGCACCCGAATAATTTCGTATCGTAACCCCGCATCCTACCAGAGCCGATCGCAAAATGACAGATTTTTGGCTTGAGTTAACGCTCGGAATCGTGTAAGTATCGTCATTCGTCGTGTGAATGACTGATCGGCGAAACCGTGCGGGCGGTTAGCTCAGTTGGATAGAGCGCAGGCCTCCGAAGCCTGAGGTCGCTGGTTCGAATCCAGTATCGCCCGCCACTTTTTAACCGGGAGCAGTCGTTCCAGCGCCGGCATGTCACTGCGGGTACCCCCCATGCTCGTACGCATCCACAAAAAGACCGTCGACATCTTTTCCTCGCGTAGCCCCGTCACCGTTGCCATCACCTGCCTGACCCTGCTTGCCCTGCTCGGCTGGATCGATTATCAGACCGGCGACTACTCGCTCATTGTCTTTTACCTGGTACCGGTTTCCCTTGCAGCCTGGTTTATCGGCAGGTCATCCGGGATGTTTTTCTGCCTGCTCGCCCTGGTCACCCGGTTCATTGTCAACGAAGCCCCGGGCAACTTTTCGTTTCAGAACGCCTCGCTGCACTACTGGAACGAGTGTGTGGAGCTGCTGTTCCTGCTGATCATGAGCCTGCTGTTCTCTACTCTGCGTAACACCCTGGAAACCGAAAAAAGTCTCGCCAGCATCGATCCGCTGACCGCAGCGCTTAACCGGCGCGCCTTTTTCGATGTCGCAGAATATGAGATCAACCGGTCTCAGCGCTACGGCCATGCCATCACCGTGGCCTATATCGATCTGGATCATTTCAAGGAGATCAATGACCGGATGGGGCATGCGGTCGGTGACCGACTGCTGACAACGGTGACTGAAACGATCGCCGGCAACATGCGGAGCACGGACATCCTTGCCCGGTTCGGCGGCGACGAATTCGTCATCATGCTCCCCGAGACCGCTGGAGATGCGGCGGCGACCTTTCTGGGGAAGCTTCACACCCTGCTGAATCAGGCAATGCAGGCACAAGGGTGGGGAGTGACCTTCAGTATAGGCGCGGTCACCTATCGGAAACCTCCGGCAACGGTGGAAGAGATCATCAAGAAAGCTGACACACTCATGTACGATGTCAAGCGGAGCGGCAAGAACCGGCTGCTGCACATCGCTATCCAGGAGGACGGCAATGGCTAAAGGGAGTTTTGACGCAACCGACCTGATCGCACCGCTGATGTTGAGGATACCCCTCGGCCTGATCTTCATGGCCCATGGCGCACAGAAGCTGCTCGGCATGTTCGGCGGCAAAGGGCTTACGGCGACCTTCGCCGTATTCGAGAAGGATCTGGGCATCCCCCCCCTCTTCACCCTGCTGGCCATCATCGCCGAGTTCGGCGGGGGCTTCGGTGTCCTGACCGGGTTCCTGACCCGTCTATCGGCGGCCGGCATCTCGGCGGTCATGATGACCGCCATCTACAAGGTAACCTGGGCCCACGGTTTCTTCCTCAACACCTACTGCATCCCGGGGCGGGGCCACGGCATTGAGTACAACATGGCCCTGCTGGGGATTGCCCTGTATCTGATGATCGCCGGCGGGGGGAGATGGTGCCTGGACCGGCTGGTATTCAAAAGCTAATTAGATTGTTATCAACGAAGGACACGAAGCAAAACGTAAGTTGATTGAACGGCTTGAACCATTTTGTAATACCAGGTACCACAGGAATATGACTGGCTTTTGGTATGCTTCGTGTTCTTCGTGGAGAAGCAGTTATAACTACCGACCCGGCGGGCACTGCCCGCCTTTTGATTGACAAGGAGATTGACCGTGGATTCACAACTGCAGCAGGAAGTCGACAAGCGCCGCACCTTCGCCATCATCAGCCACCCGGATGCCGGCAAGACCACCATCACCGAGAAACTGCTCCTCTTCGGCGGCGCCATTCAGCAGGCCGGCGAGGTCCGTGCCCGCAAGTCGGCCCGTCACGCCACCTCCGACTGGATGGAGCTGGAGAAGCAGCGAGGTATCTCCGTCACCTCCTCGGTGATGAAGTTCAGCTACGGCGGCTGCGAGGTCAATCTTCTGGACACCCCCGGTCATAACGACTTCTCCGAGGACACCTACCGCGTGCTGACCGCTGTTGACTCAACCCTGATGGTAATCGACTCGGTCAAGGGGGTCGAGACCCAGACCAAGAAGCTGCTGGAGGTCTGCCGCCTGCGCCACACCCCGATCATGACCTTCATGAACAAACTGGACCGCGAAGGACAGGATCCCTTCGACCTGCTGGACGATATCGAGAAAAACCTGAAGATCCAGACCGCGCCCATGACCTGGCCCATCGGCATGGGGAAACGTTTCCGCGGCACCTATCACCTCTACACCAAGGAGTTGGTCTTCTTTGACGCCGAGGCAGACAACGGCACCGGTGAGATCGTCACCGTCACCGGCCTGGACGACCCCCGACTGGACGAACTGCTCGGCTCCCAGGTGGAGGAACTGCGCCACGATGTCGAGCTTCTCGAAGGTGCGGCCCACCCCTTTGACAAGGAGGCCTACCTGGCCGGACTGCAGACCCCGGTCTTCTTCGGCAGCGCCATCAACACCTTCGGGGTGCAGCAGCTGCTGGACGCCTTTGTGGAACACGCCCCGCACCCGCGGCCGCGGGAGACCACCAGCCGTGTGGTATCTCCCTACGAAGAGCCGTTCTCCGGTTTCACCTTCAAGATCCAGGCAAACATGGACCCGGCCCACCGGGACCGCATCGCCTTCTTCCGGATCTGCTCCGGCAAGTTCACCCGCGGCATGAAGGTCCGCCACGCCCGTCTCGGCCGCGAAGTCCAGATCGCCAATGCCACCATCTTCATGGCCCAGGACCGCACCAATGTGGAAGAGGCATGGCCCGGCGACATCATCGGTATCCACAACCACGGCACCATCAAGATCGGCGATACCTTTACCCAGGGTGAGGAACTGAAATTCACCGGCATCCCCAGCTTCGCTCCGGAACACTTCCGCAAGGTCCGGCTCCTTAATCCGATGAAATCCAAGGCCCTGGAGAAGGGGCTGGTGCAGCTGGCCGAAGAGGGGGCCACCCAGGTCTTCAAGCCGGTCATGGGTGCCGACTGGGTCGTCGGGGCGGTCGGTCTGCTCCAGTTCGAGGTGGTCATGCACCGCCTGGAACACGAGTACAGTGTCAAGGTAGCCTTCGAACCGGTCAGCTATGTCACCGCACGCTGGGTACAGGGGGAGAAAAAGCGGATCGAGGAGTTTGAAAAGAAAGAGGCCATGCACGTCTATATCGACGGCGAGGGAAAACTGACCTACATGGCCGGCAGCCAGTGGCGCCTGGATAACACCATGGAGCAGTGGCAGGATCTCCAGTTCAACGAAACCAGCGAGCACTCATGAACCTGAAGGCCACCTGGCGGGCCATCACGGCCCTGCCGACGGATCATTTCCCCCTTATCCTTGCCGATGTCCATCCACTGGCATCGTTTTTTATCCTGAAGCGGCTCAAACGGCTCGGATACTCCAACTGCAGGGTCATCGCCACCGGCAGGGGGCTCACGGTGCACGCCGACCGCTGAGCCCCCCTCCCCCACCGTCCAACTGCACAAACTTCTGCCTTGCAACTCCCCTGACGGGCGTGTATTATTTGCCACCCAAATCCCCTGAAACGGGCCATCCATCGACCCTTACGAGCATAGTGACCTATGGGAAAACTTTACATCGTCGGCAGCGGCCCCGGTGACATCTGCCACCTGACCGAAGCGGCCCGCCAGGCCATCGCCGCGGCTGACATCATCGTCGGCTACGGCAACTACATCGACCTGATCCGCCCGCTTGTGGAGGGAAAACAGATCATTGCGACCGCCATGATGCAGGAGGTCGACCGCTGTCGGGAAGCCATCCGCCTGGCCGGTGAAGGGCGCTGCGTCGCGCTGGTTTCCGGTGGTGACTCCGGCATCTACGGAATGGCCGGACTGGTGTACGAACTGATCGAGATCGACCGTTCCCGGAACGCCGGGACGCCCAATCCCCCCTTGGACATCACCGTCATCCCCGGCATCTCCGCCATCCAGGCCGCCGCTTCCGTGCTGGGCGCACCGTTGATGCACGATTTTGCCGTCATCTCCCTGTCCGACCTCCTCACACCGTGGGAGCTGATCAAGAAGCGTCTTGATGCTGCTGCCCGCGCCGATTTCGTCATGGTCATCTTCAATCCCCGCAGCAGGAGCAGGGTGACCCAGATTGAAGAGGCCCGGGAGATCGCCCTCGCGGTCCGACCGGCTGAGACGCCGGTCGGGATTGTGCGCAACGCCTGCCGCGCGAATCAGTCCCTGCAGGTAACCACCCTTGACGCCATGCTCGACCATGAGATCGACATGTCGACGATCGTCATCATCGGCAACGCCAGCACCTTTGTGGACAGCGAGGGGCGCATGGTAACGCCGCGCGGCTATGCCGGCAAATACGGACCAACAGCGGTCCAGACAGAGACACAGCCGGAACAGCCGGCACCGGAAGCCGGTGCGGTCATGTTCTGCGGCACCGCCTCCGACGTCGGCAAATCGGTCATAACCGCCGGTGTCTGCCGTCTGCTGCTGCGGCGGGGGATCTCCGTCGCGCCGTTCAAGTCCCAGAACATGTCACTCAATTCCTACGTCACCCCCGAGGGGGGAGAGATCGGCCGGGCCCAGGCCATGCAGGCCCAGGCCTGCGACATCAACCCCCACACCGACATGAACCCGATCCTGCTCAAACCCAACTCGGACACCGGCAGCCAGGTGGTTATCCAGGGGAGACCGGTCGGCAACATGAATGTCCGGGAGTACGACGCCTACAAACCGACCGCCATGACAGCTGTCAGGGAGAGTTTCGAACGACTGCGCCAGGCCTATGAATTTGTCGTGCTTGAGGGGGCGGGCAGCATCTCGGAGATCAATCTCAGGGAGAACGACATCGCCAACCTGAAGATTGCCGCCATGGCGGGGTCGCCGGTTATCCTCGTAGCCGACATCGACCGCGGCGGCGTCTTCGCCCAGATCGTCGGCACGGTTGAACTGCTGGAGCCCCATGAGCGGGCCCTGGTCAAAGGGATCATCATCAACAAGTTCCGCGGCGATGCAGCCATACTCGAGCCGGGGCTGAAATTTGTCCAAAGGAAAACCGGCATCCCGGTTCTCGGGGTGCTCCCCTGGCTCACTGACATGGACCTGCCGGCGGAGGATAGCGTCGCCCTGCACAGCCGTGCCAAGGTCAGCGACCTCATCTCAGGGCAGAAGAAGATCCGGATCGGTATCCTCAAGCTGCCGCGCATCTCGAACTTTACCGACTTCGACGCACTCCAGAGCGAACCTGATGTCAGCATCTGCTACGTCGAGTCGCCAGGGCAGATCCGGCAGCTCGATCTCCTGATCATCCCCGGCAGCAAATCCACCATCGCCGACATGTATTTCCTGATGGAGCGGGGCATGTTCGATGAGATCAGGAATTTCCGCGGCCACGTCATCGGTATCTGTGGCGGTTACCAGATGCTGGGCGAGAAGGTACTCGACCCGGCAGGGGTTGAATCCTCCATCCGGGAAGCGGTCGGGCTCGGTCTGCTGCCGGTTGAAACCGAGATGCTTTCCGACAAGGAGACCCATCAGGCCCTGGCACACCTTGAGACCGGCGGTGCCGTGGTCGCCCCCGACTGCAGCGGTGTTCTCAGCGGGTACGAAATCCATATGGGCCAGACCACCCCCGTGGGCCCTCCCCGCCCCTTTGCGCGCATCTTCCGGCGCGGCGAGGCATATGTGACCGTGGAGGACGGCTATGTGTCAGAAACCGGCAGGGTGTTCGGCACCTATCTGCACGGGATCTTCGACAATCCCGGTTTCCGTGAGGCCTACCTCAACCGCATCCGGCAGGCGAAAGGGTTGCCGTTGCGGAAGAACGACCCGGCACTCCCCCAGATTGACCCCTATGACCGCCTTGCCGATCATCTGCAGCAGCATCTCGACATGGAGCAGTTGCTGAATATCTGCGGGCTGGTCCCGTGATCCCCCCAGACCCTGCGTTGCTGCTGACGGCCATCCTGCTTGATCTTGCCCTGGGGGACCCCCGCTGGCTGCCGCATCCGGTGGTGGGGATCGGCCGTCTGATTGCCCTCCTCGACCAATACCTCTACCGCACCATACCGTCGAAGCGCCTCGCCGGGATCATTCTGCTGGTCAGCACCGTGCTGGCAGCCGCAGCTGCCGCAGCAGTTCTGATTGAAGCAGGCTATCTCCTGCATCCCCTTGCCGGATTTCTGACAGCAGCCATCATTGCCTATACCTGCCTCGCGGCCCGTTCACTGCACCTTGAGTCAGCGGTGGTTGCGGCAGCACTTGTGAGGGGAGACCTGCCCGAGGCCCGCCGACTGCTCTCCCGCATCGTCGGTAGAGACACGGCAGGGCTGGACGAGGGAGACATATGGCGAGCCCTGGTGGAAACCGTTGCTGAGAACACCTCCGACGGCATCATCGCCCCGCTCTTCTGGCTGACACTGACCGGTCCGGTCGGGGCCATTGCCTACAAGGCGGTCAGCACCCTGGATTCCATGGTCGGTTATCGTAATGACCGGTACCGCCAGTTCGGCTGGGCTTCCGCGCGCATGGACGATCTGCTCAATTTCGTGCCGGCACGCCTGACCGCACTCCTGATGATCCTGGCCGCCCCGCTTACCGGCCTTTCCATGCAAGGAGCACTGACAGTGACGCTACGAGACCGGCTCAAGCACCCCTCCCCCAACAGCGGCCATCCGGAGTCCGCTGCAGCGGGGGCACTGGGGGTTCGCCTGGGGGGTACCTCTCACTACAGTGGGGTAATCTCGCACAAGGAATTCATCGGGGATCCCCATGCCCCCCTTGACCGGAAGGCATATACCGGTATGATTAGGCTCATGTTTGCGACGACCCTGCTGATGGCTTTGGCCTGTACAGTCGGGGCGTTTATCCTGGGAGGGTTCCATGTCCCACACCTATGACCATGGCGGCAACGTGTTCGATATTGCCCGTCGCATGGGAGTCGAACCGGCGAGCATCACCGACTTCTCCGCCAGCATCAATCCGCTCGGTCTGTCACCGATTGTCAGGAAGGCGGTCATCTGCGCCCTGGACAGCCTGGTGCACTATCCGGACAGTTCCCACCACGATCTCAAGCGGGCACTGGCAAAGCACCACGGACTGCCGGCGTCCCATATCGCGGTCGGCAACGGTTCCACGGAGATCATCTATCACCTGCCGGCCATGCTGCACGGCAAACGGGCCCTGGTCATCGCTCCCTCTTTCAACGAATATATCCGCGCCCTGGCCCAGCACCACTGGGAGGCGGAGCATTTTGTCCTCAAGCCGGAGGACAACTTCTCCATCGACCTGGAGGCGCTTGAGAAGACCCTGTCGTCCGGATATGACGCCCTGTACCTCTGTAATCCGGCCAACCCCAGCGGCACCATCTACACCCAGCATACCATCGAGCAGATCTACAGCCTCTGTATCGCATCGGGAACATTCCTGATCCTTGACGAGGCCTTCATGGACTTCTGTGAGGAACTGTCGGCCAAACAGATCATTGTGAAGGGGGACAACGGTATTGTGCTCCGCTCCATGACCAAATTTCACGGCATACCCGGCCTGCGCCTCGGCTACTCTCTCTCAAGCAGCAACCTGGCCGCGCACCTCGATGCCATGGGCGGCCCCTGGAGCGTCAACACCATGGCACTGGCCGCCGGGGTGGCGGCCCTTCACGACACGGAGCACAATCAGCAGACCATCAACTTCATCCGCCAGGAACGACGCCGCTTCTTCGAGTGCCTGAGCGGAATCAGGCAGCTTCGCCCCTATCCCTCAAGTGCCAATTTCCTCCTGGTGGAGATCACCGGGGAGATGACCGCACTGGAGCTGCGGGACCGCCTGGCGCACCAGCGGATGCTGATCCGCGACTGCAGCAATTTTCTGGGGCTTTCGCCCAAATTCTTCCGGATCGCCATCCGGACGACTGAAGAGAACGACCGGTTGCTGAAGGCACTGCAGCGGATTTTTGTTTGATTCGGGGGGAAAGGTCTGCCGGAGAAAAGGGGTTGATCAAAAGAAAAAAGAGGATGCCGGGAGGCATCCTCTTTTTTTGTTCTCTCCACCCTGCCGTCAGAATTAAGGGCCTCCGGCGAGTTCCTTAACGGTGGGAGTCAGTTTGCTGCTTCAGGCAAATCCCGCGTATTGGGGCAGCACACCACAGCAGGGAGCGACTCCCGGGTTGTTCAGCATTCCGCCCGGGCGCATCGACCAACGAACAGGGTAGAGAGAACAAAAAGCTGAGTAATTATTACATCTGCCCCAGGATTAATTCAAGCTGTTTTTGGAGCACCGTTCAGTTGAATCAAGAACAAACTGACAGCCCACTACCATCGCTGTAACCGATGGCCAACCAATTATTTAGTCATACAAACATTGCACACTTGATATTATTATGTATACTTAAAAAACAGATACTTACAATCTATGTTTTTTAATAATACGGCATACCATCACATACCATGACTGACTCTGCCAACCTTTTACATAATCTGATCAGACACATGCCGGGCGCGATCTTCGTCGGCAGACTCTCGCCTGACGGGCATATCAGCCTGCCGTACATGAGCCATGCCTATGCCGAACTGTTTGACGTAATCCCGGAGGAGGTCAGCAGTGATGCCACGCCCGTATTTCAGCGTTTCCACCCTGACGATCTCGATGCTTTCATTACCCTGCTCCATTACTCGGCCCGCACCCTGACACCATGGGAATATGAAGCCCGCATTACTCTCCCCTCCAGGGGGCTCCAATGGCGGCATGGCAAGGCAACAACCCATTTGCAGGCAAACGGCGACATACTCTGGTTCGGCATCACCACCGACGTTACGTCTCGCAAAGAGGCGGAGCTTGCCCTACGTGAAAGCGAAGAGCGCTTCCAGACCATGTTTCGTCGCCACAGTGCTGTCATGCTGCTCATCACCCCCCAGTCCGGAGCCATTGTCGATGCAAACCAGGCCGCAGAGCAGATGTACGGCTACACGCTTGATCAGCTCACTTCCATGAATATCAGCGACATCAACACCCTGGATCCCGTGCAGGTTGTCCAAAATTGTGCTGAAGCTTCACAGGAGAAGCAAAATCACTTTATTTTTACCCACAAGATCGCATCCGGCGAGCTACGCACCGTAGAGGTATATTCCACCCCCATCATAGACAACCAGAAATCCCTGCTCTTTTCCATCATTCATGACATCACCGAGCGCGCGAAGGCTGAGCAGGAACTTCACCAGATTCACAGCGAAATGGAACAGATGGTCCTGGACCGTACCATTTCGCTACAGAAGACAAATACCCGGCTGCTGGAGGAGATCGAGGCGGGCCGGAAGAAGCAGAGGACGCTCCTCGACTATCAACAACGTCTGGAATCCTTGTCGCTTGAACTGGCACTCTCGGAGGAACGGGAACGAAACCGTATTGCCGGGGAGTTGCACGATCAGGTGAGCCAGAATCTGATCGTTGCCAAGATGCGGCTCTCCGCACTGATTAGCCAGAACGGCGGCACCGACACAGACGCAGAGATCAACCGGATCGAAGAGATAGTTGACCTGGCACTCAAGGATATTCGTTCCCTGACCTTCCAACTGCGTCCCCCAGTTCTTGCTAACGCAGGGCTCGAGTCGGCCCTGGAATGGCTCTGCGAAGAGTTCAGCCGTGAATTCACTACTCAATTTTCGATTCAGGATGACGGACAACCCAAGGTATTGATCTATGAGGTCAGATCCGTTGTCTTTCAGGTCGTACGGGAACTAATGATGAATGTGGTGAAACATGCTCGTGCCACCCGGACAAGTGTCGCACTGGAACGGGTCGATGATCACCTCTACATCACCGTTCGTGATGATGGGATCGGGATTGGGCCCGATTACAATGAAGGCTTTGGACTCTTCAATACCCGACAAAAGATTGAAGGGCTTGGCGGATATTTTGGTATCGCTTCGTTGCCCGAGATGGGCACCGGTGTAACCCTTAGCGTACCGCTCCCGTTACAGCAGGACGAAAGGATAATCGAGTCATGAAAAAGCGAATTCTCATAGCAGATGATCACGCCATGGTACGTGAAGGTCTGAAGGCCCTTATCGAAAAAGAGCCGGACATGGTAGTGGTGGCCGAGGCCGGCAACGGTATCGAGGCAGTCAGCCAAGCTCACGCAACACGTCCGGACGTGGTCATCATGGATATCGCCATGCCCGAAATGAACGGTATCGAGGCAACGAGGGCACTCCTTGCGGCACTGCCGAATCTGCCGGTACTGGCCCTTTCCATGGAGGATGATCGCCGCTTTATCGTCGAATCTATGAGGGCGGGTGCAAAGGGATATCTGCTGAAAGATGTTGCCTTTGCCGAGCTGGCTACCGCAATCCGCTGCGTCGCATCGGGTGAACCCTACCTGGTTCCTCGCATCGCCGAAGTACTGCTCAAGGAATTTATCCAACGTGTTCCGCAGGACGTTTCGGTTGGCTATAACTGCCTCTCTCCCCGTGAACGGGAGATACTGAAACTAATAGCCGATGGCAGAAACGCCAAGGAGATCGCCTACACCTTCGAGGTCAGCCTGAAAACCGTTGAAAATCAGCGAAACGCCCTGATGAAAAAACTCAATCTCTTCAGCATCGCTGAACTGACCAAGTTTGCCGTGCGTGAAGGACTGAGCTCCCTCGGTCGCGGCGAAGCATCGTAGCCACGATCACCCCATTCCTCTGACACTCCTTTCCGCCCTCCTCATCTTTCCTGCGATTTCTAGTAGGGAAAACCGTATACACTTTTTCCAATTCCCCCATTATTAATTCAAGCCAATCGACTATAAGACTATCAGTAGAACAACTAATGGGAAAATATCAATTTTCCCATTATGTACGGTAACCGGAAGTAACACAAACGCCGCAACCAGCGGGTGATTCCCGTTTGCCAGACAATTTCACAGGGAGGTAGCAAATGAAGATCGGTGCTCGGATGGGAGCAGCATTTGGAGCAGTGTTGGCGCTGGTGGCTATCAATGTAGCTGCCAGTTATTATTTTTTGCACAAGATTGATAAACAGATAGACCATATCATCGGCAACAACAATGTGAGGATGGTGAAGTCTGCTGATACGGTCCAGGCGGTATTGGAGATCTCCGGGGCGCTCCGCAATTACGTTATCACCAGCGACCCCAAGGAGCAGGCCACTGAATTGCAGAATATAGAGACTGCCCGGGCGAAGTACAAGGAGGCGCTGGCAAAAGTAGAAGAGCTGGACAAGACCGAGGAGGGGAAAAAGCTCATCCTGGTCGGTTCTGAGGCAATCAAGGCGGCTAAGGTGGCCAACAACAAAGTAATCGATCTGGTGAAAGTAGGCAAGCGTGACGAAGCTGCCATGGTTTTAAGCAAGGAAGCCACCCCCCTGACCCGCAAGGTTGAGGAAGCCTACGCCAATATATCCCTTTATCAGTCGGACCGCGCAAAATTCCGGCTCAATGAGGCGGCAGACAATGCGACCGAGGCCATGTGGATCGCGATGATCCTCGGTGGTATCTCAGTGGCCATCGGTGCGACTGCCGCGGTAGTGATCTCCCGCAGCATCACCAAGCCACTCGGCAAGGCGGTGGAGGTGGCCAACAGCCTGGCCCAGGGAAATCTGGCCGTTACGGTCGAGACTAACGGTGCGGCCAAGGATGAAACAGGGCAACTGCTGCAGGCTATGCAGCACATGGTGACCAGCCTCCGCGAACTGGTCAGCGGTACGGTCCAGATCTCCACCGGCATCGCCTCGGCCTCTTCCCAGCTCCATGCCACCGCTGAACAGATCGCCACCGGTGCCGAGGAGGTCGCTTCCCAGTCCGGCACCGTGGCCACCGCCAGTGAAGAGATGGCAGCCACCAGCACCGACATAGCCCGCAACTGCACAATGGCCGCCGAGGCCTCACAGCGTTCGAGCGAATCGGCCACCGTCGGCGCCCGGGTGGTCCAGGAAACCATCGTCGGCATGGAACTGATTGCCGACCGGGTCCGTAACACTTCACAAACCGTTGAGGCGCTCGGGAGCAGTTCGGAAAAGATCGGCGCCATTATCGGCACCATCGAAGACATCGCCGACCAGACAAACCTGCTGGCCCTGAACGCAGCTATTGAGGCGGCCCGGGCAGGCGAGCAGGGGCGCGGTTTTGCCGTGGTCGCCGACGAAGTACGTGCTCTGGCTGAACGAACCGGCCGCGCCACCAAGGAGATCGGCGAGATGATCAAGTCAATCCAGCATGAGACCAAGCAGGCGGTACACGCCATGGAGGAAGGGGTTCGCGAGGTGGAACGGGGAGCTTCATCGGCCCAGAAGTCCGGCGAAGCCCTGGATACGATCCTCAACAGCATCGGCGAGGTATCCATGCAGGTCAGCCAGATAGCCACAGCAGCCGAGCAGCAGACCGCCACCACGAGCGAGGTTACCAACAATATACAGCAGATCACCGACGTCGTGCATCAGACCGCCCGCGGTGCCGATGAGACCGCCAGTGCCGCCGCGCAGCTGGCTGCACAGGCCCACGAACTGCAGAATCTCGTCAGCCGTTTTCAGTTGACCTAAGGAGTTGCCACATGAACAGTGCCACTGGACAACTTATAGAAACGACAACGTCACGACAAGCGGTAACCCAACTGGTAAGCTTCGAACTGGAGCAGGAGGAGTACGGCATCGATGTGCTGGCGGTGCGGGAGATCATCAGGATGCCGACCATAACAAAGATGCCCGACACCCCGGAGTGCGTGGACGGGATCATCAATCTCCGCGGGCAGGTGGTGCCGATCGTATCCCTGCGCAGACGTTTCGGTCTGGAGGAGCGGGAGCGCGACAATTACAGTCGGATACTCGTTGCGGAAACCGCCGGCAATGTCACCGGCTTCGTAGTCGATTCGGTCGCCGAAGTTTTGAGGATCTCACCGGCTGATATCCAGCCACCGCCGGAACTGCTGCAGGGAAACCGCTCTCAGGAATGCATCATGGGAGTCATCAACAACCGCGACCGCCTGCTGGTGGTACTGGAACCCAGCTGCCTGCTGGACAGGGATGAATGGGCTGATGCGGGGTGTGCCCACGCCTGAACCACCGCAAACGGCAAACGAGCTCGCAATGTAACAACAGCCCCCGGATACACAAACAGAGAGCCGTGATACGTAAAGTATCTCGGCTCTCTGCATTCCGGCGGTTATTGTTTGGCGTCAGATTGTTACCGGTTCAGCGCAGCTCCAGGTATGTCCTGACCTTGGCAACCTCTCCCATCAGATGTTCAAAGCCCGGGAATGTCAGAGACTGGGGGCCGTCGGACAGCGCCTTTTCCGGCTCGGGATGCACCTCCACCAGCACCCCGTCGGCACCGGCCACCAGGGCCGCCAGGGTCATGGGAGGCACCAGGCTCCGCTTGCCGGTGGCATGGGACGGATCCACCATGATCGGCAGGTGCGACATCTCCTTGATGAGCGGCACCACAGACAGGTCGAGGGTGTTACGGGTGGCGGTCTCGTAGGTACGGATCCCCCGTTCGCAGAGGATCACCTGGTCGTTCCCCTCAGCCAGGATATACTCGGCGGCAGCCAGGAACTCCTCCACCGTGGCACTCATGCCCCTTTTCAGCAGGACCGGCTTGCGGATCTTGCCCAGCTCCCGCAGGAGGTCGAAATTCTGCATGTTGCGCGCCCCCACCTGCAGCAGGTCTGCATACTCCGCCACCAACCCCACGTTGTCCGGGCTCATGATCTCGGTAACGATCGGCAGGCCGCTCTCCCTGCCGGCCTTGGCCAGCAGCTTCAGCCCCTCTTCCCGCAGTCCCTGGAAGGTGTGTGGCCCGGTACGCGGCTTGAAGGCACCGCCCCGCAACATATCGGCCCCGGCCTTCTTCACGAAGAGTGCGGTGCGGATGATCTGCTCCTCGCTCTCCACGGCACAGGGCCCGGCCACCATCACCGGCCGCTCCCCCTGCCCCACCTTGACCCCGGCCACATCCACAATCGTATTCTCGGGATGGAAATCTCGCGACACCAGCTTGTAGGGTTTGGAGACATGGATGACCCGCTGGACGCCGGGCAGTTCCAGGATGTTGGTATCATCCACATACCCATGGTTTCCCAGCACCCCGATGGCGGTCCGCTCGCTCCCCGGGATCGGCTCGGCACGGAAGCCCATATCCTGAACCGCTTTGACGACGGCGTCCACCTCGGACTGGGTGGCGTTGTGATTCATAACAATCAGCATATAAAGCTCCTAAATTCGGTTATCCACGAAGGACACGAAGATTCACTAAGAATGAGACCATGAAAGCAGCAGATCGGTTGGACCACTAAAAATATACAAAGGGCTTCTGGGGTACCTTGGTGTTCCTTAGTGCCCTTCGTGGATCGTCTTTACGAAATTACTCGTGACGTTCACACAGTTTCTGCAGCTTCTCCATCTGATGGATCACGATCCTATTCCCCTGGACCTCGATGATCCCCTCCTCCTTCATCTTCTTGAAGGTGCGGGAGATGGTCTCGCTGGCGGTTCCCAGACGGGAGGCGATCTCACCTTTCTTGATCCCCAGGTCCACATAGGTGATGCCGCCATAGCTGGCAGACTTTTCCTCGGCCCGGCGGATCAGGAATGATGCCAGGCGGGAGGTAACATCGGCAAAGGAGAGTTCCTCGATCTGGGTGGCGAACCGGCGCAGCATGAGCGACAGGGAAATCACCAGATTCAGGGAAAAGTTGGGATTGCGCCCCATCAGTTCCAGGAATCCCTCCTTGGGAAGATAGAGCACCTCTCCCGCCTCCATGGCCCGAGCCTCGGCGGGGTAGCGGCCATCGCCGAAGAAGGCCGCCTCGGCAAAAGTCTCGCCGGGACGGACGAAATGCAGCACCTTCTCACGACCGTCATGGGCAATGCGGCAGAGTTTGAGGGAGCCGTCCACCAGCAGATAGAAACCGGTGGCCTCATCCCCCTCGCTGAACAGGGACTCACCCTTCCTGAATTTGCGGCGCACGGTGATGGTGGCAAGCTCGGCCAGGTCAGGATCCTTGAGGCCGGAGAAGAGCATGGATTTTTTGAGCAGTTCGATCAGTTCCATTTTTCACACCACATGCTTCATCTCTCACGAAGGCACAAAGGACACAAAGAAATTCTCATATAATTTAAGAGAGTTGATTTACTTTGTGCCTTTGTGAGCTTTGTGCGAGCAGATTTATTTCTTCAAAAACGCCGCGATCCGCTCTGCCACCTGCGGGGCCGTGAACCCGAACTGCTCCGCCAGCACCTTATCCGGTGCCGAGGCGCCGAAGTGCTCGATGCCGATGAACAGACCGTCGCAGCCGATCAGGCGCCCCCAGGACTCGCTCCGGCCGGCTTCGAAGGCCACGCGGGGAATACCGGCCGGCAGGACTGCGTCACGGTAGGATTTCGGCTGGGCCATGAACTGCTCCAGACAGGGAACGGAGACGATACGGGCCTTGACACCTTTACCGGCCAGGGTTGCAGCGGCTTCCACGGCCACATGCACCTCGGAACCGCTGGCCATGATGACCACATCGGCGGCATCCGGGCCGGAGACCACATAGCCACCCTTGAGGCAGTCAGCCGTGTTGAAGCCGTCGGCACGCTCGATGACCGGCAGCTTCTGACGGGTCAGGATCATGGCGGTGGGGCCGGACGTATGCTGCAGCGCCGACACCCACATCATGGCAGTCTCCACGCCGTCAGCCGGGCGGATCACGTGGCAATTCGGGATCAGGCGGAGGGAGGCCACGTGCTCGATCGGCTGATGGGTCGGGCCATCCTCGCCAACGAAGAAGGAATCGTGGGTGAAGATGTAGAGCGCCTGCTGGTTCATCAGTGCCGACAAACGCACCGTCGGGCGGCAGTAGTCGGAAAAGACCAGGAAGGTGGCGCCGTAGGGGATGAAACAGCCGTAGAGTGCCAGGCCGTTGACCACCGCTCCCATGGCATGTTCGCGGACACCGTAATGCAGGTTACGGCCGCCGAATGCGCCCGCCTGGATGGAGGGGGATCCCTTTATGTCGCTGTTGTTGGATGGTGCCAGGTCGGCCGAACCACCGGCCAGGGCAGGAACCAAGGCTGCGACTTTCTGCAGCACTGCGCCGGAGAGGGCACGGGTGGCGCCGTCCTTGCCGGCCACCACGGCCAGAAGTTCGTCGGCCAGATTGGCCGGCAACTGCTTGCCCCACATCTGGTCCCACAGTTGCGCCATTTCGGGGTTGGCGGTGCGCCACCCCGCGAAGCCGCACTGCCATTCGGCATGGGCCGCCTTCTTGGCCGTTACCTGGGCGCGGCAGACCGCCCGCACCTCTTCCGGGATTTCGAACGGTGCATAACCCCATCCCAGGTTCTTGCGGGTGGCGGCAATCTCGTCCGCCCCCAGTGGCGAACCGTGGGCGCTGGACGAACCCTGGCACTTGGGACTGCCGTAGGCGATCTGGGTGGTGGCGATGATGATGGAAGGTTTGCCGGTCTCGGCCTTGGCAGCGGCAATGGCGGCGACGATCTGACCGTAGTCGTGGCCGTCGATGCTCTGAACATGCCAGCCGCAGGCGTTGAAACGGCCGGCCACATCCTCGGACCAGGCCAGGTCGGTCTTCCCTTCGATGGTGATGCTGTTGCTGTCGTAGATGTAGACCAGGTTGCCCAGTTTCAGGTGTCCGGCCAGGGCCGCCGCCTCATAGCTGATCCCCTCCTGCAGGCAGCCGTCCCCCAGCAGGGTGTAGATCGTGTGGTCAATGGCCTTGAAATCGGCGGTATTGAAGCGTTCGGCTGCCATCTTGGCGGCGATACCCATGCCGACGCCATTGGCAAAGCCCTGCCCCAGCGGGCCGGTGGTTACTTCAACGCCGACGGTGTGGCCGAATTCCGGATGCCCCGGGGTCTTGCTCCCCCACTGGCGGAAGTTCTTCAGTTCGTCCAGGGAGAGGTCATACCCGAACAGGTGCAGCAGGGAGTAGAGCAGCATGGAGCCGTGGCCGGCCGAGAGGATGAAACGGTCGCGGTTCGCCCAGGTCGGGTCCTCGGGATTGAAGGAGAGGTAGTTCCCCCAGAGGGCGAAGGCACAGTCGGCGGCACCCATGGGAAGCCCGGGGTGACCGGAGTTGGCCTTCTGGACGGCGTCGGCGGCAAGGATCCTGATGGCGTCGGCACACTGCCGGGCCTTGTCTGCGGGGATAACGGTAGGCTGCATGTTCGTGATACTCCTTACGGGTGGTATATTATGGTGCGAAGTGATTAAACCCTTGAAGTGACGGATGAAATGGCCTCCCGGCGGCATCGAGAACAACGACCTCCGGAGAGCTTGTCACTATACCAACAGGGGCCGCCTCAACGCCACACTTTTTCATGAGGTCGATGATTTTTTCACGGCCTTCGGGGGGGGCGGTAAAGCAGAGTTCGTAATCCTCGTCGCCGGAGAGAGGAAGGTGGTGGGGAAAGGCTGGAAAACTGGCGGCAACGACCCGGAAGTGGGGGGAAAGCGGCAGGTCGGCCAGCCGGAAAATGCCCCCCACGCCGGACTGTTCGGCGATATGCCCAAAGTCCCCCAGGATGCCGTCGCTGATGTCGATCATGGCGCTCATCACCCCCGATTCGGCCAGGGCGATGCCGACCGTCGCGCGGGGCGTGGGGTCCAGCAGGCGGGAAATGAGGTAGTCCTCCCCCGTCGAGGGGGAGGGAATATTTTCTTCAAGCAGCCTCAGCCCCAGCGCCGCATCACCCAGGGTACCGGTGACCCAGATCTCGTCCCCCGACCGGGCGCCGGAACGCCGCACGATCAGCTCCGGCAGCTGTTCCCCCATGATGGTGACGGAGACAACCAAACCCCGTTGCGAAGAGCAGGTATCACCGCCGACCAGGGCCACACCATGCTCCCCCGCCATGGCAAGAAAACCGCGGGTGAACTCATCAAGGAAATCGAGCGGGAGATCCTGCGGAATGGCCAGCGACAGAGTAGCCCAGCGGGGGATCCCCCCCATGGCGGCGATGTCGGAGATATTCACCGCCAGCGACTTGCGCCCGAGTCGGTACGGGTCGTGCCACGAACGGCGGAAATGCACATCCTCCAGCAGCATGTCGGTGGAGGTGAGCAGTTGCATGCCGGGAGTCAGCTCGGTCACGGCAGCATCGTCACCGATACCGGTGGTCACGCCGGTGCCCGTCGCTACTGAGGCAGCGATGCGGGAGATAAAACCGAATTCGCCGAGGACGGCGAGGTTGTTATTTTTCATGAAATAAGGGTCCTAACGTTCAGTATCAAACACCCTGCAAGATCCGAATCGGGAAGTTCAAACGCCAACAAATTATCCCATCCCTACACCACGCGCAAGAAAATCATCACCAATAAAAACAGGGCATGACGAACGGATCGCCATGCCCTGAGGAGAGCTTCGCACTACGGTATAGGACTACGCCCTGGCCCCTTTTTTCACCACCGTCTTGGGTGCAGGAGCAGCGACTTTAGCCGGCTGGGCCTTGGGCGCCGGAGGCGGGTATTTCTCCAGGGCCAGCTTCAGCACCTCGTTCACCTCGCTTACGGGGACGATCTTGACCCTCTTGAGGATCTCAGCCGGAATATCCTCCAGATCCTTCTTGTTCTGTTGCGGGATGATAACGGTCTTCATCTCCGAACGGACCGCGGCCAGGATCTTCTCTTTGAGGCCACCGATGGGAAGCACTTTGCCTCGCAGGGTTACCTCGCCGGTCATGGCCACATCCTTGCGCACCGGGGTACGGGTGATTATGGATACGAGAGCCACCGTCATGGCAATGCCTGCCGAGGGACCGTCCTTGGGGATGGCGCCGGCCGGGACATGGACATGGATCTCGTGGTCGGCAAAGAACTCCGGCTTGACGTGCATCTCAGCAGCATGGGCCTTGATATAGGTGAGGGCAGCCTGCACCGACTCCTTCATGACATCACCCAGCTGGCCGGTCAGGGTCAGGTTACCCTTCCCCTGCATCAGGGTAGCCTCAATGTGGAGGATCTCGCCCCCCACCGGGGTCCAGGCCAGGCCGTTGACTACGCCGATCTCGTTGTGGTCCAGGTCTTCCTCACGCAGATACTTGGGTGCCCCCAGGAAGGTGTGCAGATTCTTGGCGGTGATCCTGGTATTCCGCTTGGTCCCTTCGGCCACCTTGCGGGCCACCTTGCGGCAGACGGTGCCGATGTTCCGCTCCAGGTTGCGCAGGCCCGCCTCCCGGGTGTACTTGGCGACAATCTCCTGGATGGCCTCGTCGTCAAAGGCGATGTGT
This sequence comes from uncultured Geobacter sp., assembly GCA_964609805.1. GTDB lineage: Bacteria > Desulfobacterota > Desulfuromonadia > Geobacterales > Pseudopelobacteraceae > CAIPTY01. The sequence goes on along the minus strand of CAZSTJ010000035.1, from coordinate 251 downwards.
TTCTCCTTCAGCCCGTTCTCCTTGAGCTGACGCGGCACCAGGTATCTTTTGGCAATGGCCAGCTTCTCCTCTTCGGTGTAACCGGCCAGACTGATGACCTCCATGCGGTCGCGCAGGGCCGACGGCACCGGATCAATCTGGTTGGCCGTGGCAATGAACATGACGTTGGAGAGGTTGTAGGGCTGGCTGATGTAGTGGTCGGAGAAGGAGTGGTTCTGCTCCGGGTCCAGCACCTCCAGCAGGGCTGATGA
>CAZSTJ010000034.1:0-20345 GCA_964609805.1 uncultured Geobacter sp. | reverse complement strand
CCCGTGACCTGCAGCGAGTCTTCAGCGTCTTTCAATGGCGGAGCCTTCTGTTTGTCTGACGGTGGCTGACTCTCGTCCGCCTGAACGACCGGTGCATCTCCCGGTGAGCTTACCTGAGGTTCGGCAGGAGTCGTGTGGTCCTGATGAGGGGACCGCTTTTTTGCGATAAAATTTGCGGTAAACAGGTAAATATCAAGGTAGTCTTTTTGACCATCTCCATTCAGGTCCATCCGGGGTTTATCCGCATCCTTACCACCAAGAAACGATGCAAAGCCCACTTCAGAAAGGTCTGTCCCTTCGGGCAGCGCCGGAGCGACCGTCAGCGGTATTTCAACCATGCCTGCAGCGGTAAGGATGATCATTTCCGCATGCAGTACACCCGCTTCCGGCAACGCTTCAACATACCATTTGTCCTTGCCGGTTCTGGTATTAGACAACAGGCGGGCTCCGCTGAAGGCAATATTGGGGGCTGAATCACCCTGACCGGGAAGTGAAATCGATATGCCGAGCGGCTCTGCGCCGGTTGTAAGAACAACTTCAGGCTGCTGCTGTATACCGGCAAACACGGGTGCCTTGAACAACTCCCCCAATATGGCCGGGGTCCTCAGGCCGGTATAGACGCGAAACCGGTCAAGAACCGCAATCGGCGCTGTGTTTGCCGCAGAAGCCGGCGGTGGCAACGCTGCAGCAGGTGCTGCTGTTTCCCGCTGCGCCTCAGGTGTGCTGTTCTTCTGTACCGGCAGTTCAGCAGCCTGTATCCGCAGTGGCGCAGCTGCAAGAAAAACAATGACAAGAAGGGCTGCTTTAATTTCGTGAAACATACGTTTGTATCCTTTTAAAGCAACATATTACTCGCCCATTGAACTGAAACTGGGACCGAAGTAATAAAAGCCGATCATAAATGCGAGAAAAACTGCTGCACAAATGATGCAGAAATGAAGGAGTTTGCGCCTTGCCCGCCTGCTGGTGCGTAACCGGAACCACCAGCGGTCAGACCGGGAATGGTTCTGATGGCGATACGTTCCGCCCGAAGATTTCATATAGTAACGTCCCCTACCCTAAGATCCTAGCCCCTGAATCTGTTCCACCAGTTATTGCTGGTCTTGCTATCCTTCTGATCATCTGCTCCGTAATACGAATAGCCATAATATCGCCGTCCGTAATATCCCTTGCCATAGTACCCCTTGCCGTAATAGCCGTAGCTGTCGGAGTACAGGGCGGTGCGATCATTGATAACAAAGCCGGCAACCGGCGCCTGAACAGACTGCAGCAGCTCTTTCATGCGCTGTGCTGCCTTGGTCGGAATACGCCCTGCTTCTATTACGACAACCGCCATGTCGGTCAATGCGGTCAGGAGCGGCGCATCCGTTACCGGGATAACCGGAGGGGCATCAATAAGCACAATATCGTACGTATCACGCAGTGTCTGCAGCAGATTCCGCATCGGTTCTGAGCAGAGGAGTTCCGCGGGATTGGGGGGAATGGTACCGGCAGTCAGCAGGCTGATATTGGGAATATCAGTGACATGCAACGCATCATCCAGTGAAACATCGCCGGCAAGGACCTCGGTGACTCCGGGTATACGTGCCTGATCGAAAATAGTATTAAGCGATGGGCGTCTCAAGTCGCAGTCCACCATAACAACCCGGTTTCCTGCCTGGGCAAAGGTCAGCGCCAGGTTGGCGGCGATGGTCGTTTTGCCCTCTCCCGGGAAACTGCTGGTGATCATCATGACCTTGCTGTCACGTTTGTATGATGAAAAATGGATCGCGGTTCGCAATCCTCGAAACGCTTCTGCGACCGAAGACTTCGGCTTATGCATGACAATGAGGCGGGATGCACGGTCATTGGCATCCGGGGCACCGCTGCGCTCGATTGACGGAATTGTGCCCAGAAGCGGCCACCCTAAAGCCCTCTTCGCTTCTTCCTCATCCTTAATAGTATCGTCAAGGTAGTCCATGAAGAACGCTGAGCCGATCCCAAACATTAAACCAACCAGCAGGCCAAGCATAAGATTCTTACGCTTCAGAGGTTTGACCGGCTTATCCGGAGTAATGGCCGGATCAACAATGTTTATGTTGCTGATTGTCGATGCCTTGACAATTCGTGCCTCTTCATGCTTCTGCAGAAGAAACATATAAATATCCGCATTAACCTTGGAAAGCCGCAAGAGACGGGCGAGATCACGTTCAGCGGCAGGAAGCAGCCTAATTTTTGCTTCATATTGAGCTATCTGCTGCTGAATGAATGTTTCCTGTTTGGTCAGGTTCATCCGGGCTGTTTCATACGTGGACTGCAGCTTTTTCTGAATCTGATCAATCTGCCCCTGGACAACCTTCACCTGGGGATGGTTCTCGGTATTCTCTGAAATCAGGGCTCTGCGTTGCACCTCAAGTTCGGTAAGACGTCCCGCAATACCCGACACGAGAGGATCATCCTTCAACATAGCCGGCGTATAGACCTGACCCTTACGCCTGGCTTCCTGAAGCGCATTTAACGCGAATTCGATCTGCTTCCTGTTCAGGATTACCGATGCCCGTTCTTTCTCGATTTCAGAGAGTTTTCTCACAAGCTCTTCGCTCTCTGTATCAAGTTTCACTACACCACTGTTGGACTTGTAGGTCTGAAGGTTTTTCTCTGACTGATCCAGGTCATCGCGAGTTCCCTTCAATTGCTCTTCTACGAATTTTACCGTTCGGCTTGCTTCTTCGGTCTTGAAGGAAATTGTCTGATCAAGATAAACTTGAATGAGTGCATTTACGATATCGCGGGCCTTGACCGGGTCGGTATTGGTCATACTGACTTTGACAATATTAGTTTTCTTGCCAAGTTCTCCTGCCCTGACGGACTTCCTCAGTCCGTTCACCGTGTTGTAGAAATGCAGCTGCTGCAGTCTGAAACTATCACCGGGTTTGCCGTTCAGTTCACTAACAAGAAGGTTCAGCGTTCCGCTCTTAATCATCTGACCGACTGCGGCATTTATTACCGGAGTACCGTCAGCAGGCTTGACCCTGAAACGCCCCGGTTCAACAAGTTCAATCAGGTAATCCGGAGTTGATGATGTAGAGGAGAATTCTGCCAATTTGCAGGTAAGCCCCGGGCTCTTCTTGCTGATATGCCAGGTCAGATGAAGGCGTTTAACAACCTCTTCGGCATTTGTGCGCGACTTCAGTATCTCGATCTCGGCATCAACGGGGTTAGAGGCCGTCAGCATTGCCAGATCACCGAGAATACCGCCTTTGCTCCCTTTATCATCCTTGACATGAAGAGTGGCACTAGCCTCGTAGATAGGCTTCATCATGTAAGTAAAAAGGGCAACCCCTATGAAGAGTGAGAGTGAAGAAAGCAGGAAAATCCGCCGACGGCGAATAATAACATTCAAATAGTCAACAAGATGAACTTCTTCAATCATTGGCTGGGGGCTGTTCATATCACTCCTGAAACGATCAAATTACAGCTGAAAAAAGTGAATTCATTATTTTTGCGACAAATATTTGATAGTCACAAACGGCTGCATCAGTGAACTTATGGCCTGTAATGTCGGCAGCATTTCTGCCAATGCATCGTTCCATGTTCCGAAAATATTTTTGGGAACATAGACTATGTCCCCTTCCATCAACTGCAGTGGAACTGTTTCTCCCCGTCTTATCCGGGCAACATCCACCACAAGCAGTTCACCGCGTGTGGTGGTCAGCGAGCGAATGATTCTGACATTTTCAATATCGCTGCCGACATTACGGGGATCGGCAACTGCAAGGGCTTCCAGTATATTTATACGCCCCTGTGCCATGGGAATCGGCCCCGGTTTACCAACGGCACCGAAAACAAAGACATTCTGATTGCGGTTATCGGGTATAAAGACTGTATCTCCCGGCCGGAGCCAGACATTCTGATCGATGCGGCCATCGAGTATCAATGAATAAATATCTATCGGCGCAATCTGATTATTGCGCAGCAGGCGGACACCCCGCAGATTTGCAGCTCCGTCAAATCCGTTACCAAGACTGATGCCTTGCAGGAACGTCAAGGGACGATCCATGTAATAAACCCCCGGGGCACGAAACTGCCCCATGAGGTAAAGCGGTTTGCTGCGATACTCCACAACCTCCACAACAACCGACGGATCCTGAACGAATTTTTTTAAAGAGGATTCAACGTTGGCACGGATAGCACTGACCGACAGGCCCGCAGCTTTTACCGTTCCGACAAGCGGCAGATGAACATTGCCTGCCCCATCTACCCGGCTGCCCTTCCCCTGTCCGACTGTGGAAAGATCCGGCCTGGCATAGACAGAAATTCCGAGAATATCGCCGATACCAACCTGATAATCCAATGAGGCGGGCGCAGAATCCGGCTGAATCTGATCAACAGAAACAGGGATTCTTTCAACAACGGGCGGAGCAGGCGTATCAACTGATTTTCGCAAGCCGGCTTTCAGCCCTTCATGACCTGCACAGGCACTCACAAGAAGTGCCAGTACAAATGATATAACAAGTTTGGAAACGATTGGTCTGGACATGAAATCTACCTGTTTTTTTGAGTTGTTTAATATACCTATCTACGTGTTTGTTAGTCAAACAAAAAGACCTGTTGCAACATCGCGCCAACAAGGATTCAATGAAAGATAACAGATGGTTAACCGTTGTTTTGGCCTAAAATGGCCGCTACATTGTCAGGCGAGTGCAGATCTGTCCCAAATCGGTCATAGATGCCGATCTGTTTCATCGTCTGTGCAACCGCCATTACCTTGCTGCCGTAATACCCTGAAAAACTTCCCAGGTTACCCTGAAAACAGCATCCAAGATCACGCAGGTAATCCAACAGCCCGTTACCGCTGGATTCTGGCAACGCCCCATCATATTCATCATCTGCGCCAGTAAACATGTTGGAAAAAAATGACAGAAACCCGCGCCGGTTCTTTTTCAAAACCGGGACCTCCAGAAGCGGCGACCGCTCCGGATGGGCCACAACCGGAACAAACCCGGCACGCACGACACCATACATCAGATGCCGGACCATTTCAGCGGAAGAATTCGGTAGCAGCTCAATCAGCACCTGACGATTTTCTCCAAGCGTAATCGGCTCAGCAAGCAGGTCTATCAAATACTCATCCAGACAATACTCGCGACCAGGAATGAGCTTAAGCGGGATACGTTCCTGTTCAAGCCTCTCCTGCAATTCCCAGGTCTTCAACCTGACGACCTCATTACTGACTTCGTATGAGCCGCGCATCATATGCGGCGTACAATATACCGTATCATACCCCGCTGCCGAAAGTGCAGAAGCCATGGCAACCGACTGCCCCATGTCTGCGGCACCGTCGTCAACCGATGGTAATATATGACAATGCCAGTCAACCATGAATTCATTCCACCGTTGTAAAATGCCCTGACAGGAAAGCAAGCAGCCCCACCGTAACATTAATACGGGGGGGCCGCCCGGTCAAACAAAAGCAGAAGTTGTAACTACGGTTTGATATTTAGATAGGTTGCATTCAACCTGCCGTTGTTAACCTTCAATGAACCGCTGACCGTAGTAAAACCTGCGGGGGTTGCCGAGAATGCCGCATCTCTCCCCCCCTGAAGCGTCACGGTAACCGGGAGGTTGAACAACAGGTTTTCAAGGAACGTCAGGGCCTGCGCCTGGAGAACTACCGGCGGCGTGCTGCCGGACGCATCTGCAGCAACATAGCCGTCGTGGATAGTTGCGTACAGTTTGGAGCTGGCAGGCAATTTAACGGTCAGGTTCTGGTTGAAGATAACCGAAACCGTACGCGAAGCATTCATGGTAACAGAACAGGAAGCACCGACAACGCTGTCGCATCCGGTCCAGCTGCCGAAGGTCGAATACCATGCCGGAACAGCCGTGAGGGAAACTGCCGTGTTCAGCGGGAACGAAGCCGTGCAGCTGGCGCCGGTACAGGCAAAACCTGGCTGGTTGGATGAAACACTGCCGGTGCCGGTGATATTTACGGTCAGATCAACCGGGAGACTGAACTCGGCGGTAACGTTTTTCGCAGCATCCATAGTAACGCTGCAGGTTCCGGTCCCGGTGCAATCCCCGCTCCAGCCTACGAATTGGGCTCCGCCAGTTGGGGTAGCCGTCAACTGGACCACCGTTCCAGGGAGGTAGGTGGCACTACCGGCAGAACCAGCCCAGGTCATTTCACCCGGAAGAACTGTAACAGTACCGTTCCCGATCGTTGTGACATTCAACGGCAGCATATGATCGAAAAGCCGCATGGTCAGCATGGAACTCATATCCACGCCATTAACCGTACCATATCCCTTGCCGGTGATAATTATCTTGCCATCAGCCTGCAGTGCTACACCTTTTCCAGAGAAAGTGCCCTGGGATCCGTAAGAGTAGGCGGCATTACCACGGTTGAAGGCCGTATCGTAGCTGCTGTCTGCATTAAGTCGTTCGACCAATAGAGAGGTGCCGGAGAAGCCATTGTTATAGGTGCCGACAACAAGGACTTTACCATCAGCCTGAGTAGCCACTGCACTACCGCTATCAGCCCTACTTCCCCCAAGGGCAATAGACCCGGGGGGCACACCTGTAGGGTTGGGGTTAAACGTCGCGTCAAGTGTCCCGGCAGAAGTCAACTGCAGGAGCCAAAGATCAGTGTTACCTCCGGTCCAGTCCCAAGTACCGACAATATCAATCTTGCCATTCGTTGGGTTAATAGCAACCGCTTTACCAGTATGAGCACCGCCGGAACCGAAAGTTGCATAACCGGTTGAAAGACCACCAAAGGTAGTATCGAAGCTACCATCGCCGATCTGGCGTGACACCCAGACAGAAGAATTTGTTGCACTGCGCCAATAGGTACCAACAACAACGATCTTACCGTCAGACTGAATCGCAACGCCGTTGCCGGTATGAGCGCCGGTTGCACCGTTAAAGATGGCATCGCCGGTGAAGTTGAAAACGCTGTCCAGTGTTCCGTCCGTATTAAACCGCAGTACCCACGGTTTGGTATTGTTTGTTCCCCCGTTATCATAGGTGCCCACAACCACAATCTTCTGATCAGCAGGTTGGATGGCAACCGCGTTTCCGGTTGTCTTACCGCTAAGGCCGCTTAACACTAAATAACCACCAATCCCCCCTGGATTTAATACTGAATTGAAGTTCGAATCCAGAGCGCCGGTTGACGTGAGACGCATAACCCAGAGTCCTGTGTAACCCGCCGAAATTTCATAAGTGCCGACAACGACAATTTTGCCGTCAGCCTGTACGGCCACACCATTTCCGACAAATGAGCCAGTTGCATTACCTTTATTAACAAAACCACCTGTGCCGAATGTTGAGTCGTACGTTCCGTCTGTATTATAACGGATCACCTGCAACAAGGTGTTGCCTCCACCATTGTCATAAGTTCCAACTACAACTATTTTCTGATCAGGCTGAACCGCAACTGCATTGGCAACCGTATTGAGCTGACCAGGATTGGCATAGTTGGTAGAACCGTTGGGACTGAAAAAGGAGGTATCGGTGATGTAATCCAGCCTGATGGTACTAGAGAATGTCCCAAGGATTATCCCTGAACTATCCTTGAATTGTACTGACACTGTTTTCTCACCATCAGGGGCGGTCAAGGTCCAGAGTTTAGTGATTGCCACCGGTTCAGGAATCGACCACGCGAGGGAGTCGTTTTGGAAACTCATGGTGATACTTCCCACGGGAGGGGTAAGTGCTAGCGAAACTTGATGGTAATTGGTTACGGCCACACCGCTGTTAATAACAATCTCGTTAGCCGCATGAGCCGGGATTACACCAGCCATGACAAACAGTGCCAACGCCAAAATGAGCGACCCGGCCAGTGATAACACTCCGATTTTTTTTCTTTGCATATCACAAACCTCCATTTATATATTCAATAAAACATACCTTCTACGTCAGAACGTGATGCCCGTGATAGGGAACCCCCCCGACGCACCAGTAAGAATCCTAATGATCGTGGCATTATCTATCGTCACGACGGGTATCGGTGTCGGACTGTAGGGATTTGGAGTAACACCGATCACAACGACACTGCTGAGCGCCTTTAAATTGACGGTTGCAGCATTGAAACTGGAGCTCAAACTGAGCAGAGACACTATACTGTTTTTGACGGAGCCCTCGGTCAGCACTGACGACTTGTTGAGCGCCACTGTAGAAGTCGAATCTACTCCCACAACGCCTATTGCGCCAAGAGCCAGCGTAACTGAACTAGAAGCGATACTATCGATGCTGGTTGCGTTGAAACTGCTAGATATATTGGAGTTCTTCGCCCTGATATTGACCGCAGCTACAGTCAGGGCATTTTTGAGTGATGTTGCGAGTCCAGCCGGCGTCGCCAGATCCTGTGAGGTTGATGCAAACTCCAAGGCAATCTGCTGCCAAATCTGGGCTTGGATGTAGTTGACTTGTACTTCGGAGAGTGTTACCCCCACAGGCACGGCTAGAAGAATGATGTCTCTGACACGCTGCACGGCAATTTCAACCGACTTGACCAGCATAAGCGCTGCCGGGGTCGCAGTGGTAGCAACGTTGCTGTCGAATTTTACGCCGCCCATTAGAGTTTCGAGTTTTGCCCGCACTGCCTTGGTCGTATCGAATGCGACGAGGGTAGTGAGCGGTGTTATATTTGCCGATCCGGCCGGGGCAAGAAGAAGCAGGGCCGGCTGATTGGAAATGGTATCGGTTCCGCCGGTGGACACCAACACGAAGTCATAGGAGGGGAATGCCGGCAGGAAAAAGTTACCGGATGAATCTGTCTGGGCGGTCACCTCCCCCGTATCCAGAACAAACCTGCTTCCTCCCGTGACATTATCTGCAAATACGGTGGCCCCGACAACTGGCCCCTGGATGACGGCACCCTTCTGGACACTCGTGGTATCGACAGCAGGCGATGATGAACCTCCGCCGCCACCACATCCCGAGATTGCGACCAGAGACAACGCCATCAAAATAAAAACAACGCAATTTAAACTTTTTTTCATAAACAACCTCCGAGGACACACCCTGCTGGAACTAAAGCACAATGCGGTAAAAATATAGTGCGCATCACTAAATGTCAACACATTGTTGACCGTTTTTCAGCGCAGATTTTAATGAAAATACGAGCCCTTACGCTGCATCCAAACTTCACGCAAACGGTCGAGATGCTCCGCCACATACCCGCCATCCAAACGATCCCTGTTGTAGTAAGAACGGTAAAGTGCCGGGGTCGGTTGAGGGTTGATCGCCAGTGACTGACTTAGAACATTGTTGGTTTTCTGTCCGCCGACCGCCAACGTGCTCTCCTGGGCATAGGCCCACTCATCCGCACCCCTCACAGCAACCGGACCGATCTTCAGATCCTTTGCCGGAGTAAGCGGGAAGGCAAACTGTATGCCTGCCGCCTGCCAGTGCTTACCCTCTGAGGTCGTTGAGTTCTTGTACACAGCCGAAACCGCCGTATCACCGAAAAATCTTTTTAATTCAAGACTTACACCACGGTCCTGCCCCCAGAATTTACCTCCGGTCACCTCCAGTGACAGATCAAGCGGTGCATATTTATAACGGTATGATCCGAGATAGACCTCGATTGTCCGACGGGCATCAACATCACGGGCCAGGGCCTGGAGTCCGCGAAAACGATGGGCTCCTTCAAACGGACTCCAGGTAATTTCATTGAGGGTACCGTAGGTATCGCTCAGCACCATCCCTCCGCCAATGTTTGCCATAAGCCCCGGGGCAAGATTGATCCCCTGGAAGAGCATTGCCCGGTCCATCCGGGGATTCTTGCGCACGCCGCGGAATGCCCTGCCGTCATCAAAATTATCACTCCAGGCCACCGGAACGTCCCAGCGCAGCTGCATAACGCCGCCGTTCCAGAGAGTCGAGAGGATTTCAGGGCGAAACGAAAACAGGTAATCGAACAGTCCCGCCTCAGAAATGAACGTCTGCAAGCCGGGCGCGATGATCAGGGACGTGTCGGGAAACCTGAAACCAGGGGTATCCGGAAGAAAATAAGCATCATCTACCACCCCGGTCGAGTAACTGAATTTCAGGGAACTCTTCAGGTCATTAACGTCCGACAGCCCTCTCATATACGCCCGCATCATGCTGCCCGGTACAGACAATGCTGCCACCCGCAACCCTTTGCGCTTAATGACCAGATGGAACTGACCATACTCTTCGCGCGCAGTCTCTGCGACAATTCCGGCAACAATGCCGAGTGCGTCAAGTTCATTGTGATTGAATATAGTGTTCTCGTACTCTACCACCAGTTCCTGTGTCTGGCGCTGGCCGACCCTCACCCTGATAAAGCCGGCAGACTCAAGTTGCTGCCGCAGGACACGGAGATTTTCAAGCGACTCGCTTGTAACCGTATTGGTTGTCCCGCCTGATGCGGCAGGAGTCGAGGTTGCCTCCTGTTTAATCCGCGCTGCGGCCGTTGCACCTGATTGAGCCTGACCGGATATCACGGTATTATCAGTCTTTGCCGGGGGTGCGACAGGAGGAGCGACGGCGCTCTCCTTTTTGGGCGGCACAACGGTACGTTTTTTAAAATCGAGAGGAACAACCAGCCCCGCACCCACATCAAGAGATCCCGGGCTGTGGTTGAGTGTCGATTTTACGGTGGTGGTCAACTGGATCGGGGTGATCCACAATTCTGGGGTGGTAAGACGGATTCCGGCACTGGTATCCTTCGTATCATACTCCCCCAGGAGGGTTACCCAGTCATGGGCCTTGAATTCAACACCTCCGAACCCGCCCTTCATCCGATCGGAATCAAAACCGTACCCGGCAGAAAACCTGAATCGCCACAGGTCACCGGAAGCGGCAACATAGGTGCTCCGCAGTTTGTTGCTCCCCCCTCCCATATCCTGTATCCCGAATGCCACTGCAGGCAGATAGGGCCATTCCTTCGTAAACGGGGCAGAAGTAATCTTGAAGGAGGCCGAGAGGTCACGTATTTCCCTACCGGGCACATCGGTCAATCGCCCTCCCAATTCGACAAAATCAAACAGTCCGACAGCAAGCAGATAGTTGCTCTGTTTTTTCCGGGGGTCGCTGCGCCAGATAGACTCATGCTGGTCGGTATAGAGCAGATGCAGGTTCCCTTCCCGGCTGACATGGGCGTTCGGGGTATTGAGGATGCCTGTGAACCCCTGGTACGAGAGCATGGCATCAGTGGTGTCGGATGCGAACCCGGGAAGAGCGGCAAACAGGAAGGCGGATACAAGCAGCGTAACGGCGGGAAGTCTCATGGCAGCCCCATAATCATTTGACAACTTTTTTAAGTAGATAACAAAGTTTTAAGGAGGAGATAGTGCGTTTTTGATGAAACAGTGTCAAGGTTTTTAAGGTAATTGGCGGATTCAACACCGGTAATGACGTGTAGCCCTCACTTTGAGATGGCTGAATTTTCTGACATATGTTAAGTTAGAAAAATATTACCATACATCCACCTAGACGGTCTTCTTACTGTTGCATCGACTGAAAGGACTACTCATGCGTTCAAGCGCCATCCTGCTGACACTTCTGGCGATTGTCTGGGCCTGCATGTCCCCGGATACCGCCTCAGCAGGTCCCCCAATATTCGGCAACATTACCAGCAATCAGACCTGGACAGCAGCCGGCAGTCCGTACACAATCAGCCAAAATGCCACCATTGCACCTAATGTCACCGTAAATATAGAAACAGGAGCCAGTGTTACCCTTGCCACCAATGCCATACTCACAATTGATGGAATATTGAATATTTCGCCCGGAGTATCGTTCGATTTACGCGCCAACACGGGGATAGATGTATACGGGGTTCTCAATGCGAGCGGCACCAGTGGCGCCGGCACAATCCACTTTAGTTCAGCGGCTCAGGTCCGAGGGAGTTGGATTGGGATAAATGTGTATGACGATGCTCACGCCAGTTTCGACCACTGCATCATAAGCTACGGCATTAACAATATTAAATTATCTCCCTATAGCGGTGGTAACGGTTCAGTCACGATAAATAACAGTGAGGTTAGCTATAGCAATGAGGACGGCATTTCAGTTGTTGGGCAAGGGTGGCTGATGTCGTTGTCAGTCACAAACAGCACTATCAGCAACAATGGTTTTGGCGGTAACATCATCTTAGGATTTGGTGTTAACGGAATTAATCTTGCGTGGGATGATGGACCGATAAACATCATTGGCAACAGGATCACCGGCAATGCAGGCTCAGGAATTTTTACCAGCGGAACATTTGCAGACCTAACAGTCCAAAACAATATCATTTCATATAATAAGACCGGAATTAAAACACAATCTGCCAACTCAACATCATTATCATTCGGCGCCTCTTCCCCCCCAGGGGCTGCTAACTATATTTTCAAAAATTCTGATTATGGCATTCAGAGTGCTATTGAACTCCTTGGAGATCCTTATGTCAATATCACAGCCACCCACAACTGGTGGGGAAGCCCCACCGGGCCAAAACACTCCACCAATCCGGGTGGAACCGGCGACGCCGTAAGCGATCACGTCACCTTTTCGCCATTTTACAGCGGTCCCGCAGCATCCCTTGCCCCCTCAAGCATCGACTTTGGCAGCGTACCAGTCGGAAGCACCGCATCACCCCAGAGCATCATAGTTACCAACTCCGGTGATCTGCCGCTCCTGCTGGGTGCCGTTGCCCTCGGTGGTGCTGACTCCTCGGCCATGGCCCTGGCACTTGACACCTGCAGCAACACCACCCTTGCACCGGCGGCATCCTGTTCGGTTGATGTGATCTTTTCACCGGGAACAAGCAGGGCGTACACCGCCCGTATTGATTTCCCGGCCAGTTCGACCACCATTCCGGTCACCTATACCGCCACTATAGCCGGCACCGGGACCACCGTCCCGGTCAGCCTCACCATCGGCTTCCTCGGCACCGGAGGCGGCACCGTGACTTTCAACTCAGTCAACTACTATAATGACGCCACAGTTTTGGCAACCAATGGAGCCGGAGTTGAGTTCATCGCCGCTCCGGACCAGTATTCCCTCTTCTCCGGTTGGGGCGGTTCCTGTGCAGGTGCCGGTGCCTGCATCTTTACCACCCCCGGAACAACCGGCGGCGTCACGGCAACCTTCACTCGCAAGAGCAACCCGGTAAAAATCGAACCGGCATTACTATTCTACTCCAGCATCACTGGTCCCGGAGGAGCATATGAAGGTGCTGCGGCAGCAGGCTCAATCATCAAAACCTGGGGCACAAATTACACCGAGGCTCTGCTCTTCGATCTGGACAAATCGGTAACACTGGACGGCGGTTATGACAGCGCTTTCGGAACCAATACCGGCACCATGACAACGGTTCGGGGAACGATGACGGTCAAATGCCTGATGGTTAACACTGTTGAGACCTGCGGCAGCGTCTCCACCAGAAACCTGACCATACGACAATATCCCTGACCTTTTCTGATATAACCACCAAAGCAAACAGCCCTGCTGTCAATCCGGACAGCAGGGCTGTTTTTCTTTGCGCGGCGGCAGAATGGGTCCGGTCACCCGGTCATGGAGATGACCTCTTCATAGGTGGTGGCACCTTCCAGCATCTTGCGGATTGCCACCTGCCGCAAGGATTCCAACCCCTCCTCCTGGGCCGCGGCGGCCAGATCACCGAGTTCCACCGAACTGGAGATCAAACCCTTGATCCGGTCGCTAAGATCCAACACCTCGAAAAGCCCGGTGCGTCCCTTGTAGCCGGTGCCGCGACACTCCTTGCACCCCTCCCCTTCCCAGACATGCCGAAATTTCTCATCCAGTTGGAGGAACTGCCGTTCATCATCGTTCAGCTCCCGGATCCGCCGACAGTGGGGACAGATCTTGCGCACCAGGCGCTGGGCGATGATGCCGATGACCGTGGCAGAGATCAGGAACGGCTGCACCCCCAGATCCAGCAGGCGGATGATGGCCGAGACGGAATCGTTGGTATGCAGGGTCGAGAGGACCAGGTGTCCGGTGAGGGCTGCCTGAACCGCGTTCTCGGCGGTCTCCCGGTCGCGGATCTCGCCGATCATGATGATGTCCGGATCCTGGCGCAGAATGTTGCGCAGGATGGTGTCAAAGCCGACCCCGATGGATTGCTGGACGCCGATCTGATTGAACTCCTCCATGACCATCTCGATCGGGTCCTCCACGGTCACAATATTGACCTCGGGCGATGAGAGAGTCCGCAGACTGGAGTAGAGGGTGGTGGTCTTACCGCTGCCGGTGGGACCGGTCACCAGGATGATCCCGTTGGGGCGGCGGATGAAGGAGTTGTAGAGTGCCAGTTCCCGCGGGTAGAACCCCATCCGGTCCAGGTCCTGCAGCAGGATGTCCGGATCGAAGATACGGATGACGACCTTCTCGCCGAAGGCCACCGGCACCGTGGAGACACGCAGCTCCATGTCCTTGTTGTTGAAGTTGGTCTTGATGCGACCGTCCTGGGGACGGCGTTTTTCCGCCAGGTCCATGCGGGAGAGCATCTTGATGCGGGAGGTGATGGGGGCATGGAGCGGTTTGGGGATGACATGGATATTGTGCATCACCCCGTCGATGCGGAAGCGGATCAGGGATTTTTCCCGCTTCGGTTCGATATGGATATCGCTGGCATGCTGTTCAAAGGCGTAATGCATCAGGAAATCAACAGCGGAGACTACATGTTTGTCGTTTCCTTCAATATCCTGATGCCCCTTCATCTTGAAGAACTGCTCCAGATTCCCCAGGTCCACCACGGCCGACGATTCAGCCTCAGCCGCCATGACCGAGGCACGGAAGCCGTAGAACTCCTGCAGGATCTTCAGGATATCACTTTTGGAGCTGAGAACCCGCCTTATGTTCAGCTGGCGGGCGCTTGCCAGTTCGTTGATGACCCCCTCATTGAACGGATCGGCAACCGCTACCGTGGTGACACCGCCGATCTCCGCAACCGCCACAATCAGGTTCTTGAGGGCAAAGGGTCGCGGGATGCGGGAGGTGACGACCTCCAGGTCAAGCTTGAGGGGGTCGATCTTCAGATAGGGGAGATCCACGGCGGTGGCGATCGCCTCGGTGATGACATCCTCGGTCAGATATTTCCCCGGGGCACCGAACAGTTCCAGGTTGAATGAGGCCAACACCTCGGCGGGAGAGACCGATTCGGCCCGGGCGGGACTCCTGCGCCCTCCCCCCGACTGGTGATGGGCGTACAGCCTGACCTCCTGGGCCTTGCCCCGGGCCAGGACGTCATCCAGCTGCTCTGAGGAGATCATCCCCCGCTTCTGCAGGAGACGGGCGCAGTTTTCCACGGTCAGTTTTTTCGGTTCGTTCATAACAGCCTTCCGGTTATTCGATAACGTTACTCACTACGCACAACAGCCGCCTGCCCAGCCCTTCTGCGGCCAAAACGGGCCATGGCCCACCCCTGCACCCGATCCATGTAGTAGTAAACCACGGGAGTTATATAGAGCGTCAGGAGTTGTGACACCAGCAGACCGCCGACCACCGCCAGGCCCAGCGGCCGGCGCGAGTCGGCGCCGCCGCCGATCCCCAGGGCGATGGGCAGGGTCCCCATGAGGGCGGCCATGGTGGTCATCATGATCGGCCGGAAACGGACAAGACACCCCTGGTAGATGGCGTCCATCGGCGTTTTCCCCTCGGTCCGCTGGGCCTCCAGGGCGAAGTCGATCATCATGATGGCGTTCTTCTTGACAATCCCCACCAGCATGATGATGCCGACGAACGAGTAGAGGTTCAGGTCCCTGCCGAAGATCAGCAGGGTGATCAGAGCCCCGAAGCCGGCCGATGGCAGGCCGGAAAGGATCGTCAGGGGGTGGATATAGCTCTCGTAGAGGATGCCGAGGACAATGTAGATGACCAGGATCGCCATGATCAGCAGCAGGGCCAGCCCCTTGGTGGAGGCCTGATAGACCTGGGCGGTCCCCTGGAAGCCGGTAGTGATGGAGGCCGGCAGTGAGCGGGCCTCCTTTTCGATGGCGGTTACCGCGTCACCCAGGGGCACATCCGGTTTCAGGTTGAAGGAGATGGTAACGGCGGTGATCTGCCCCAGATGATTGACCGATAGCGGCCCCAGATTGTTCTTAAGGGTGCCCAGGGATGCCAGCGGCACCAACTGTCCGGTGGTGGAGCGGACATAGAGGAGCCCCAGCATGGAGGGGTCGTTCTGATACTGCGGCTCCAGCTCCATGACCACCTTGTACTGGTTGACCGGTGAAAAGATGGTCGATACCTGGCGGGCGCCGTAGGCCGAGTAGAGGGCATCCTCGATCTGTGCGGCGGTGATCCCCAGGGTAGCGGCCCGGTCACGGTCAATATTCAGGTTGACCTGCGGGTTCTTGATCTGCAGGTCGCTGGTCACATCCTGCACCATCTGCAGCCCCCGCACCTTCATTTCAAAGGCGGTTGCCTGTTTGTAGAGTTCATCCGTGTCGGGACACTGCAGCACGAACTGGTACAGCGCCTTGCTCTGGGTCGTGTCGAGCTGGATCAGGGGCGGATTGCGCATGAACACCATGATCCCCGGTATTGACGACACCGCCGGACGCAGCTTCTGAATGACCTGATCGGCATTCAGCCTGCGTTCGTGACGTGACTTGAGCTTCATGAACAGGAAGCCGGAGTTTGAGCCGACCCGGCTGCCACTGGCCCCCACCGAAGACATGAAGGCCTCCACGTTCGGTTCCTGCAGCACCTTCTCCACGACCTTCATCTGCTGGGCCTTCATCTCCTCGAAGGAGGTCCCCTGAGCCCCCTCGGTGGTGGCAAAGATGGCGCCGATATCATCTGACGGGAGCAGCCCCATCGGCATCCGGGTGAAGAGCCAGACCGTACCGATGGCCATGACAAAGGTGACCACGACGGTGGTGCGCCGGTAACGGAGAATGCGGGTCAGGCTCCGCTCATAGGCGTGCAGGAGGCGATCGAAGAAGCGCTCCATGACCAGGTACAGCCGGCCGTGCCGCTCTTCAGCCGGCGGTTTGAGGAAGCGGCTGCAGAGCATGGGGGTCAGGGTCAGGGAGACCACCCCCGAGATGAGGATCGCCACGGTAATGGTGACGGCGAATTCGTGCAGCATCCGCCCCAGCATCCCGGCCATGAACAGGACCGGGATGAAGACCGCCACCAGCGAGATCGTCATGGAGAGGATGGTGAAACCGATCTCCTTCGAACCCCGGTAGGCCGCATCGAGGGGCGACTCGCCCTGTTCCATGTGGCGGACGATGTTCTCCAGCATGACGATGGCGTCATCCACCACGAAACCGACCGACAGGGTCAGGGCCATGAGGGTGATGTTGTTGACCGAGAACCCCAGCAGGTACATGGCGGCAAAGGTACCGATGATGGAGAGCGGCAGGGCCAGGCTCGGGATGACCGTGGCGGAGAGGTTGCGCAGGAAGATGAAGATGACCATGACCACCAGCGCCACCGTCAGCAGCAGGGTGAACTTGACCTCCTTGACCGACTCACGGATCGATTCGGTGCGGTCAAAGAGTGTGCTGAGCTCCACCGAGCCGGGGAGCTGGCTCCTGAAGGAGGGGAGTTGACGCTTGATGCTATCCACCACCTCGATGGTGTTGACCCCCGGCTGGCGCTGGACCGCCAGCACGATAGCCCTGGTGGAGACCCCCTTGGTATTGAACCATGCGGCGATCTTGTCGTTTTCCACGCTGTCACTGACCACGGCGATGTCAGACAGCCGGACCGGGGCGCCGCCCCGATAGGCGACGATCAGGGGTTTGAAGGCGGTGGCGTTATACAGCTGCCCGGTGGCCTGGATGGTGAAGGCCTGCTTGGGACCCTGGAGGCCGCCGGTCGGCAGATTGACGTTCCATTTGTCCAGGGCGGCCGCCACCTCGTCGATGCCGATCTTGCGGCTGGCCAGGGCCTTCGGGTCCAGTTGCACCCGCACGGCATATTTCTGGGAACCGTAGACCAGCACCTGGGCCACGCCGTTTACCATGGAGATGCGCGGGGCAATGACCGTGTCGGCGTACTCGTTGACCTCGGAAAGCGGCAGTGAGGGGGAACTGAGAGCCAGGTAAAGCACCGGCTGGTCGGCCGGGTTCACCTTCTGGTACGACGGCGGCGTCGGCATATCCTGCGGCAGTTGACGCGCCGCCTTGGAGATGGCAGCCTGCACATCCTGGGCAGCGGAGTCGATACTCTTTTCCAGGGAGAATTTAAGGGTAATGATGGAGATGCCCTGGCCGTTGGTGGAGTTCATGGAGTCAAGGCCGGCAATGGTGGAAAACTGGCGTTCCAGGGGGGTAGCCACGGCGGAGGCCATGGTTTCGGGGCTGGCCCCCGGCAGGTCGGAACGGACCTGGATGGTCGGATAATCGATGTTCGGCAGGTCATTGACCGGCAGCAGCTTGTAGGCAAAGAGCCCGAAGATCATGACCGCCAGCATGATCAGACTGGTCATGACCGGACGTTTTATGAACAGGTCTGACAGGTTCATTTGACCGCCGGTGCGGCGGCTTTGGCGCCCCCGCCTTTTTCCGGCTGTCTGACTTCTATCCTGCCGCCGGGAACCACCCGCATATGCCCGTCGATAACGACCTGCTCACCCGCCTGAAGCCCTGACTCGATGACCGTCAGCCCCTTGTCCACCGGGCCGACCGTCACCGGGCGGAGTTCGGCGGTGCCGTCCTTGGCGGCAACGAAGAGATGTTGTCCCTTCTGGCCGGTCTGAACTGCCTGACTCGGCACGACGACGGCGTTGTTCCGCACGGAGAGCGTGATGGAAAGATTAACGAACTGCCCCGGCCAGAGGTGGCGTTTGGTATTGGCGAATTCTGCCTTGAGCTTGATGGTACCGGTGGCCGGGTCCACTGTATTGTCGAGGAAGGCAAGCACCCCCTTCTCCCGGATTCCGGCAGCTCCGGGCACCTCCGCCTGCACCTCGACCCTGCCGGCCGCCATATGACGCTTCAGCTCCGGCAGCTCCTTCTCCGGCACGGTGAAAGTGGCGTTGAGGGGAGTAACCTTGTTGATGGTGACGAGCATTGTGTCGTTGGCCTTGACCACATTGCCCCGGTCCACCGCCAGCACCCCCAGCCGCCCCGAAATTGGTGCCGTGATAGTGCAGTAGGCCAACTGTTCGCGGGCGCTGTCGAGGGCCGCCTTGTCGGCGGCAACATCCGCCTCAGCAGATTCAGCCCTGGTCCGGTACCCCTCTGCCTGTTCCTGGGTGACGATGCCGTCCCGCACCAGCTGTGAATAGCGTTCATAATCCTTGCGGGCATTGGCAAGGATGACCCGGTCCCGGGCCAGGGCGGCCTCGGCCTTTTTCACCGCTGCCTGGTAGACCCGCGGGTCCAGTTGGAACAGCAGGGCACTCTTCTGTACCTCCTGTCCCTCCCGGAAACCCACCTTCACCAGTTCGCCGCTGACCTGGGTCCTGACGACGACACTCTCCGAGGCCTCCATGGTACCGATGGCCTTAAGGAGCACCGGCACATCCCGCGTTGTCGCAGGTGCCGTGACGACCAGAGCCGCCGGGCGGCTTTTGGGGGGCTCGACCTTCTTCGAACAGCCAGACAGACACAGGTAGGCGATTGATACCATCACAACAATGATGCACCCGCGCATCGCGGCCTGCGTTATTTTCATGGGACTCTCCGGAAAGGGGACAGAACGCACTAACAATCGGGAAACTATATACTATCCCGACAGTTCATCACAATACATTCGTCACTTCCCCCCGGAATGCTTGAGGAGCTCTCTCTTTTAAACCGGCACCCTTCATCATGATTGACAGCCGCCTGGAGAATGATCATCACAATAAACCATTCAGATTCAGTTTCCGGAGAAAGGGAGAATCTCAGCAATGAAAAGATCTTTAGAATCGCCCCGGCCTACCTGTTGGCAGGTTTCGGCATCCTCATGGGGAACGGCGAGGCTTGCGGGAATCACCCCGATGCCCTGATGAAACTCCTCTCCTAAGCCAACCTGTCGGTGAAAGAAAAGGCCCCAAGATGGGGCCTTTTCAACTCATTACCGTTCTCGCGGCATATCAAACCGGCACGACCCACTACTCCCTGACGTAGGTATCGATATCCGTCTCATGGACCATTCCCATGAGGCGGGCATATTCCGACTCGATCAGCAGGAAATGGTTATGGGTCTCCTTGGCGTTCAGCTCGAAAACAGACTTCACCTCGGCATTCTCTATCTTGGAAGCGGTTTCCATCAGTGCCTCTTCCAGTTTTTTCTCACGATCCATGGCCAGTTCCAGCGCCTTCTGTTCCGTAAAGTCGGCATCTATGAGTTTGTTGATGGATGACAGCCAGCTGGATTCGTTGTCGGGCGGCGCATCCAGAAAGGCGTCAAGCGAGGGGATATCGCCACCGGTATAGATC
>CAZSTJ010000033.1:4003-20365 GCA_964609805.1 uncultured Geobacter sp. | reverse complement strand
CGTAACCCCGGCGCTTCCGGCAAAATCCTGACCACCATGATGATCGGTCTGGCCATGATCGAGTCCCTGGCAATCTACGCCCTGGTTGTCTGCCTGATCATCCTGTTCGCCAACCCCTACAAAGACATCGCTCTGAAACTGGCTGAAACCGTTGCCAAGTAATTTTTGAGCGAACATCGCAGCACAAAAAAAGGCATCCGCATGCGGATGCCTTTTTTCTTTGCGAGTCCATTCAATCGGCACGCCCCCTCCCCTGAGCAGAGCGCACCCGAATCCATATGCCGTGCGCCATCCTACTCGTCGTTTTTCAATTGCCCCTCGGCCTGATTGGACAGCAAACTCTCGACCATCTCTCCTGCGGCGGTACGGACCACTGATCTGACACCGTAAACATAGGTGGTATTCCGGTCGAGTCCCTGGTCGACAAAACTGTTGCCGGCAACCGGTTCCCCGGTGAGCGGCTGGAGTGCTAGGGGAGTCCCCTTCACAGTCCGATAGACCTGATGCCCCACGATCTTGCCACCCTCAGGCGGTATGCTGACAAACTCCAGGGTCAACTCCGTCGGGTGGCTGACCACCTGGAGGACCGGAGCTGGCAACGCCGGCACCATAACTGTCGAGACCGCCGGTGAGATTTCTCCTTCGATATTACCCCCCCCCACCGGGGTGATGCGATAGGAGTAGCGTCTACCAACGCGGACCTCCTTATCAAGCAGCGTCACCAGACTGCCGTTTCGCTCTACATCAGCAGGAAGTGTTCGCAGTTCCAGGGTCCGGAAAAGGATAAACCCTTCAGCGCAGGAGCTGCAGCCGGGAGGCTGGCCCGCCGGTTCGTCACGCTTGACGATGCGTATCCCGGACAGGTCGTCATACCTTCTTCCCGCCATATCCTTGACCGGGAGGATAAACGAAAGCCTGAGGGCGTCTCCGAACTGCCGGGCCTCAACAACCGGCGGGGCAGCGGGGACCAGCAGGTCCGGGTAGATCAGCGCCCCCTTCTTGCCGCAGCCGGTAATACTGAGGGGGACCGCAACCAGCAGCCAGGCGAACCGTCGGAACAAACCAATGGTCATAGCGTATATCCTCACCTGCCCGGGGTCGGCGCTGCCGCTGACACCAGATTCAATTCAAAATATTTCCCGGACATGGTGAAACGAACCCGGTCCTGATAGATCTCAACAATTCGGGCGCCTGACACGACACCCCCCTCCTGCATCAGAAAACCATTGACCACCGCACGGCGGGCCCGTCGTTCCTCCTGCCAAGCGATCCCCGAGAGGAGAACGTCCGTCGGCGGGGCAATGAACTGGTCCGCCGTCAGCTTCCGCCCTGCAGTCCGCTTTCCCAGTTCCTGCATCGTCAGCTGCAGAGCGACATCTTCAGACGCAGGCTTGACGGTTTCCGCCTTTACGGTCGACGGATTCTGGATTGCCGGTTTTGTCGGGGAGTTCTTTACCGGTGCCGCTGCGACCGGAGCCGGTTGAGGTATCAGATGCGGCGGTTGAGCGACACCCACGGGAGATGACGGGGCAGGAGTCGCGGTCGAGGCTGTAGGTGCCGGTGCCGGAACAGGGGGTGATACTTGCGGAGGAGGAACCGCTAACGGAACAGCAACCGGTGTGGCCGTTTTCGGGACTGCTTTAGCAATCGGCCTTGACGGCCGTAGGGCAAACCAGGTGCAGGCAAAGGTTACTGCCACCGCAAGGACAACGACCAGGGCAGCGATCTTCCATCCCGCGGACGTCCTCACCCCGGCAGGGGCCTCATCGAACAGCGCACCGGTCATGCCGGAAATACCGGGGCCCCGGGCCTTACGGGCCTTATCCTGTTCTGTCTTTTTCAGCGCATCGAGAATATAGCTCATATTTCTTACCTTCCGGCCCAGAGCCAGCCGTGGATGCGCTGCCAGAGGCCGCGCCGCGGCAGATCCTGCCGGCAACCGGCAATCACCTGGGCGGCGATTGCAGAGGTCACCGTAACGCTTTCTCTCGTCCAGGCCATGACCAGGGCCTGTTCACAGGCCACATTGATAAGGCGCGGCACCCCCCGTGAAAAACGGTAGATACGCCTGATCGCCCCTGGTGCAAACAGGCCGGGAATCCGGCAGCCGGAGACCTTCAGGCGATGCCGGATATACTCGCCGGTATCCCGCAACCCCATGGGGGTCAGGCGGCACCGCACGGTGATGCGCTGGCTCAGCTGGCGCAGGTCATGGCGGCCCAGCACGTCGTTCAGCTCCGGCTGTCCGGCAAGGACGATCTGGATCAGCTTGTCCTGTTCCGTTTCCAGGTTGGAGATCATCCGCACCTGTTCGAGCACATCCGGAGCCAGATTCTGTGCCTCATCCACCACCAGAACAACTGTCTTTCCCAAGCGGAGCTGTTCCAGCAGAAACTGGTTGAGGGAATCGAGAAAACCGGTTTGGCTGTCCGGGGTGATGCCGAATTCGCGACAGATGCCGGCCAGCAGCTGATCGCTCGAAAGAGAAGAATTGAAGATCAGGGCACTGCAGTATTTCTCCGGATCAAGACGGGTCAAGAGCGTGCGCAGCAGTGTCGTCTTGCCGGTACCCACCTCGCCGGTCATGGCAATGAACCCGGCATGGCTGTCAATGCCGTAGAGCAGGCGGGCAAAGGCCTCGCGATGATGTTCACTCAGGTAGATGAACTGGGGGTTGGGAGTTATCGTGAACGGTTTTTCGTTGAAACCGAAGAATTCCCGGTACATCAGGGCCTACTTCCCCTCTCGCACTCTCTGAATCTCCGCCTCTACCGATGATCGGGCAGTTCCCCCCGGGATGCAGCGGGCATTGACACTGGCCTCCACCGTTATGAATCCCGAGATATCCTCTTCGATCTTGGGCGAGAAGGTCTGCCACTCCGTCAGGGTCAGTTCGGGAATGTCCTTACCGCTTTTCACGCAAAATGCCACCGCCTTGCCGACCACTTCGTGGGCGTCACGGAACGGCAGCCCCTTACGGACGAGGTAGTCCGCCACATCGGTGGCGGTAGAGAACCCCAGACCGGCAGCACGGCGCATAGAGGGCTCGTTGATACGCATCTCGCGGATCATGTCCACGAAGATCTTCAGGCTCCCCTTGACCGTGTCGATGGTATCGAAGAGCGGTTCCTTGTCTTCCTGCATGTCTTTGTTGTAGGCCAGCGGCAGGGATTTCATGGTTGTCAGCAACGCCATCAGGTTGCCGTAGACCCGGCCGGTCTTACCCCGCACCAGCTCCGGCACATCCGGGTTCTTCTTCTGCGGCATGATGGAGGAACCGGTGCAGAAGCCGTCCGACAGTTCGACGAACTGGAACGAGCTGGTGGACCAGAGGATCAGTTCCTCGGAAAAGCGGGACAGATGCATCATCAGTATCGAACTGTCGGAGAGGAACTCCAGGGCAAAGTCGCGGTCCGAGACCGAGTCCAGCGAGTTGCGGGTAATAGCAGGGAAGTCCAGCTGTTCGGCTACGTACTCCCGGTCGATGGGGAAGGTTGTTCCGGCCAGGGCACCAGCCCCCAGCGGTAGAACATTGACCCGCTTCAGGCAATCCTCCAGACGGGCTTTGTCACGTTTGAACATCTCCACATAGGCCATCATATGATGACTGAACAGGATAGGCTGGGCCGTCTGCAGGTGGGTGAAACCGGGCATGATCACATGGAGGTTTGTCTCGGCCTGGGTCAGGAGGACATCTATTAACAGGTCCAGATAGGTGCTGATCTCCACAATCTCGTCGCGCAGGTAGAGCCGGATGTCCAGGGCCACCTGATCGTTACGCGAACGACCGGTGTGCAGCCGTTTGCCCGCTTCACCGATTGCCGCCGACAGACGTGCCTCGATATTCATGTGAATATCTTCCAGCGAAATGGAGAAGTCGAATTCGCCGGCCTCGATCTGCTGCAGGATACCCTGGAGGCCGTGAACAATCTTTTCCACATCCTCCAGGGGGATGATCCCCTGCTTGCCCAGCATACGGGCATGGGCAATGGAGCCGCGGATATCCTGGTGATAGAGGCGTTTGTCAAACTGAATGGAGGCGGTGAACTCCTCAACGAATTTATCGGTAGGCTGGGTAAATCGGCCTCCCCACAACTTGTCCTTGGACATGGTCTGTTCTCCGTAACGAATATCTGATGTAGTCGAATTGTGTACCATACTGCCGCTGTTTAGACAATTGGGAAGTGCGGCGGCGCCCCGTCCCAAAAGCCGTCAGGGAGAGCGCCATTCTCCGTTTTCCCAGCGTTCGATCGCGACACTGGCGCGGAACCCCAGCATCCCCCCCTGGCCGGCCAGCATCCGCAGCACTGTCAGGGCGCGGTCCGGATGGGTCTCCAGCAGACAGACAGCCGCCATCCCCGCCACCACGAGACTATGGTGATCAAGCAGCCCCAACAGCCCCTGAAGCCCGTCATTCCCTTCCCGGAGTATGACTACCCGTAGCTGGCTGATGATGCCGGCGTGGCGGTTGGCCCGTTCCTCTTCCATCTCCTCCAGCGCCTCCTGGTGGGCCTGGGTGGAGGCAGCAAAGCGACGGAGAAGGATAGCCACTTTTTCTTCACTCATACGATGGTGTCCTTGCGGCCCCAAACAAGAAGGGCGCCTTGCAGCGCCCCTCCGGGGAGTTCCTATTTCTTCCGGTTCGCCTGCATCAGCGAGCGGATGCGCATCCTCAAGCTGTTGATCTTGATGAATCCCTCGGCATCAGCCTGATTGTACACCTGGTCCTTCTCGAAGGTCGCAAAATCCAGATTGAAGAGCGAGTCGGTCTCGGACTTGCGGCCGACGGTACGGCAGTGCCCTTTGTAGAGCTTGACGCGGGCCACGCCGTTGACGCATTTCTGGGAGTCGTCGATGAGGGTCTGCAGCATGAGACGCTCGGGGGAGAACCAGTAACCGGCATAGACCTGCCAGGCGTACTGCGGGATCAGGCTGTCGCGGATCCGCATGACCTCACGGTCCATGGTGATCTGCTCCACTGCCGAATGGGCCTCGCGCAGGATGGTGCCGCCCGGGGTCTCGTAGACACCGCGGGACTTCATGCCGACGGAGCGGTTTTCCAGCAGGTCGACGCGGCCGATGCCGTGAACCCCGCCGATCTCGTTCAGGTGGGCCAGCAGCTGGGCCGGGGTCATCTTCACCCCGTCGACGGCCACGGCGTTGCCGTTCTTGAACTCGATCTCCACGTACTGGGCCTTGTTGGGAGCCTTCTCAGGCGGACGGGTCAGGACGTACATCTCCTCCGGCGCCTCGGCCCAGGTATCCTCCAGGATCCCCCCCTCGAAGGAGATATGGAGCATGTTGCGGTCCGAGGACCAGGGACGCTTCTTGGTGACCGGGATGGGGATGCCGTTCTTCTTGGCATACTCGATCAGGGCCTGACGGCTGTTCAGGTCCCATTCACGCCAGGGGGCCACCACCTTGATGGCCGGATTGAAGTGGTAGTAGGCCAGTTCGAAGCGAACCTGGTCGTTACCCTTGCCGGTGGCGCCATGGGAGACGGCATCGCACTTCTCCTTGGCTGCGATCTCCATCTGACGCTTGGCGATCAGCGGCCGGGCGATGGAGGTACCGAGCAGGTAGTGCCCTTCATAAATGGCATTGGCACGAAACATGGGGAAGACGAAATCGCGTACGAACTCTTCCTTCAGGTCATCGATATAGACCTTGTCGGCTCCGGTGGCCAGGGCCTTTTCACGGATCGGGTCCAGTTCGTCGCCCTGCCCCAGGTCGGCGGAAAAGGCCACGACCTTGCAGCCGTACTCGTTCTTGAGCCACTTGAGGATGATGGAGGTATCGAGGCCGCCGGAGTAGGCCAGGACGATCTTTTTGATTTCCTGCTTTTTTGCCATGGTAATGGTCTCCTTTTGATTGATTGCTATTTGATCAGGGTAGCCATGATTGCTTTTTGGATATGGAGCCGATTTTCCGCCTCATCCCACACCACCGAGTTTTTCCCCTCGATGACCGAGTCGGAAATCTCCTCGCCGCGGTGCGCGGGAAGGCAGTGGAGCACGATGCAATCAGATTTGGCCAGAGCCAGCAGCGAATCATCGAGACAGTAGCCGGCAAAGGCAGCCTCGCGCTCCTTCTGCTCCGCCTCCTGCCCCATGCTGGCCCAGACGTCCGTATTGATCACATCGGCATCCTTGACCGCCGCCCGCGGGTCCGTCGTCAGAGTGATCCGCCCCGACGCCTTGGCGGTGGCCCAGGCCATGACTGCGGCGTCAGGTTCGTACCCCGCGGGGCAGGCCAGGGCCAGGTCGAATCCGAAGATGGCCGCCGCCTCGATCCAGGTATTGGCCATGTTGTTGCCGTCACCAACCCAGGCAAACTTGAGCCCTTCGTAGCTCCCCTTATGTTCGATCACCGTCTGCAGATCGGCCATGATCTGACAGGGGTGAAACAGGTCCGTCAGGCCGTTGATGACTGGCACATCCGAATATTTTGCAAACTCTTCAACGATCTCCTGGCCGAAGGTACGGATCATCACGCCATCGCAGTAGCGGGACATGACACGGGCCGTGTCCTTGATCGGCTCGCCCCGCCCCATCTGGGAGTTGGCGGATGCCATAAAGAGACCATGCCCTCCCAATTGAAACACCCCTACCTCGAAGGAGACCCGGGTGCGGGTGGATGCCTTCTCGAAAATCAGGGCCACGGTCTTACCGTCCAGCAGCTTGTGGGGAACACCCAGCTTCTGCTTCTCCTTCAGTTCCCGGGCCAGGGTCAGCATGCCGTACAGTTCGATCTCGTTGAAATCGTGCAGTGCCAGAAAATGTCTCGTCATCATATGCTCCTAAGCCTGAATCTCGGCAAAGATGCCGTCGAGGATCGCGATCATTGCGTTGATCTCCTGCTTGGTCACGGTCAACGGCGGGACAAAGCGGAGCACCGTGTCATGGGTCACGTTGAGCAGCACGCCCAGCTGGTGCCCTTTCTTGACGATATCGCCGCCGGGAATGGAGAGTCCCATCCCGATCATCAGGCCGATACCGCGCACCTCCGTGACGAAGGGATACTTTTTCCCCAGCGCCTCCAGTTCCCCCAGCAGATACTCGCCGATCTCCTCCGTTCGGTTGAGGATACCGTCTTCCAGAATCGTCCTGATCGTGGCGATGGCCGCGGCACAGACCAGCGGATTGCCGCCGAAGGTGGAACCATGGGTACCGGGTACGAAGGCGGCAGCATATTTGTCCTTGGCCAGCATGGTGCCGATGGGGGCACCGCCGGCCAGCGCCTTGGCCAGGGTCATGATATCCGGAACCACGTCGAAATGTTCGTAGGCAAAGAGGGTACCGGTCCGCCCCATGCCAACCTGGACCTCGTCGAAGATCAAGAGAAGGCCATTCCGGTCACAGATCTCGCGAACCGCCTGAAAATAACCGGGGGAAGGGATATTGACCCCTCCCTCGCCCTGGATCGGCTCCAGCATGACGGCACAGGTATTGGGGGTGACCGCAGCCTCCAGAGCCGCAGCATCATTGAACGGTACATGGGTGAAACCGTGGAGCAGCGGATCGAAGAATCGCTGCACCTTTTCCTGGCCGGTGGCGGAGACGGTGGCCATGGTCCGGCCGTGGAACGACTCGGCGGCGGTGATGATTTCGTACCGTTCCGGTCCATAGGTGTCACGACTGTATTTCCGGGCCAATTTAATGGCCGCCTCGTTGGCCTCCGCCCCGGAATTGCAGAAGAAGGCCTTGTCGGCAAAGGAATGACAGCAGAGCATCTCCGCCAGCTCGATCTGCTGGGGAATCTGGTAGTAGTTGGAGCAGTGGATCATCTGGGCCGCCTGCTCCTGCAGTGCTTTGACCACCGCCGGATGACAGTGCCCCAGGTTGTTCACCGCGACACCGCCCAGGAAATCCAGATATTCCTTGCCGTCCGCATCCCACAGCCGGCACCCCTCGCCCCTGACCGGGACGATCGGATAACGGCCATAGGTCCGCATGATGTATCTGTCCGACTTTTCTATCCATTGTTGTGAATTCATTTTCTGCCTCCACCTCGATAAGAACGTGTATTTTTTCCAAGGCCAAGGCGGCCGAGACCGACGCGGAAGCGTAGCAGCGCTACGCTGCACAAGGAGGCTCGAAGGCCAACGCCGGGATTGGGAAAAATTCGCGTTCTCTTACTTCGTAATCTCAGTCCCGATGCCGACGTCCGTGAATATCTCCAGCAACACGGCATGGGGCACACGGCCGTCGATGATATGGGCCTTCTTGACCCCGTCCTTCAACGCGTCGGCACAGCAGACCACCTTGGGGATCATGCCGCCGGTGATGGCCTCTTCCTCGATCAAACGGTGCAGTTCCGCCACGGAAAGGCTTTCCAGCAGGGTGCCGGAGGTATCCTTGACGCCGTTGATATCAGTCAGCAGAATCAGTTTTTCGGCGTTGAGCGCAGCCGCCACACGGCCGGCCACCAGGTCGGCATTGATGTTGTAGCTTTCCCCCTCCGGCCCGACCCCCACCGGGGCGATGACCGGCAGGTATTTGCCGTTCTCCAGGGTCCGGATCAGGTCGGTGTTGACCTTGACCACATCCCCCACGTAGCCGATATCGACTACCTCGGTGGAGCCATCGTCACCCTTGACCTCCTGGAGCAGTTTCTTCGACAGCAGCAGGGTGCCGTCCTTGCCCGAAAGCCCCACGGCATGGCCGCCATGCTGGTTCAGGTAGCCGACGACCTCCTTGTTGACCTGCCCCACCAGCACCATTTCCACCACCGACATGGTCTCGGCGTCGGTCACCCGCATCCCCTTGATGAACTCGGATACGATACCGTAGCGCTTGAGGGTCTCGTTTATTTGGGGCCCGCCGCCGTGGACGATGACCGGATTGATCCCCAGGGACTTGAGCATGATCACATCCAGTGCGAACGATTCCTTCAGCTTCTCGTCCGACATGGCATGACCGCCGTATTTAATAACAAACGTCTTGCCGGAAAATCGCCGGATGTACGGCAGCGCTTCCATCAGCGTCGTGGCTTTATTGATCAGATGTTCCATGAGTGTTCCTGTTCTTCGTCAGAATCAATCGCGCAAAAAACAAAACTGCCAACGAAAAATTGGCAGTTTAACTCAAATGATGAAAAAACTCAAAACGTTATTGAACCGGCAGCATGACCGTAACGGTAACCCCGAGCCCCGGCTGGCTGTCCATGGTAATGCTGCCGCCATGGAGCCGGACGAATTCGCGGGCGTAAAAGAGCCCCAGTCCGAACCCCCTTACCTGACCGGTATTACCCGGATCTATCTGGTAGAACTTCTCAAAGACCTTGGGTATTTCGTCGCCGGGGATGCCGACGCCGGTATCCGAAACCAGGACACAGACGTTATCGCTGCCGTCAAGCACGGAAATGGAAACATGGCCAACCTCGCCGGAGAATTTATAGGCATTCTCAATGATCTGCTGTAGAGCAAAGGTGATCTTCTTGCGATCAAGACTGAGGGGCGGCAACGAAACCTCATGGAAATCGGTCTCGATTCCCGGTTTGTTCTGTGCCTCCCGCGATCCGTGAATCACTCCGGCGATGATCATATTGAGATCGCACGGTTCCCGTTTCAGCCCCTCCTCGCCCCCCTCCATGACCTGGCTGAAGGCAAGCAGCTCGCTGACCATCCGGCTCAGGTACATGGCCTCCTCGTTGATCATCTTCACATTGTCGGAGAAGGTGGGGTCCTTCATATCGTAGACCCCATGCTGGATATCCTGAAGAAACAGCGAGATGGTGGTGATCGGTGTCCGCAGTTTGTGGGAGATCAGCGACAGGAAGATACTTTTCAGATGGTCGAGCTTTTTGAGGTTGGCCAGTTCCTCCCGCAGCGCCTTCCGGGCCAGGGCCTTCTCCACGGAGGTTTTCAGTTGCAGCAGGTTGAGCGGCTTGTTGATGAAGTCGTCGGCCCCTTCCTTGAGGGCCCCGAGAATAATATCCTTTTCGACAAATCCGGTCATGATGACGACAACCGCCGTCGGATCAATCACCTTGACCTGACGCAGCAGATCAAGCCCGGTCCCCCCCGGCATCATGACATCAGTCAGAACCAGATCGATTGTTTCGTGCTCATAGACCGTCAGGGCATCCTTGCAGCTGCCGGCCTGAAAGACCCGGTATCCCTTGAGGGCCTTCTCGCACAGTTCCCGGATGACCGCCTCGTCGTCAACAATGAGAATGGCCGGCTGGTCCTTGTGCGGAGCAGGTGCCTCGTTATGCAGATGGTTCAGATGGTGTATGGACATGCCGTTCCCTGTTCAGCGTCAGCGGTTAGTTTCCAAGCGTACCGGCCGCCGCTGCAAGCGCCTCGCCGATCTTCTCCGGCTGGCTGCCGCCTGCCTGGGCCAGCTCCGGCTTACCGCCGCCGCTCCCCCCCACGACGGGGGCAAGTTGCCTGATTATATCACCGGCTTTGAATTTTGCACTCAACTCTTTGCTGACGGCGACCAGCAGATTCGCCTTGCCGCCGATCTCTGCCCCCAGGACGACGATCCCCTCTCCCATGCGGTCACGCAGGGTATCAGAGAGATCGCGCAGCGCCTTCACATCCTCTACCTGCACCTGAACCGCCAGCAGTTTGACGCCGTTCACCTCGACCGACTGCGACAGGAGGTCACCGGAGGCTGCAGCATTCAGCTTGCCCTGCAGGGCTTCAATCTCCCGCTGCATTTCACGCTGACGGGCCAGGAGCTTTTCCAGACGATCGAGCGGGTTGCCCCCCTCGGCCTTCAGCATTGCAGCGATTGCGCGCTGCTCGTCCTCCATCTGGCGAACCACACCCAGGGCACCGAAACCGGTCTGGGCCTCGATGCGCCGCACGCCGGCGGCAATACCCGCTTCGGAGATTATCTTGAACAGGCCGATGTCTCCGGCTGCCCGCACATGGGTCCCACCGCAGAGTTCCATACTGATATCATCGACCCGCACCACCCGAACCGTGTCGCCGTACTTCTCATCAAAAAGTGCGGTTGCGCCGGCTTCGACAGCCTCGCTGATCGGCATCTGGTTCGTGGAGACCTGATCGTTTTTCATGATGAAACCGTTTACCAGATCCTCAACCTGCCTCACCTCCTCGGCAGTCATGGCCGAGAAGTGGGTGAAGTCAAAACGGAGACGGTCCGGCGTCACCAGAGAGCCGGCCTGTTTGACATGTTCGCCGAGAATCTGACGCAAGGCGCTCTGCAAGAGATGGGTTGAGGTATGATTGCGGGCCGTTGCCATACGTAACGGTGAGGTGACCGTCAGCTTTGCCGCATCATTGATCCGTATCGCCCCCTCTTTCACCTGGCAGTGGTGCACGGTCAAATCGGTAAACGGCCGGCTCGTCCCCAACACCTCCAGAACGGCGCTTCCGGTAGAAATTGTCCCCACGTCACCGGCCTGACCGCCCGATTCACCATAAAACGGGGTGGTGTCGACGACAACATCAACCTGGTCACCCGCTGCCGCAGAGACGGCTTTGGCGCCGTCACGTACCAGCGCCAGCACATGGGAGGAACCGACCAGTGCATCGTAGCCGATAAAGTGAGAATGGATGCCGCGATTGTGAAGCTCTTTATACACATCGGCGATGCCGGCGGCACCGGAACCTTTCCAGTTCTCGCGTCCCAGCTCACGCTGTTTCTCCATGCAGGCCTCGAAGCCCGGCTCATCGATGGTGAAGCCTTCGCTTTCCACGATATCGGCCGTCAGGTCCGTCGGGAAGCCGAAGGTGTCGTAGAGCTTGAAGAGCACATCACCCGGTATGACCGTCTTTCCAGCGGCCCGCAGGGAGGCGACCTCCTCGTTGAGGATGGCCAGACCGCGGTCGAGGGTCTCATTGAAACGCTCCTCCTCGGCCAGGATCACCTTCTTGATATAGGCCTCCCGCTCCGCCAGTTCCGGATAGGCATCCCCCATCATCTCCCGCACTGCATCCACCATCCGGTAGAGCAGCGGTTCACCCACCCCCAGCATCTTGGCGTGGCGAGCGGCGCGGCGCATGATACGGCGCAGAACATAGCCGCGCCCTTCGTTGCTCGGGAGGGCACCGTCGCAGATCAGAAACGTTACGGCCCGGCTGTGGTCGGCAATGACCCGCATGGAGACGCTGTCCTTTTCGTTGTCGCCGTATTTCTTGCCGCTGTGGCGCTCGATATGGCGGATGATCCCCTGCAGCAGGTCGGTATCGTAGTTGGATTGTACCCCCTGCATGACGGTGGTGATCCGCTCAAGTCCCATGCCGGTATCAACGGAGGGCTTGGGGAGCGGTGTCATGGTTCCGTCGGCCGAACGGTTGAACTGCATGAAGACATTGTTCCAGATCTCCATGTAGCGGTCGCAGTCGCACCCCACGGCACACTCGGGAGAACCGCATCCCACCTCGGGGCCGTTATCCCAGAAGATCTCCGTGCAGGGACCGCAGGGACCGGTGTCACCCATGGACCAGAAGTTATCCTTCTCACCGAAGCGGTAGATCCGCTCCCGGGGGACCCCCTCTTGCAGGTGCCAGATATCGGCGGCTTCGTCATCGTCGGTGTATACCGTTACGTAAAGCCGGCTCTTGTCCAGTTTCAGATCGACCGTCAGGAATTCCCAGGCAAAGGCGATGGCCTCTTTCTTGAAATAGTCACCGAAGGAGAAATTGCCCAGCATCTCGAAGAAGGTATGATGCCGTGCCGTACGGCCGACATTCTCCAGGTCGTTGTGCTTGCCGCCGGCTCGGACGCATTTCTGGGAACTGGCCGCCCGGTAGTAACCGCGGTCCTCCAGGCCGAGAAAACAGTCCTTGAACTGGTTCATGCCGGCATTGGCAAACATCAGGGTCGGGTCGTTCTTGGGTATGATCCCGGAACTGGGCACCACCACATGACCCCGCTCCTCGAAGTATTTCAGAAATCGTGCGCGAATCTCTTTACCTGTCATCGGTCCCCTCAACATGAAAAATAGTGTCTGCTTATTCCCCCGCGCTCCGCAGGGCCGTCATTATAGCGGACAGGGAAAACCCCCGCCGCTGAAGATAGCCGACCACCCGGCGTTTTTCGCGGTCGCCGGCATCAGAAAACGAAAAACCGCTGAAACGGCGGGTCACCATCTGCCGTACTTCCTCGGTTTCATCACGTTCGCCCAGAAGCTCTCCGAGCACCCCGGACACCAGGTCCGGCGGCAGACCCCGCCGCCGCATCTCCTGCCGTAGCCGGTTCCCGTAGTACCTGCCGGAAGTAAGGGCCGATTCGGCGAAGCGTTCGGCATAGCGCCGGTCGCTTACCCACCCCTCGCGGGCCATCCTGCCGACCGCCTGCTCGATATCATCCGGCTCCAGGCCCCGGCCGGCAAGCTTTTCCTTCAGCCTGGCTTCGGTGTAGTCACGGGCGTTCAACAGCCGCAGGGCAGCCAGATAAGCCCGTTCCGGGGTCGACGGTTCAGTACTTCTCGATATCAAGGGGTTCCGGCTCCGCCGCCGGGTCGGTTTCCTTATTCTCGAACCCTTCCCACGAGGCATCGGAGGTGCCCGATATACCGGAGACCTTGAGGGCAAAGTCGTCCGGATTGGAGCTCTGGCGCAACGCCTCCTCGTAGGTGATGAGCTTGGAGGTGTACAGTTTCATCAGCGACTGGTCGAAGGTCTGCATGCCGTAGGAGACAAAACCCTGGGCAATGGCATCGTGCAGTTGCTTGGTCTTGTCCTTGTCATCGATACATTCCCGCACCCGACTCGTGCCGAGCATGACCTCAACCGCCGGGACGCGCCCCTTGCCGTCGGACTTGGGCACCAGACGCTGGGAGATGACCCCCTTGATGACGCTGGCCAGCTGGATACGGACCTGACGCTGATGATAGGGGGGAAAGACACCGATGATACGATTGATTGTCTCGGCGGCATCCATGGTATGGAGGGTCGACATGACCAGATGACCGGTTTCGGCGGCGGTCATGGCGGTCTCGATGGTCTCGTAGTCACGCATCTCACCCACCAGGATAACGTCCGGATCCTGGCGCAGGGCCCCCTTCAGGGCGCTGGAGAATGAGGGGGTATCGGAACCGACCTCACGCTGGCTGATGATACTCTTGTTGTCGCGGTGCAGGAACTCGACCGGATCCTCGATGGTAATGATGTTGCAGGTCCGGTTCTGGTTGATGTAGTCGATCATGGCGGCCAGGGTCGAGGACTTGCCGGAACCGGTGGTACCGGTCACCAGTACCAGGCCGCGTTCTTCCAGGCAGATCTTCTGCAGAATCGGCGGCAGGTTGAGCCCCGCCATCGAGGGGATGACGAAGGAGATGGAACGGAATACCATAGCCGTTGTGCCGCGCTGGCGGTAGACGCTGACCCTGAAACGCCCCAGTCCCGGGACCGCATAGGCTAGGTCCACCTCGGAGTTTTCCTCGAAGATTCGCCGCTGGCGGTCCGTCATCATGTTCTGGCTGACGGCACCGACGAAATCCGGGGAGAGGCGCGGAGCATTGGGGATCGGATGGAGACGGCCATCGATACGGACAATGGGGGGGAGGCCGGTCTTGATATGGATATCGGAACCCTTGGCTTTTACGGCAATGGTCAGAATTTCATTCAGTTCCATGCATTCCTCCGGCAGCCGGACATCGACCCGGCTGCCCTGGTAAATTCATTCAGGCTACTTCTTGGCCCCTTGCGGTGCCTTGAGCAGTTCCATGAGCTTGCCTTCGATCTCCGCCAGGATGTCGGCATGCTCCGACAGCCAGGTACGGGAATTTTCACGACCCTGACCGATTCGTTCCTTGCCGTAGGAGAACCAAGCGCCGCTTTTCTCGACGATCCCCTTGTCCACCGCCAGGTCCAGCACATCGCCGGTACGGGAGATCCCCTCGCCGTAGAGGATATCGAACTCGACCTCTTTGAAGGGGGGAGCCACCTTGTTCTTGACCACCTTGACCCGGGTGCGGGAGCCGATGACCTGGTCCCCCTGCTTCAGGGTGGCGATCTTGCGGATATCCATCCGCACCGAGGCGTAGAACTTGAGGGCGTTGCCGCCGGTGGTTGTTTCGGGATTACCGAACATGACCCCGATCTTCATGCGGATCTGGTTGATGAAGATCACGCAGCAGTTTGATTTGGAGATGATGCCGGTCAGCTTGCGCAGGGCCTGGGACATGAGACGTGCCTGGAGACCCATGTGGGAATCCCCCATATCCCCCTCGATCTCGGCCTTGGGGACCAGGGCCGCCACCGAGTCGACGACGAGCACATCTATGGCACCGCTCCGGACCAGGGTCTCGGCGATCTCCAGGGCCTGTTCACCGGTATCCGGCTGGGAGACCAGCAGGTCATCAGTCTTTACCCCCAGCTTGCGGGCATAGCCGATATCCAGGGCATGTTCGGCACCTACAAAGGCGGCAATGCCGCCCGACTTCATGGCCTCGGCCACGATATGCAGTGCCAGGGTGGTCTTGCCGGAGGATTCAGGGCCGTAGATCTCGATGATCCTGCCGCGGGGAACCCCGCCGACCCCGAGGGCCATGTCGAGGGAGATGGAACCGGTGGAGATCGCCTCCACGCCGGGGAGCGCCTCATCATTGCCGAGCCGCATGATGGCGCCCTTACCGAACTGCTTCTCTATCTGGCTGAGCGCCAGGTCAATCGCTTTGTTCCGATCCGACATGCTTTGTATCTCCTGAATAGGTGGGATTAAGGGGTTAGAAATAGCATAACCGCCCGTTGTTCGGCAAGGTTTTATATACGGTCCGCGCCCTCTGCGCCGGCCCGCCGGAGCAGGTAACGCCGCAACCAGTCAAGGGCCGTCCAGGCGGTAATGGTCCTGATCTCATCACGGTCGCCATGGAACTGGAAACGTTTGGTCCAGCAGCCGTCAGGGGCCGCCAGGGAGATGAACACCGTGCCGACCGGCTTCTCCGCGCTCCCCCCGTCCGGTCCGGCAATGCCGGTCACTGCCAGCCCGAGAGAGCTGCCGGCCGCCTCGCGGATCCCCTTGGACATGGCCGAGGCGACCTCACCGGAAACCGCGCCCTTTTCCGCCAGCATCCCCTTGGGCACCCCCAGTTGACGGGTTTTGGCCCGGTCAGCGTAGGTAACAGCCCCCTCGAGGAAGTAACGGGAACTGCCGGCCCGCGAGGTGATCCGACCGGCGATGGTCCCGCCGGTGCACGACTCCGCCAGCGCCAGGGTCATCTCATCCCGGGCAAAGAGGGCGGCCACGGACTCATCCATGGTGACGGCACCTTCGGAGAAAACGAACTCGCCAAGCCGTTCCCGCACCTGGCGCAGAGCGGGGATCAGCAGAGCAGCAGCCTTTTCCTCGCTGTCGACCTCGGCCCGCAGGGTGACCCGCATCCAGGGGAAGGTGACGCAGATCCCCAGATGCAGCCCGTTCTCCGGCTGGGCGATAC
>CAZSTJ010000033.1:0-3993 GCA_964609805.1 uncultured Geobacter sp. | reverse complement strand
ATACCGGCCAGCATCTCGTCCACCTCCGCCTCGCAGGGGCCGAAGACGTTGAGATGCGCCATCCGGATGACCTGCCGCTTGGCCGTCCGCTCCACCAGAAACGGGATCACGGAATCATGGAGCATCCGGACCATTTCAGTGGGGACCCCCGGCATGAAAAACATGAAGCAGCCGTTGTTGATCAGGTGAAAACCGCAGGCAGTGCCGACCGGATTCGGGATCAGGGTACTCTTGGTGGGGATCATGGACTGCTTGTCGTTCAGGGGGCAGACCAGGAGTGAATCGAGCTTGGCGGACATGGAGCGCACATGGGCCTTGGCATCGTCGTTCACCACCAACCTCCGGCCGGTGGCACGGGCAGCGGCTCTGGCGGTGAGGTCGTCGGCCGTTGGCCCCAGACCGCCGGTTACGATCAGGGCATCGCAGTTCCGGGAGAGTTCCAACAGGGCACCGATAATATCGGGCTCCGTATCCCCCACTACCATGTGCCGCTGAACCCGCAGACCATTATCCAACAATGCGGCGGCAATAGTCCCGGCATTGGTGTCGGTAACCTGTCCACAGATCAGTTCATCCCCGACACTCAGCGTGGCGATCCTCATGGCAGTACCCCTTCCGTCAGTCGGCGCATCACCTCACGGCAGGGGAGACGCTGTTCCCGGGCGATCCGGCGGCAGTCCTCATATTCCGGCTTTGCACCTGTTTCGCCGACCTTGAAGCGGACCGTGCCGAACTCCGTCTGGCGCTCTTCCACCTGCCGCTGCTGCACAACACGGTTCCGGAGACTGTAGCGCACCCCCAGAGTGCCGGTCTCGGCCATGACCAGGGAGGTCAGCCGTTCCAGATCGGCGGGGGGGCAGAGAAAGGAAAGGATGACGCCGGGCCGCCCCTTCTTCATCTGCACCGGAGTCAGCCAGGCATCCAGCGCACCCTGTTCCAGCAGCAGTTCCAGGGTGTAGCCGACCACCTCCGGGGTCACGTCGTCGAGGTTGCAGGAGGCCTCCGTCACCCCGTCCGCCCCAGTATCCTTTACCGCACCGAGAAACACCCGCAGGATATTGGGGCAGTCAGCGAACTCCTTCGTACCGGCACCAGATCCGATGCGGTCTATCAGCATCTCCGGCCGACTCCCGCACCTTTCCGCCAGAGCCGCCACAATAGCCGCACCGGTGGGGGTCACCCGCTCCCCCGCGCCGCACCGGTCGTGTACCGGCAGCCCCCACAGCAGTTCGGCCGTGGCCGGGGCCGGTACCGGCAGGCGACCATGGGCGGTGTCGATGAACCCGCTTCCCAGGGGAAGCGCCGAGGTATAGACCCGGTCAACACTCAGATAATCAAGACATATCGCCGTACCGACGATATCAACAATAGAATCCACCGCCCCCACCTCGTGGAAGTGGACCTCCTCCATCGGCACGCCGTGCACGGTGGCCTCGGCCTCCGCCAGGGTCCGGAAGATGCGGCGGGCCGTCTCCATCGCCCGTGTGGTGAGCCCGCTTCCGGCGATCATGGCGTCGATGCCGGCGTAGTGGCGATGGGTATGGTGATCGTGGACCGCGACCTCGAACTTCCGTGCTGCCACATGCTGCCGCTCAGTCTCCCCCAACGACAGTTCGTAGGAACCGCAGGGGAGCGCCAGCTTCGCCAGTTCACCCTGCAGATACTCCAGCGGCACCCCCAGGTCCAGCAGCGCCCCTACGGTCATATCGCCGGAGATACCGGCCTGGCAATCAAGATAGAGAACTTTCATTCACGAAACCTTTTGTACTCTCACAAAGCTCACGAAGACACAAAGAAAAACAAATCTTTCATTACATCCATCATGACGCGTCTTTACACATTAATCCGGGGTGGTTCCTGTTTGCTTCGTGCCCTTTGTGCCTTTGCGTGAGAAACGTTTTTTCAGGACCTGTTGATCAATGAAGCCGCGCAGGCGGCGCCGAAACCGTTATCGATATTGACCACCGTCACCCCGGCGGCGCAGGAATTGAGCATCCCCAGCAAGGCTGCGATGCCGCCCAAGGATGCACCGTAGCCGACGGAGGTGGGCACCGCAATGACCGGTTTGTCCACCAGCCCCCCGACCACCGAGGGGAGCGCCCCCTCCATGCCGGCCACGACGATGATCACCGAGGCGGCATCGAGCCGCTCCCGCCGGGCCAGCAGACGGTGGATGCCGGCCACGCCGACATCGTAGAGATGCTCGGCGGCATTGCCGAGGAAACGTGCCGTCAGCAGTGCTTCGGCTGCCACCGGGATATCGGAGGTCCCGGCTGAGACCACCAGGATTGTCCCCTTGCCGCGCTGATCCACCGGCTGCTGCTCCAAGGTCAGGCAACGGGCGCTTTCGTCGTACGTCGCAACGGGGAACGCGGCACGCACCTCACCGGCCTTGTCTGCCGCCAGACGCGTCACGAGGATATTGCTCCCCTTGCCGGCCATGGCGTTCATGATACGCACGATCTGCTCGACGCTCTTCCCCTCGCCGAAGATCACCTCAGGCATCCCCTGGCGCAACTGCCGGTGATGGTCAACCTGGGCGCAGCCAAGATCCTGGAACGGGAGATCGCGCAGGTGAGACAATGCGGCATCCACCGGCACCGTACCCTCCTTGACCTCCTCCAGCAGTTGTTTAAGAAATTCAGGCGTCATAGTGCTCAATCCCTCGTTTCAGACCCTCAATAACCGCATAGATTTATACACCACGTGGCGCAGGGTTACCACCCGAAAAAAATTGTGCTGCGACGGATGTTGTCATATCAAAATTTTGTTCACCGGTTTACATGACCGGTGAATTCTGCTACAAAATCATAACCACAGCATGAAAGAAGGTAATAAAACATGGGAAAAACCACCGCAGAAAAGATTTTTGATGCCCATCTGGTTGCTGAACCGTTCCCGGGTACGAAGGTTCTCCGTCTGGATGCCGTTCTCTGCCATGAAATCACCACCCCAATTGCCATTGACGACCTGATCCGTCGCGGCAAGGACCGGGTCTTCGATCCGACCAAGATCAAGGCAGTCATCGACCACGTCACTCCCAGCAAGGACTCCAAGACCGCCACCCAGGCCAAGATCCTGCGCGATTGGGCCCGCCGCCACGACATCAAGGATTTCTTCGATGTCGGCGCCAACGGCGTCTGCCACGCCCTCTTTCCTGAGAAAGGGTTCATTCGCCCCGGCTACACCGTCATCATGGGGGATTCCCACACCTGTACCCACGGTGCCTTCGGCGCCTTTGCCGCCGGCATCGGCACCACTGACCTGGAGGTCGGCATCCTCAAAGGGGTCTGCGCCTTCCGTCAGCCCAAAACCATTCGCTTTAACGTCAACGGCCAGCTCCCGAAAGGGGTCTACGCCAAGGACGTCATCCTGCACATCATCGGGAAGATCGGCGTCAACGGCGCCACCGACAAGGTAATGGAGTTTCACGGTTCTACCATCGACGCCATGACCATGGAATCCCGCATGACCCTCTGCAACATGGCCATCGAGGCCGGCGGCACCTCCGGTATCTGCATGCCTGACATGACCACCGTTGAGTTCCTCTGGCCGTTCATTCAGGGTGAGTTCGCCTCCAAGGAAGCTGCCCTGACCGACTACTCCAAGTGGGTTGCCGATGCCGACGCCGAGTACGATCAGGTCATCGACATCGATGTCGCCACCCTGCAACCGGTGGTCACCTTCGGCTACAAGCCGGACCAGACCAAGTTTGTTACTGACATGCCGGACTCGCCGGTTGACCAGGTGTACCTCGGTTCCTGCACCAACGGCCGCCTGGAGGACCTGCGTATCGCGGCGGCTGTCCTCAAAGGTCACAAGCTTGCACCGAACGTCCGCGGCATCCTTTCCCCCGCAACTCCCAAGATCCAGCAGGAGGCCATGAAAGAGGGTTTGATTGACATCTTCATGGACGCCGGTTTTTGCGTCACCAACCCGACCTGCGGCGCCTGCCTCGGCATGAGTAACGGCGTCCTGGCTGAGGGGGAGGTC
>CAZSTJ010000032.1:0-20566 GCA_964609805.1 uncultured Geobacter sp. | reverse complement strand
GACCGGCGAACTGCCGGGCGGCGGCACGGGCCTCATCCAGGGAACCGATCACGATCGTGATATCGGTGGCAAACGCCATCATCGGCGCCTTTCCCCCGGCCGGTTCGAATAAGCGGTACAACGGGATCCCCCGGGCACGGGCCGACAGATCCAGCAGGGCCATCTCCAGGGCCGCCAGGCCGGCGTGATTCCCCTCGAAACGGGGTGCGAGCTCCCGGCACAACGCAAACGGGTCGGCAACGTCCCTCCCCTGCAGCGCTGCAGCAACCGCCTGCAGATTGGCCAGGGTCGCGGCAACGGTCTCACCGGTAATGTGGGTGGCAACGGCCGCTTCACCGTAACCGCAGGCGCCGTCATCCGTCCTGACCCGGAGAAAGACGTTTTCCAGCTCGTCATGCTGACCGGTGGCAATTCTGAACGGCGTGACCAGCGGGGCGCGGATAATTGAGGCCGTGGCGTCAGCTATCACCAGTGATCCCTTTTCCATAAACTCTTCCTCCGAACCGGATGATTCAGACAACAATCCGTTCCAGAATCATCCTGCGGGTGCTATAATACGGCTAACCGGCAGTATAGGCGGTGCAGCCAGGAGGTGTATCATGACCTCGTTACTCTGGGAAAACAAGTTCAATCCGAGTGTTGAAGTAGTGATGATTCAGCGGGACACGATCTCTGCATGCATGAATGCCCTGCATGAGGGATTTTCCGACATAAGGAGGAGTTGCGTACACATCAACGGGATGCTAGACCAGCTCAGGCAGCTGTGCCAGACGCATTTCAGCTACGAGGAGCAGCTGCTTGAAGAATTACGGTATCCTCCGACGGCAGAGCAGAAGAACCTTCACGACTCATTCCTGAAGGAGATCGACCGGCTGAAATGCGACGAAGGGCAGTGCCACTCACCCACCGTCATCGGCAATTATCTGCAACTTAGGTTGAAGTATATTGCCAACACTACCCGCGAGACGATGCTGCTGTGCGACTACCTTACCGGACGTCTACCTGAAACGCCCGGCAGTGCCGCATCGTAACAGACGCCGGCCCGGGTGGTGCAGCCGCTGATGTGGTCGCCACCATTGTCTATTACCGTTATTAATCCGGTCAGTCGTGGGAGTGTGGAGGTGACTCGTCTTGGCTCTGCTCACCGTGACGATGGATGGCGACATGGACATGGCGGTGCTGGTGGCTGTGCCCCCCATGGATGTGGCGGTGTTCGTGGATAAGGTTGGTACGCATCAGCATCTCCTCATCGCCCAGTATCTCCAGGGCGCTCCCCACCTTCTCGATCGCGTGATTCTCTGACATGAGGGCAACGCGCATATCCAGGTCCGCCACCAGGTTCAGATCGTGGGTCGCCAGGACGATGGTCTTGCCCGCCTCACTCAGCGACACCAGCAGATCGATCAGAAACGACTGGGTGCGCGGGTCCAGTCCGTTGGTCGGCTCATCCAGCAGCAGTACCTCCGGGTTCATGGTCAGGACCGATCCGATGGCCACCCGTTTCTTCTCCCCCCCCGAAAGCATATAGGTCGGTCGATCCGCGTGGTTTTCCATGCCGAGCATCCGGAGAACCTCGTAGGCACGGTATTCTGCCTCCTGGCCGCTGATATCAAGCTGCAGCGGTCCGTAGAGCAGTTCATCCAGCACGGTCGGGCAGAACAGCTGGACCTCCGAATCCTGAAAAACATAGCCGACCCGTTCCCGGAAATAGCGCAGGAACCCGGCCTGCCGCAGCGTTCCCTCATTCAGGGGATGCCCCCGGAAGGTGATGCTGCCGGCAGAGGGGAAGATCAGCCCGTCCAGAAGCTGAAGCAGCGTCGATTTGCCGCTGCCGTTGGCGCCGATGACGGCAAACCGTTCGCCCGGTCGGATGTCGAGCTCCACGCCGGCCAAGGCCTCGATCCGGTCGAAGTAGCGGTATGAAACCTGTCGTAGAGAGAAAAGAGTATCCATGGTTCCTTTCACCACGCCAGAAATGCGGCGCACGCGACGAGAGCAATCCCGGTCGCGAGATAGTCTCGTTTTCCCAGCTCCGGAAAGGCATGCAGTGTAATCGAATGTTCGAGGCCACGGGCAACCATGGCCTTGTAGATCTCTTCGCAGCGCCGTTGGGTCTTGTGGAAGAGTCCGGCAATCCGGCCGGCGGCCCAGCGCCGGGACTGGGCCCCGTCCATGGTGCCGAGCAGGCGGCTCTTCTTGGCCAGGTGCATCTCGATGATTGTCCGGCTGAAGGCAAAGACGTATTTGTACGAGAGGGTGATGACCACAATGAAGCTGTCCGGCACGCGGAAGAGCCTGAGCGCCTTGATGAGGTCGGGGAATGATGTGGTGTGGAGCACGAGCAGGGAGAGCCCCAGGGAGTTGCCGATGCGGAGGGTCAGGAGTGCCATGCCGTGCATCCCCTCAGCGGTGATGCCGATCGTAGCGGGGATACGGTAGTACCAGAGATGGTGTCCCTGCGGCAGAGTGAAGAGCGGCAGCAGAACATGGCCGTTACCGAACAGATTCAGGAGCGATGGCAGCGGGATCAGCACCCCGAAGAGGAGCGCGGCCCAGGCGACCCTGCGGCCGATGAACAGCAGATCGAGCCGGGACGACGCCATCAGCGCGACACCGCAGAGACCGATCCCGACCTGGGGGGCAACCGTGCGCTTCAGGCTGATCACGATAAGGAAGATCGCCAGGAACGCCACCTTGAGCCTCGGGTCCAGAGACTGTACGAGCCCGTCACGGCGTGAGCACTCCCACTGGATGTAGCTGTCCTGCACCAGCTCGGCCAGGTGCCGGACACCCTTCTCCAGTACCGGGGTCCTGACCGGCGGGCCGGAGGCAGCAGGGAGCCCGGCCGGGGCCCCCTCGCTGAGAAAAGCCGGGAGCGGATTCATACGGTCAGAAGTAGAATGACGGGGGGTTGATCAGACGACAATGCTTCCTCCCGCGCCCCGAGCCCTCCTGCCGTGTCCAGCCAGAAGAGAGAACTGCGATTGGTGCCGTACTGCCTGGCTCCCCCGGTCGGGACGGCGATCCGGTTCTTCATAGGGCTCCCCAGTGCATCATAGTGCATCAATTGTCGGTCTTTGCAGGTATCGGCTTTCTGCGTGAGACAACGAGACCATAGATACCGATGATGCCGATGATCAGGCTGATGCCGGTGACGTATCTGGTGTAAGTTGCCACCAGCGGCTTGCTGAATCCTTCAAGATCGAGGGCCTTATCCACCGTGATCTCTGTGCTGACGCCGTGGTACCCATGGGAGGATTCTCCCCAAACCTGCAGCCTCCAGATACCGGGACGGTCAGGTACAAACCCCACATATCCGTTCCTGTCGGTATTTCCGGTCTGATGCGGCTCCTTGTCGCCGGGACCGTACAGTTCATATTTCGAGTATGCCGCTGCGGACTTTGCAGAATAGTAGGCCCTGACAGCCATTCCCTTCTGTTCGACCTTGTAGCTGATGGAATGGGCCAGGACCTGTGATGCACTGCATATTATGATTACCAGGGCGATGATTATGGCTGTCGACTTCATGAGACTCCTTTCCGG
The DNA here is from genome assembly GCA_964609805.1 of uncultured Geobacter sp. GTDB lineage: Bacteria > Desulfobacterota > Desulfuromonadia > Geobacterales > Pseudopelobacteraceae > CAIPTY01. The sequence continues at coordinate 17,023 of CAZSTJ010000032.1, read as the reverse complement.
GCGAGAAACATCAACACGAGACCGGTGACGGTCGCCTCCAACGCTCCGACCACTGTCAGATGCGGCAGCATGGTGGCGGGGATTGCTGCCTCCAGCGGAAACGGAAAGTAGCCGCTCCCGGCGCCACCGTAGATCAGCGGCTGCACCCCCAGCATGATCGCGGTAGAGAGGGCGCCAAGATTCATGGCCAGGTAGGCGGCAACCGCGCCGGCGACGGCTGAGACCGTGACACCCGGCCGACCTCCGCGTGAGGCCAAACGGACGATCAGGCGATAGGTCGCCGAGCCGGTCAGGGCACCGATAACGGCGATGTTAAGGCAGTTGGGGCCGATGGCGGTGATGCCGCCGTCCCCCATGACGACCGCCTGGATGATCAGAGAGGTAGAAACGGCAACGATGGCCGGCCAGGGCCCGAGCAGGATAGCGACCAGAGCCGTTCCCGAGATGTGCCCCGTGGTACCGCCGGGGATCGGCAGGACAAACATCATGGCCATCAGACTGAAGACCGTCCCCATGGCCAGGTGGGGAATCTCGGCGCTCTTAACGGTCTGCCGCACCTTGCGAGAGGCGTAGCTCCAGACCGGCAGCATGGCCGCCCAGCAAAGGCCATACGTTGCGGGGCCCAGGTAACCGTCAGGGATGTGCATGGCCGGTACGCTCCAATAGGGAAAACACCGATAACACGAATTTGTAAATCGTACTATGCATGCCAATAATGTATAGGCACCCGAGGGTACCCTGTCAACAACAATCACATGATTTTATATTTCGTGTGACAGCCGTTTGGATGCAGCATCATGTATATGCCATCCAACTGGCCACAGAGGCTCAATGCGATAAGGTGTCAACGGTTCCAAAACAAGAGAGGGAGGCACTCATGCCTCCCTCCCCACGCCTCTCCGACGTCCTGCTAGATCTGCTTTACCAAATGCTGCTTCTCTTTAAATCCCAAGCCAACAAGGGACGTCGCGGACGTTTCCAATTGTCACAGCCATGGGAACCACACTATGCAATCCTGGTCATCTTGAACACGGACTTCTCTGCCAGCACGGCATCGACCGCCGCGACATAGCTCCGAAAATGCTCCGTCTGCATATGCGCCTCAAGGCACGCCTGACTCTCCCAGGTCTCATAAAACATGAACACCGCAGGATCATCGTTGTCCTGATGGAGAGTGTACTCGAGGCACCCGTTCTCCTTCCTCGTCGGGGCGATGAGTTTCAGCAGTTCACCTTTGAGGCTCTCGGCACACCCTTGTTTCGCTACTACCCTGGCAACTACCGTCAATGCAGTCATGGTTATCCTTTCACTTTCCCAACGGAGAAGGCCTGTCCCAGCACGGGCCCGACACCGTGATACCCTTTGCGGGAGGTGTCATAGATGAGCGGCTTGATTTTCATGATATCCAGGCTGCCGTCTGCAGCAAACACCTCGCTATCCCCCTTCACATCCATGATCTCTCCGATGAATTGGGTATGCAGTCCGATCTCGATGGTGTGAAGCAGGCGGCATTCCAGCACCACCGGAAACTCCTCGGCATATGGGGCATCCACCAGCTCGCTCCTGACCGGGGTCAGACCGGCGACGTCGAACTTGTTGACATCTCTCCCCGAGGCCATCCCGCAGTAATCCGCCTCAACCATCCGGCTTTCACAGGCGATGCCGACCGTAAAGGCCCTGCGTTCAACAATTGCGTCGTAGGAATGCCGGGCTTTGCGGAGGGACACGGCAACGCACGGCGGCTGTGAGCAGCAGATACCGCCCCATGCGGCATTCATGAGGTTGGGCTTGCCGTTCTGGTCATAGGTGCCGACCATCAGGACCGGCGTCGGGAAAAGCAGCGCCTTGGCGCCTACGGATTGTTTCATGTCATCTCTCTTTCCTGTGAAATTATTGCGTGAGACCGTACCATTGACGTCCCCCGAAGCGAGGGGAATTCTATGCCATAACCGGCTCAAAATCACTCCCATAATTTCATCGCATTACGACGCCACCCGACACTGAGTCAGTCGGGTATAACCGTGACATAACGTTACGTCTGCGGCTGACAGAGGAATACGCACTTTTGTTGCTCATTTTTCAGCAGGACCGGCCGATAAGATACCATAGTACGCCGTCGTATCGTCACTACACACTACCTATAGATAACTGGAGACACTGTCATGGCACAAGGTGAAGGCATACTGCTGCAGAGCGGCACCAACGAACTGGAGTTTGTCGAATTCCGGGTCAACGAGATGTCCTGCGGCGTGAACGTGGCAAAGGTCAAGGAGATTATCCGCAAGCCCGAAATCGTCCATGATGTTGTCGGCAAACCCAGCACCATCGCCGGTATGATCTCCCTGCGAGACAAGGTACTGACGGTGATTGACCTGGCAGCCGTCCTGGGGATGGAGTCGGAAGCGAAAGCCGACAAGATACTGGTACTCGAGTTCAACAAGACAACCGTCGGGGTGATGGTGAGCGAAGTCTCGCGCATCTACCGCAGATCCTGGGCAGAGATCGACCCTCCCAATGCCATGGCCAGCGGTGCATTCGTTACCGGCCTGGTGAGAATGGAAGACCGAATCATCCTCATGCTCGACTTCGAGCGGATCCTGGCTGAATACTTCGAGGAAGGTGCCATAAAAGAGCTGAACGGTGACGAAATGGAAGCGGCAGGTGTGGAGGGAAAGAAGATCCTGGTCGTTGATGATTCAATGTTCATCAGGAAGCAGATCAGCACAACACTGCTGGGGGCCGGATATGACGTAGAAACGGCGATCAACGGCGAAGAGGCATGGGAATACATAGAGCGCTCACTCGCCGGCGGCACGTTTACCGTTGATGCAATCATCACCGACGTGGAAATGCCGAAGATGGATGGGCTGCACCTGGTGACGCTCATCAGGGGGACGCCTGCCCTGGAGAATATTCCGGTATTCGTCTTCAGCTCCCTGGCTTCGGAAGACAACATCCGAAAATGGGATAATCTGGGGATCAACCGGATCCTGACAAAACCGGATATGCCGATGCTGGTGCATATTGTCGGCGAGGCACTGGCGTGAAATGCATCTGCAATTGAAATAACCTCGATATCTGGTGACGCTTCAGTGACAACTTTTCATTGATATTTCACCCCCAACACAAAAAGACTAAAAGAGTATTTTTATCCTATTGACAACCTCCAATTTTGCGGGTATTAATTATCCATTAATTTTACACACAATCCCTGAAAAGGAGAATCACCCATGTGCACGAACCTCGTAACCAAGGAAGCACCCGATTTCACCGCTGATGCCGTCTATGCCGACAACTCCATCGCCCCACTGAAACTGTCCGACTACCGCGGCAAAAACGTCGTCCTCTTCTTCTACCCGCTGGACTTTACCTTCGTCTGCCCGTCCGAAATCCTTGCCTTCAACAAGAAGCTGGACGAGTTCAAGAAGCGTAACACCGAAGTCATCGGCGTTTCCGTCGACTCCAAGTTCACCCACCTGGCCTGGAAAAACACCAAGCTGGAAGACGGCGGCATCGGTCAGATCCAGTATCCGCTGGTCTCCGACCTGAAGAAAGAAATCGCCACCAAGTACGGCGTTCTGTTCGAAGCGGCCGGCGTAGCCTTCCGCGGCCTGTTCCTGATCGACACCAAGGGCAATGTCCGTCACGCCCTTTGCAACGACCTGCCGCTGGGCCGTAACGTTGACGAGGCACTCCGCATGGTTGACGCTCTGCAGTTCGTCGAGACCCATGGCGACCAGGTCTGCCCGGCAAACTGGAAAGAGGGTGACGAGGCCATGAAACCGACCCAGGACGGCGTTGCCAGCTACCTGGCCAAGCACGGCAAGTAAGCACCGACCGACCCTATGGGCCTGGAAACAACAGAAGGCGCGACCCCAACGGGCGCGCCTTTTTCATTGCCGTGTCCCCGAACCTGAAGTAGAGTCCGGACCATGACGACAGAAGCATTTGAACATAATCCCCTGCTCTTCGGCCACGACCGGCGCAGCGGCATCGTGGCGGTGGAACCGGCCGGCCACTTCGTCCGCCTCTTTATCCGCGAGGGAGAAAATGTTCGCATCCAGGACGAACCGTTTCGCCCCTTCATCCTGGTGAACGACCCCAGCCTGCTGAGCGGCTGCCGCACCCCCTGCTCGATCCGCCCCCTGACCGGCGATGCCGCCTTCCGGCACCAGCTGCTGTTTGACTCCTGGGGAGACTGTCTCACCGCCCGGGACTTCCTGGCGCACAAAAGCGGCAAATCTCACGGTGCGGCCGATGCCCCCTACCTGTTCATCCCCGACCTGTGCCACCAGTATCTCCTCTCCAGCGGCACCACCCTCTTCAAGGGGCTGGAGTTCGAAGAGCTCCGCTGCCTCTCCCTGGATATCGAGACCCTCTGTGCGGAGGGGTACGAATTCTCCAACCCCGACCGCCCCGAGGACCGCATCGTCTCCATCGCCCTCAAGGATTCCCACGGTGAGGAGGTTGTCCTGCGGGGAGACCAGCTTTCGGAACCGGAACTGCTGCGGGCCCTCAATGACGCCATCCACCGCTGCGACCCGGATGTCATTGTCGGACACAATATCTTCCGATTTGACCTGGACTACATCGGCACCCGGGCAGAGCAGCACGGTATCCGGCTGGACTGGGGGCGCAACGGCAGCCCGGCGCACCGGACGCCGAACTCGCGCTGGAGCCTGGCGGAGCGGGTTATCGACTACCCGCGCTGGGACGTCTACGGCCGGCACATCGTTGACACCTATTTCCTGGTACAGCTGTACGATATCGGCACCCGCACCCTGGAAAGCTATGGTCTGAAGCCGGTGGCACGCCACTTCGGACTCGCTACGGATGACCGGACCTACCTGGAGGGGGGCGCCATCGGCCGAACCTTCCAGGAGGATCCGGAACGGCTGTACCGCTACAATCTGGATGACGTGCGGGAGACGCTGGGAATCTTCCGGCTGCTGGCCTACCCCTGGTTTCTGCAGACCCGCATCTTTCCCTATTCGTTCCAGAACTGCCCGCTGCGCGGCAACGCCACCCGCATCAATACGCTCTTCCTGCGGGAGTACCTGCACCGGGGGCGGGCCATCCCCCCCCGCACCGCCGGGGCGGAGCCCTTTGAGGGGGGATATACCGAACTGGCCCACCCCGGCATCCACGGTCCGATCGTCCATTGCGACGTGGCCTCCCTCTATCCGTCACTGATGCTGGCCTACCGCCTGGGACCGGCCAAGGACACGCTCGGCCTCTTTCAACCCATGCTGGCCGAACTGCGGCGATTCCGGCTGGAGGCAAAGCAGTCGGCGCGGGATGCCGCCACCGACGGGGACCGGCATTATTTCGAGGCGCTGCAGCAGGTCTTCAAGGTGCTGATCAACTCCTTCTTCGGCTACCTCGGCACCCCGCTGCACAACTTTTCCGATCCTGCCGCCGCCGCTGAGGTGACGCGCCTGGGACGGGTCACCATCAAGAACATGATCGCCCTGCTGCAAAAAGAAGGGGCCGTGCCGGTCGAGGTCGATACGGACGGCATCTATTTCCGCCCGCCGCCGGGATGTGAGGAAGAAGGGGAGGAACTGGCGCTGGTCAGGCGGATCTCGGAAATGCTCCGCGAAGGGATCGACGTGGAGATGGATGGCCGCTACCGTTCCATGTTTGCCTATCGGGCCAAGAATTACGCCCTGCTGGGATATGACGGCCGGATCATCATCCGCGGCAGCAGCCTCAAATCCCGCGGTATCGAACGGTACCTGCGCGAGTTCATGCGTGACATGATCGCCCTGCTCCTGAACGGCAACGCGGCGGGGGTTGAACGGCTCTACGGCGACTACGTGGGGCGGCTGCGCTCCCGCGACCTGCCTGTCGCGTGGATCAGCCGCACGGAGACGCTCAACGAGTCACCGGCGAGCTACCGGGAAAAGCTGCGGCTCGGCCGGCGCAATCCCTCGGCGGCCTTCGAGATCGCCCTGGCGGCGGAACGCCCCTACCGGGCCGGCGACCAGGTCAGCTACTATGTCTGCGGGTCGGGCAAGGACGTGACCGCCTACGAGCAGTGCCGCCCGATTGCCGGTTTTAACCCGGCCCGCCCCGACATCAATGTCCCCTATTACATCGAGAAGCTCCGCAACCTGAAAAAGCGCTTCGAAGAATTTCTGCCGCAGGAACCGACACTTTTTGACCTGTGATGCTTGCAAGCCGCAAATCTTTGTGGTATGAGACGAAACAAGCTTGATAAGACCGGAAAAGGAGACACCATGAAGAAGATAGCGTTTGTCCCCCTTTTGTTGCTTGCCGCACTGCTGATCATGCCGTTGACCGCCACCGCTGAACAGCTCCCCGAGACGATTGCCGAGAAGATGTCGGTCAAGCTGGCCCGCGGCGTAACGAACGTGGTCACCTCACCGGCAGAAATCCCCAAGCAGATCGTAGTGACCGGCCGGGAGATGGGGCCGGTCGGCTATATCGCCATTGGTCCGCTCAAGGGGATCGGCATGACCCTTTATCGCGGTTTCATCGGCATGGTCGAGACCCTCTTTTTTGCCGTACCCCAGCCCGGCTACTACGACCCGACCATCGAACCGCCGTACGTGTGGCAGGGATGGGAACCGAAGCGGGAGACCTCCCCCATCGTCACCGAAGGGCCGAAATAGCCCCGGGGCAAAACCAGGAAACAGAAAAGGCGAACCAATCGGTTCGCCTTTTTTATTTCTCCTGACCGGACTGGATTGCCGGTTTTCCGGTCAGCAAGGGCAGAGACGCTGCCGCAGGTACTTTTCGAACTCCACCCGGAACTCATCCCGCTTGAGGGCCATGTCAACCGTGGCCTTCAGAAATCCCAGCTTGTCGCCGCAATCATGACGCAGCCCCTCGAACAGACAGCCGAAGACCGGTTCCTCCTTTGAGAGTTTCAGGATGGCGTCGGTCAGCTGAATCTCTCCCCCCTTGCCCGCCTCCTGCTGCTCAAGGATACTGAAGATACGCGGCGTCAGCACATAACGGCCGATGATGGCCATATCGGACGGTGCCTCTTCGGGGCTCGGTTTTTCCACCATATCGGTTACCCGGAAGATCCTCTCGGCAAGCTGTTCGGCCCGGACGCAGCCATAGGAGGAGATGTTCTCCATCGGCACCTTTTCCAGTGCCAGGACAGAGCCGGCACGCTCGTCGAAGACATCGAGCAGCTGTTTCAGACAGGGGCGCGGACTGTCGATGATGTCGTCCCCCAGGAGTACCGCGAACGGTTCATCGCCGATAAAATCCCGGGCACAGAGGATGGCATGCCCCAACCCGAGAGCCTTCTTCTGCCGAACGTAGAAGATATCCACCAGATCGGTGATCTCGCGAACCGCCTTGAGGGTTTTCTTTTTCCCCTTCTCCTCCAAATGCTGTTCCAACTCGGTGGAGATGTCGAAGTGGTCCTCGATGGCACGCTTGCCGCGGCCGGTAACGAACAGGATCTGCTCGATGCCCGCGGCCACCGCCTCTTCCACCACATACTGCACCAACGGCTTGTCGATGAGCGGCAGCATCTCCTTCGGTGATGACTTGGTGGCAGGGAGAAAGCGGGTCCCCAAACCGGCTACCGGAAAAACAGCCTTTTTGACCTTCATTGCAATTACCTCCAGAATCTCATTTCAATGCTGAAACGATATCGGCCACGACCTCGTCCCGTCCCATGGCCATAATGTGCAGCCCATCGGCACGGTCACGGCAGGCACGGGCAATTTCGACGGCAATCAGGAGCCCCTCCGCTCCGGGATCGGCAGCAGCGGCGAGCCGCTCCACAACATGCTGCGGCACCTTCAATCCGGGGATGTTGCGATTGATGAATTCTGCCATTCGGGCAGACTTGAGTACCAGGACACCGGCAATGACCTTGACGCCGTGGGGCATGGTCTCATCACGGAACCGCTCCAGCCGCTGCGGCTCAAATACCGCCTGAGTCTGATAGAAGCGGGCACCGGCCATGGCTTTCATCGCCAGTTTGGGGCGGGTCACCGCAAACGGCTCCACTTCAGGCGCGGCAGCAGCGCCGGCAAAAAAAACGGTTGGTCCGTCCAGCGGCTTGCCGTTGACATCCATCCCTTCGTTCAGTCCCTGAATGACCCGAAGCAGCATGACCGAATCAAGATCAAACACCGCCCGCCCCTGACGATGGTCACCGCAACCGATATGATCACCGGTCAGCGCCAGTATGTTGTGGATCCCCATGGCGGAAGCGCCGAGCAGATCACTCTGCAGCGCGAGGCGGTTACGATCGCGACAGGTTATCTGCATGACCGGTTCGATCCCTTCGCGCACCAGCAGAGCCGCCGCCGTCAGTGGGGTCATGCGCATGTTGGCGCCCTGGTTGTCGGTGATGTTGATGGCATCCACATGGGGGGCAACGGTCCGGGCCATATGCAGGAAAGAGGTCAGGTCGCTACCGTGGGGGGGTGCCAGTTCTGCGGTGATGACGAACTCACCCCTGCCCAGTTTTTGTGACAAGGCGGTCGGCATCGTCATTTCTCCAGCTTCAGTTTGTGGGGCTTACATTTGTGGGAGAAGTCCCGGGGAACGACATGGCGGGTGAGGGCCTCGGCTCTCCCCTGCTGTTCCAGACGCTCGTAAATGGTAACCCAGGCGCAGCGGTTTTCCCGATCGACCTCGCAGTTACCATCCTCCATACCGCCGCAGGGACCGTTCAGCATCCCCTTGGGGCAGACGGTGATCGGGCAGATACCACCGGTGTCATTCAACCGGCAGTCGCCGCAGAGGGAGCAGCGCTGCTCGAAATGACCGAACCGGCGGATGTTGCCGAGGAACTTGGAATCGGAGCCGGCCACGACCTTCTTGTCCGCGGCCTCCGCCACGGACTGGATACCGGCACCGCAGGAGAGTACCAGCAGAAAATCGGCCTCCTCCACCTGCTCCTTCCGAGAGCGGAGATCACGGCCGGTGCGGAGCATATGACAGGTCTCGTCAATGATGATCGTGCCGGTCACCTCTTTGCCCGCCGCCGTCAGCTCTTCCTGCATCCGGAAGACCTCTTCCTCACCGCCGGTCTTGCAGACGGTGGCGCACTTGGCACAGCCGATAATAAAAACCCGATTGCCCCCTTCCAGGGCGGCAAGGACTTCGTCAAACGGTTTTTGTGTGGAAACGATCATTGCGGTAACGTCCGGTTTTCAATAGGAGTGCAGGCTGGCATTCTACGTCGCAGATGAGGATATTGTAAAGAAGGAAAACGGCTGGATTAGCAGGCTGTGAGCCGCCATTGCCAGGCAACCGATGACACTGACACGACAACCTCCTGTGATTACGAACAGTTACTAACAAACCGCAGCGTCTGCAAATAATATTGCACCCTAATTGGAATAATCCGGAGGTCTAAACACACCGCAACGCACTGTATTCATTTAACATTGCCTCATTCGACCAAACTGGCATGATGTTTGATAAGATCAAAGGGATAAACGGAGAAGGCCTCAACCAGGTGCATACCTGTGAGGCCTTCTTCTGTGGTCATGAAGCGATTAAACCGAGTGGTTATTCCGCGGCGCAACAGCCTCCGCCGGCACAGCCCGCCGGTTTGGGAGCCTCTGTCTTAGGGCAGTAACCGGTATTGAACCAGCCATCACCTTTCAGACTGAAAGCGGTCTGGGAGATCATCTTTGCTACCGGGCCGCCGCACTTGGGACATTCACTCGCCGGCGCGTCGGAAAACTTCTGGCGCAGTTCGAACTGATGATTACAGGCGGAACAGTGGTACTCGTACATGGGCATAGCGCATCAACTCCTTGCTTCAAATATGAACCTTACTTTTTAACTATAATAATCCGGAGGCATGTTTGTCAATGCTGCCACAGTAAAGCGCTGCTCAGCTGGCTCGTATTATGCAATTACGAACAGTTACACTGCATGCCGCAACACCGGCATGGGCCGGGATTTAAGGGCATTAACCATATGTAACAAGATGTTACCTATCCTGTGAGCGATTTATACCGTTTTCCCATGATGCATGACGATACCAGCCAAATTACTGAACTCGGCATATTGACGTAGCAGACTTGTCATATACAAATTGTCAGAAATACCCCACACCATTTGCTGTTTACTCAAAATTAAATTTATTCTATAAAGATAAACGTTATTTCTGGTCTCAAACGAACCCAAGCAGGAAAAAACACAAGGAGGAACAGAGTATGACACGATTCGTTTCAAAAATGTCGTTGCTGGTATGTGCCCTGACGCTGTTTGTCGGCAGTGCCTATGCCAACGAGAAGTGCAAGGAATGTCATGGCGACATCGTTGCCAAACACGCGACAACACTGCACGGCAAAGCCGGCAAGAGCTGTGATGCCTGTCACGGTGGCGTAGATGCCCACCTGGCCAGTGGCGACAAGAAAGACATCGTGACCTTCGGCAAAGGGGACGCCAAGAAGCAGAACGCCCAGTGCCTCGGCTGTCACGCCAAGAACCAGAACCTGATGTTCTGGGACAATTCCAAACACAAGAAGGACGACGTAGCCTGCGTTGCCTGTCACTCGATCCACAAGTCATCGAAACCGGTGGCACAGCAGCCTGAAAAATGCTTCGAGTGCCACAAGGACGTGAAAAACCAGGCCAACAAGTTCTCCCATCACCCGGTCATCGAGGGAAAGGTCAAATGTTCCGACTGCCACAACCCCCACGGCTCACTGGGTCATGGCAGCCTCAAGGCCGAAAACACCAACCAGCTCTGTTACAAGTGTCACGCCGAGAAGCGCGGTCCCTACGTTTGGGAGCACCTGCCGGTTGAAGAAGATTGCACCAAATGCCACAAGCCCCATGGCTCCAGTTCACCGAGACTGCTGACCGAGAAACCGCCCCAGTTGTGCAGGAACTGCCATGGTTCCACCCACGGCTCCACCCCCTATGACGGCACCAACCTGTTTGGCGGTACCGGCACCCAGGACCAGAGGATTGTCGGCCGTTCATGCCTGAACTGCCATGGGGCAATCCACGGAAGCAATGCAAGCGGCCAGTACGGCCAGCGATTCGCTCGTTAATCTCACAGGAGGATACTACAATATGAGTAACAAAACGATACCATCTCTTTTAGTTATGCTTCTGTGCTCGGCGGGCGTCGCAGCCGCAGAGACAGCTGTCAATGGCTCGATCGAACTGGGCGGCACGATGCTCGGTGTCAACGGCAACAAGTCCAAGTTGAACGAGTATCGTGACCTTGGTAACGGCTTTACCCTGGGCGCTGCCCTGGATGCCAACAAGGACGATCTCTACTTCCGGTTCGATGGTGAAAACTTCCGCTACAATGAGGACACCCGGCTGGATAACCGCGAGGTCAATGTCACGGCACAGGCCGGCCAGTACGACTCCAACAAATTGTCGCTCTACTACAACGTGATCCCGCACAACGTCAGCCTCGGCGCCAAGACCTTTTACACCGGTGTCGGCTCCAACGTGCTTACCGGCCCGATCACCAACAACAACCTGGCAACCTGGAACACGGCCGTTGATTACAAGCGGGACCGTACCAACTACGGCGCCGGCGTCGAACTGTCGTTCAAGAGCCCCTACTTCTTCGGGATCAGATACGACCGTACCGACATGGAAGGCCTGAACCCGACCGGCCAGCGTTCGAGATCCGCCCTGTCTCCCGCCGGGACCAACTTCTTCACGGAATTCCCCTCTCCGGTCGATTACAAAACCGAGAACTTCTCAGCCGAGACCGGTTACCGTTCCAAGAACCTCATCTTCAAGGTTGACGGTCTTATCAGCAAGTTCAGCAACCCCTATGAGACCATGAACATCCCGGGCCTCACCAATGTCGGCGCCACCCTGCTGACGTTGCCGCCCAACAATGACTATTACAAGGTTGGCGGCTCGCTGATGGTGAAACTGCCGTTCAACTCGAACCTGATGGCACGAGCCAACCATTCGATCCTGGAGGACAACGTCAACCTGTCCCAGTTCCCGTTTCCGGCTGTAACGGCACCGAACTTCCACGGCAGGGTAACCTACACCACCGCATCGGTGGCTCTTACCAGCAATCCGATCCAGATGCTTGAAACCCGCATCTTCTACAACTTCCTCGACAAGCAGAACAAATCCACCGACGATTTCAACTACGGTGGTGTAGTAACCGAGAAGTTTGCCTACCACAAGCAGAACGTTGGTATTGAGGCGGCAGTGAAACTGCCGGCACACACCAAGGCATCCGCCGGTTACGAATTCCAGCACCTCAATCGCGCCCTGCGGGCCGACGCCTTTTCGACCACCGACCATATCGTCTTTGTCGAGGCAAAGAACAACGCCCTCGAGATGTTGACCGCCAAGCTGCGCCTGCAGCACATGACGCGCTTCAGCGATTATACGCTGGTGGCAACCAACAGTGTCGATACCCGTTTCCGCAGATTCGACGCTACAGACAAGAAGCAGGAGATGATCAAGGCCGGCGTGGAAATCGAGCCCCTCCACAACCTGAGCATCGGCCTGGAGTACGCCTATAAGCTTGACTCCTATGACAAGACCGTCATCGGCATGACCTCCAACAGGAGCCATGAGGTCAACCTTGACGCAAACTACACGATTGCCAACGTCAAGCTGAATGCCTATGCCGACTACGAGTTCACCCGTTATGAGACCAATTCCCACACCGGCAACTTCGGTGTACCGCCGACTGCGGCCATCTACGACTACAGGGTCAAACGCGAGAACGTCAGCTATGACTACGGTCTCAATGTGGACGTGGACATCATCAAGAATGTCCTCTCCGCAGGACTCGGCTGGCGCTATGCCTACTCGAACGGCAACCAGTCGTTCTCTACCGACCGCACCTCCGGCCCCCTGGTTGACATCCCGGCTGACGACGACTACACCCGTCAGACCCTGACCACCAAGCTCAACTACAAGATCTCCAAGAACCTGGGTGTCTCCGGTGGGTACAGTTACGAACGCCTCGCCTACAGCGAAGGTGAGCTGAATAACTATCAGAACCTTGTCTTTGCTAACAACGTGCCTTCAAACCCGGCAACCGGTTATCTGACCGGCGCCTTTGCCAACCAGAACTTCGAAGCACATGTCGGCTTCGTGAAGCTGGCCTACACCTTCTAATTTTACACTTCTGCATATTCGTCATCAGGGCGGTCTTCGGGCCGCCCTTTTTTCGTTTCGTGCTGCACCAGCTGTCAACAAAACCATTCCCCTGACCGCCGGATTCTGGTACACATACCTCCATGAAAAAGCTGCTCCGCTACCTCCTGCTGGCCATGGTCTGCTACCTGGCCTACATCGGCATCTCCCTCTTCCTGCTGCCTCCGGTATCCGACCTGGCCGACAAGAAATACTCAACGACGATCCAGGTCAAGGACTGGCAGGGTGAGTACCATCCTCTCATCGTCGGCCCGAAGAATCCCCATTGGACCCCCTCCGGCCGGATCCCGGCCGAGATGAAGTGGGCCGTGATCCTGGCCGAGGACTCGAACTTCTACAAACATGAGGGGTTCGACGTCAAGGCCATCAAGAACGCCATCAAGTACGATCTGGAGAAGAAGAGCCTGAAACGGGGTGCCTCCACCATTACCCAGCAGACCGCCAAGAATCTGTTCCTGTCGCGGGAGAAGACGATCACCCGCAAGCTGAAGGAGATCTACCTGGCCTGGCGCATGGAGCAGGAGCTTACCAAGGGGCGGATTGTCGAATTCTACCTGAACGTGGTGGAACTGGGGCCCATGGTCTACGGCATCGGCCACGGTTCGCGCTACTACTTCGGCAAGCCGGCCTCGGCACTGACACCCCGCGAATGCGCCTTTCTGGCCGCCATGCTCCCCGGCCCCCGGGTGGCCTACAATCCGTACAAGAACCTGGGTAAGGTGCTCAAACGCTCCGACATGATCCTGAAGCTGATGCGGCAGAAGGGAGTGTTGGCAGAGGCCGAGTACCAGGCGGCACTGGCATCGGAACTCAATATTGCCGGTCTGCAGCGCAAGGTGGACCAGAATATCGCCCTGCCGCCGGTCTTCACCACGCCCTCTTCGGCGCGGAAGGAAAGTGACGCTCCATCCACTGAGGCACCACAGGAAAAGAATCATGAACAAGCTGCACCGGAAACGAAGGGCGAAGGGACGGCCGAAACCGCAGGTGAAAAGAAATGAGCTGCAATAACCAAAAAACAGACTTGAAAAACCTGACCCTGCCGGCCCTGGAGGAGTTTCTGAAAGGGAGGGGGAAGGAGCGTTTCCGGGCCACCCAGATCTTCAAGTGGCTCTATCAGCAGGATGCTCATTCCTTTGAGGAGATGACCAACATCTCCAAGCAGCTGCGGTTGGAGCTGGCGGAGATCGCCTGCATCAGCCAGCTGGAACCGGAGACCGTCGAAACCGGGGGCGACGGAACCCGCAAGTATCTCTTCAACCTGGGAGACGGCAACGGCATCGAGGCGGTGCTGATCCCCATCGAGGGACGCAATACCCTCTGCATCTCCTCTCAGGCGGGTTGTGCCATGGGGTGCGAGTTCTGCCTCACCGGCACCTTCAAGCTGACCCGCAACCTGACCACCGCCGAGATCGTCAACCAGATCCTGGCGGTGCGACGCGACCTGCGCCAGAACCCGGTCCAGTTTACCCAGGCAGCCGGCGAAAGCCCCTATGATGATGACGGCGACGAAGAGGTCGCGCCGGGGACACCGGACGCCATCCGCAACATCGTCATGATGGGGATGGGAGAGCCGCTCCACAATCTGGACAATGTGATACCGGCCATCCGGATCATGATTGACGGCAACGGCCTGCAACTCTCCAACCGGCGGGTAACGGTCTCCACCTGCGGGCTGGTGCCGGAGATGATGCGCCTGGGAGAGGAGATCCCCAACGTGAATCTGGCAGTGTCCCTCAACGCCACCACTGATGAGCTGCGGGACCGGATCATGCCGATCAACCGGAAGTATCCGATCCGCGAGCTGCTCAGGGCCTGCAAGGCCTTTCCCCTGCCGGGGCGACGCAAGGTAACCTTCGAATACGTAATGCTCGGGGGGATGAACGACACCCTTGAGGACGCCAAGCGGCTGCTGAAGCTGATCAGCGATATCCCCAACAAGGTGAACCTGATCCCTTTCAATGAACACGAGGGGTGCGGTTTCAAGGCCCCGACCCAGGCCGCCATCGACACCTTCCACAAGTACCTGATTGACCGGAATGTGACCGTCATCACCCGTGACAGCCGCGGGGGAGATATTTCCGCCGCCTGCGGTCAGCTGAAGGGTAAGCTGCAGAAAAAATAACAGCCTGGCCGGAGAGAACCGGACGGGCTGGAAAACATGAAAAGGGCAGCAGGATCATCGATCCGTGCTGCCCTTTTCTGTTACGGGTTATTCAGCGGATTGCGGCGGCTGCGGTACTCCACCACCGGCTGATGGGCAGGGCCGCGGCTGGGACGGGCACCGGCCGGTTTGCCGGACTTGTTGGCCCACGGCTTGGCTTGAGTCGACGCCGGGGTCCCCTTGCCGGCCGGCTTGGCAAAGCGGTTCCCCTTCGGGGCTCCGGGACGGCGCGCATTGCTGCCCGGGCCGACCCGACGCAGCTGCGACAGAGGCGGCAGACCGTCGATGTTCTGCTCCGGCAGACGTTTGCCGATAAAGCGCTCGATCCGCTCCAGGTAACTGAGTTCCGAACGGGAGACGAATGAAATTGCTACCCCGTTGGCGCCGGCACGGCCGGTACGGCCGATACGGTGGACATAGTCCTCGGCAAAGCGCGGGAGATCGAAGTTGATGACATGGCTGATGCCGCTGACATCCAGGCCACGGGCCGCCACGTCAGTGGCAACCAGCAGGCGGATGTGGCCGCGACGCATCTTCTCGATCGTCTTGTTGCGGGCAAACTGGTTCATGTCGCCATGGAGAGCGGCGGCACGGTGGCCGTAACTGATCAGTTCACGGGCAAGATCGTCGGCATCACGCTTGGTGGCCGAAAAGATGATCGCCCGGGTCAGTCCGGCGTCGCTGATCAGGTGCTGCAGCAGATCCTTCTTGTGCTGCAGACTGTCGGCCACGTGAAGACGCTGCTCGATCAGGGCGTGGCTGTCGGTGCGGACAGCCAGTTCAACCCGCTTCGGCTCCTTGAGCATCCTCTGTGCCAGCCCGAGAACCGCCTTCTCCATGGTGGCGGTGAACATCAGGGTCTGACGGCCGGCCGGGGCACAGGCGACGATCTTTTCCATATCCTCGCTGAAGCCCATGTCGAGCATCCGGTCGGCCTCGTCCAGCACCAGCATCTCCAGGCGGTCGAGCTTGACACTGCCACGCTCCAGGTGGTCAAGCAGGCGGCCCGGGGTAGCGACAATGATGTCGACCGGGGCCGAGAGAAGCCGCATCTGCTCACGGTAGGGCATTCCGCCCAGTATGGAGCCGCAACGGATGCGGAGGCCGCGGCCGTATTTGCAGGCGGCATCCATGACCTGGCTTGCCAGCTCACGGGTGGGAGTCAGCACCAGGATGCGGGGACCTTTACCGGGTACCTGCGACGGCACGGCGAGGCGTTCAAGCGCGGGCAGTACGAAAGCGGCGGTCTTGCCGGTACCGGTCTGGGCGGTGGCGATCAGGTCATGCCCTTCCAGCACCAGGGGGATGGACTGTTCCTGGACCGGGGTCGGAACCGTGTAGCCACAGGCGGTGATCGCCTTGAGAATGGAGGGGTTGAGGTTGAGTTCTTCAAATGTCATGCGGTGTTTTCCTTTACGGTACGGGGCGGTGTCTGGGTTATAGCGCACACGGGCCGCGGGACCATACAGCATGGTCCGCCGGAAATACGGCAGTAAACGTGTGAGCACGGCTGTTGCTATCGCGGAGGGTCCCGAAAACAGACCTGCTGCCGGATAGAATCTTCGCCTGCCAAACGTTCTGCCGTGTTCAATGAAGGGGATTGAATCAGGGGTCGGTAAGCGATGATCAAAAAGAAAACGACGGGCACCTTGCCGTCGTTCATGTGACAGTCTGAAGCAACATTAAAGATATTCTGCAGGAATAGCAAGTAATTTCGCCAACAAATCCGTATACGCC